>JBFGFY010000041.1:0-18587 GCA_041579355.1 Longimicrobiales bacterium | reverse complement strand
GCCCTCGTGGGCGGCGGGGGCGGGCGCTGGCTCGGACGCCGCCGCGGCGTGCGAGGCTTGGGCGGGGGCTGGGGGAACCTCGGGCGCGTACGCTTCGCTGGCGATGTCGTGCCCGGACGTAGCGTGCGCCGACCGCGGATGCTCCTGCATCCCGGTCCGGCCGCTCGTGACCGCGAACGCGAGGGCGACCAACGTCGCCCCCATGCGGAACGTCACATCGTGTGCCAAGCGGACGACCCCCTTCGCCGAATCACACGCGGTCGCTCGGTTTGCCGAACCACCCATCCCCTGGAGATGTTTCCGCGAACGTCGCGGATCTCCCGATCGTGCTCCCCTCAAGCGCATAGACGACGCGTCCGGTACCCTCCATGCCCGAGCTTCCCGAGATCACGGCCTATCTGGAGGGCCTCGACCGGACAATCAAGGGACACGCACTCGAGCGGATCCGTTTACGGTCCCCCTCGCTGGTGCGCACCTTCGATCCGCCATTCTCGGAGGCCGAGGGCCGCCGCGTGACAGGCCTGCGGCGCATCGGCAAGCGGATCGTATGGGAGATGGAAGGAGAGATCTTCCTCGTCTTCCACCTCATGATCACGGGACGCTTCAAGTGGGGGAAGCCGGGATTGGCCGTGCCCAAGAAGCGGGCGCACGGCGCTTTCGACTTCAAGCACGGGACCCTATTGCTGACGGAGCAGTCCACGCACAAGCGCGCGTCGCTGCACGTCGTGCGCGGTGAGGCGGCCTTGGGAGACCTCGACCCCGGCGGCATCGACCCGCTGGCCGCCACACTGGAGGAGTTCACCTCCGCCCTCACAGCGGAGAACCGCACGCTCAAGCGTGCGCTCACCGATCCGCGCATCTTCAGCGGGATCGGGAACGCGCACTCGGACGAGATCCTCCTCTTCGCGCGGCTCTCGCCGCTGCAGCGGACGCGAAACCTTACCGAGCTGGAGGTCGGCACGCTCTACGAGGTCACCCGCCGCTCGCTCGCGGAGTGGACCGAGCGGCTCCGCTCCGAGTTCGGCGAGCGCTTCCCAGACAAGATCACCGCCTTCCACCCGGCCATGGCCGCACACGGGAAGTACGGCGAGCCCTGCCCGGTGTGCGGGTCCCCGATTCAGCGCATCAAGTACGCCGACCGGGAGACCAACTACTGCGCCACCTGCCAGACCGGCGGCACGGTACTGGCCGACCGCGGCCTGTCTCGGCTCCTCGGGGACGACTGGCCCCGTACGCTCGAGGACTTGGAGGAGCTGAAGGCCAAGTAGGCGCGCTCCAGGGCGTCGGGGAGCGTGCGGGCCGCTCCGGCGGGCGTGGGGCTCATCCGTGGTCCTTGACCTTACTCGGTGTCTCGATATATCGTACGATATACTTGACGACCTATTGTACATAGGGTCGGGCGACACAAGCTTCGCAGGAGTCGGCGAGATGGGCTGTCACACGGGCCGGAGAGGACGCGGCATGGACTTCGACTGGATCTTCGGGTGGGACGTCGGGGGCGGGCCCCGCCGCAGGGGGCGCCACCGCGGGCGTGGGCCCGCACGGCGCTTCTTCCGGCAGGGTGAGGTACGCCTCGCGCTCCTCTCCCTCCTCAGGGACGAGGCCGGGCACGGGTACGAGCTCATGAGGCGGCTCGGGGAGCGCTCGGGCGGCATGTACCAGGCCAGCGCGGGCACCGTGTACCCGGTTCTCCAGCAGCTCGAGGACGAGGGCTTGGTCCGCATCGAGGAGCTCGAAGGCAAGAAGGTGTACCACCTCACCGACGCGGGCCGCGAGGAGCTCCTCCTTCACGAAGAGGACGTAGAGCGGATCTGGAGGCGTGCCCACGGTTGGAAGGACTGGGGTATCAACATGGGTCCCGAGACCGCGGAGATCTGGGGGAGCTGGGGACGGCTCTCGAAGGCCGCCTTCAAGGCGGCCGCCCGCGCCGACTTCGAGGCGACCGAGCGCATCCGGGACATTCTCGAGAAGGCGAGGAAGGAGCTCGAACAGCTTTAGATTGCCCGGGTGGACACACCCGGCATCCAACTCTGCTCCGTCACCTACCGACCCCCGGAGGGGGCCGTCGGCTTCCCCTTCTCCGTGCCGGCGATCGAGACGCTCACCGAGTTGGACCTGCGCGCCCCGGTCACGCTCCTGGTCGGCGAGAACGGCACCGGAAAGTCCACCTTCCTCGAGGCGCTCGCGATCGCGGCCGACTTGCCTGCCGTCGGATCGGCCCGGCTGAGGAGCGACCCCACGCTGGAGGCGCAGCGCCGCTTGGCGGACCGGCTGCGATTGAGCTGGCGGGGCAGGAGCCGCCGCGGGTTCTTCCTCAGGGCCGAGGACTTCTTCGGGTTCCAGAAGCGGCTCGCAGAGCAGCGAGCGGAGCACCAGGCCGAGCTGAGGAGGATCGACGTCGACCTCGCCGACTCCTCCGCGCACGCGCGCACGCTGGCGAAGGGACCCCACCACTCTTCCTTGGCGGATATCTCACGCCGCTACGGGGAAGACCCGGACGCGGCGTCGCACGGTGAGGCGTTCCTGCGCCTCTTCACGAGCCGGCTCGTGCCCGGAGGGCTCTATCTGCTCGACGAGCCCGAGGCGGCGCTCTCGCCGCAGAGCCAGTTGGGCTTTCTCGCGATGCTCAGGGCGGCGCTCGACGAGGGCTCACAGTTCCTGATCGCGACCCACTCGCCGATCCTGATGGCGACACCGGGAGCCGCGATCTTCTCCTTCGATCAGGCGCCGCCCCGCCAGGTCCCGTACGAGGAGCTCGACTCTGTGCGCCTCGTCAGGGACTTTCTCGTGGACCCGGAGCGCTACCTGCGCAGGATCTGGGACGAGCCGGCGTAGGCCGCTGGATCCCTACGGCTCGGCGTAGACCACCGGCTCGCCGAGGTCTCCGGCGCCACCCATGGCGAGCCGGACCGCGGACGCGTCCGCCTCGGAGGGGAGCTCCCAACCGGGCTCGTAGTGGAAGACCTCGCGCAGCGGGCGGCTGCCGTAGGATCCGTCCAGGATCTCCATGTGCTGCGCGCTCAGCAGCCCCGGGTGGTCGACGCCGCAGGCGTGGGAGAGGCGCATCAGCTCCTTGCGGAGTGAGATCACGTAGTTGGCGAGCCGCGCCGCTTTGTCCGTCGGGTCGAGACCCCGGACGAGCCAGCGGTTCTGGGTCGCGACCCCGGTCGGACAGTGGCCGGTGTGGCACCGCTGCGCCTGGATGCAGCCGATCGCCATCATGGCCTCGCGCCCGACGCTGATCATGTCCGCGCCCAGGCAGAACGCCAGGAGCGAAGTCTCCGGGAATCCGAGCTTTCCGGACCCGATCCAGACCACCCTCTGATGTACGCCGCGCTCGGCGAAGATCCGGTAGACGCGGCTGAACCCGAGCTTGTAGGGCAGGGCCACGTGGTCGGCGAAGGCGAACGGAGCGGCCCCCGTACCCCCTTCGCCTCCATCGATCGTGATGAAGTCGACCCCCCGCTCCTCACTCGCCATCCGTTCCGCGAGATCGATCCAGAAGCCGAGCAGTCCGACCGCGGATTTGATGCCGATCGGCACGCCGGAGGCATCGGCGAGATCCTCCACGAAGTCCAGCATCTCGTCGACGTTACGGAAGGCGCGGTGGGTGGCGGGGCTCACCACCGTCTTGCCCTGGGGCACGCCGCGGATCATCGCGATCTCGGCCGTCACCTTGGCGCCCGGGAGCACGCCGCCCAGGCCCGGCTTGGCGCCCTGGCTCAGCTTCAACTCGACGGCGCGCACGGGGTGCTCCTCGACCTTCCTCAGGAACTCGGCCCGATCGAACTGACCTTCGGGGGTCCGGCAGCCGAAGTAGCCGGTCCCGACCTGCCAGATCAGCTCGCCACCGTGCATGTGGTGCGGGGCGATGCCACCCTCGCCTGTGTTGTGCAGGCAGCCGCAGATCGCCGCGCCCCGGTTGAGGGCCTGCACCGCCGGGCCGGAGAGCGAGCCGAAGCTCATGGCGCTGATGTTGACCACCGAGTCCGGCCGGAAGGCTCTCTTCCTGCGGCGGTACGAGCCCACGATTTTCGCGCACGGGAGTCGGTACGTCGGGTTCCTGTCCTCGTCGTGGTGCACGTCCATCCGCCCGAGCGTCTCGTGCTTGATGATGAGGTAGTTGCTCGAGAGCTCGACTTCGTTGTCCGTCCCGAACCCGAGGTAGCTGTTCACGCGCTTCGCGGACGTGTAGATCCACCTGCGCTGGTCGCGCGAGAAGGGTCGCTCCTCGTCGTTCGACGTGACGATGTACTGGCGGAGCTCCGGTCCGAACGCTTCGAGGATGTATCGGAAGTGTCCGATGATCGGGAAGTTGCGAAGGATCGCGTGCTTCTTCTGCACGAGGTCGTAGACGACGACGAGGAGCACGAACGCGACGACGCTCCAGACCCAGATCAAGACTCTACCTCCCCAGGGTTGCGACGAACGCGGTCAAGCTATCGATCCGGAAAGGGGTCCGCATCGACCGGCGGGCGCCTACCAGAGAACGAGCGTGGCGCCGAACGAGAGCAGCTGGGGGTCGACGGCGAGCTCGCTCACGAAGACGCGGCGGAACTCCAGGAAGGGCCGTACGCGGTCCAGGGTGCCGAACTTGAGGCCCACCACGAGGCCGAAGGTCGTATACGTCTGCCTTCCGGCGGTCGGGTCGTTCGGCGGGATCGTGCTCCGGAAGCCGACGCCGCCACCCAGATACGGACCACCCTGGCGTCCCGCGAGGAGGTAGACGGCCTCCAGGTTGACCTGATACTCCTTCAGCCCGCGCAGGAAGGTGACGTCCGCGTTCGGGAGCAGCTCGATACTCCCGTCGCGGAGCACGGGGACCCGGAGCAACGCCCCCACGACTTCCTGCCGCTGCTGGTTGTCGTAGCCCACACGCGCTCCGAGCTCGACCGCCGGCCAACCGCTCGAGTCGGCCTGCCCGCCGGGTTGCGCGAGCGCGGGGCTCGCGGCGAGGGCCGCGGCGGAGAGTGCGAGCGACAGGCAGGTGCTGAGGCGGCGCGTCATTCTGCGAGCTCCCGGCGGAGGAGGGTGTGGAAGTGGTGCGGGCCGAGCTCGCGTCGCGGGCTGTAGCGACCCGTGTCGTAGAGGCGGGAGCGGACGCCCCGCTGCACGGCCTCGACGATCTCCTCGTCCTCCATTTCGACCCGGTGCAGGTCCGAGCCGGCGCTCGTCGCGGTTGCGTCCGGGTCGGTGACCCAGGAGCGGAAGAGCACGCGGGTCCGCGTAGGGCCGAGCGGTTGTACGACGTTCACGGACACTCCCCACGGGTAGAAGTTCAGCATCAGGTTCGGGAAGAGCCAAAAGTACCACGCCGCGATCCGCTTGCCCGCGTCGGGATGACCGGCGGGCGGCTCGAACGCCGGCTGGCCCGCCGCCGCGACGCCGATCTGCACGTTGCACCACTCGAACACGACCGTGTCGTACGCGTCGTAGTCCAACTTCGCCCCGAGGCTCGCGCCGTGCACGTACGGCACGTGGAAGCCCTCGAGGTAGTTGTCGCAGTAGAGCGCCCAGTTGGCCGCCACGACGTAGTCCTGTGCGTGGGGGGCGTACGGAACGAAGCGCTCGGGCTCGAGCCAGTCGATGCGCTCGCGCACCGGGGCGATCCACTCGTCGAAGTCACAAGCCGGGTCGAGCGCCGAGAACAGCAGGGGCCCCCAGCGGTGGAGGGGGAGGCGGGGCAGGTCATCATCGGGCGACGGGAAGTCCTCGACGCCGTCGAACTCCGGCATGGAGCGGAAGGATCCGTCGAGCTCGAAGCGTCGGCCGTGGTAGCGGCAGCGTAAGGACTGCACGTGCCCTTCGCCTTCGACGACGAGCATCCCGCGATGGGTACACACGTTGCTCAGACAGCGCAGCTGTCCGTCGTCGGCACAGCTGAGGAGCAGCGGCTCGTCGAGGGATCCCTCGAGCAGCGTGAGCGGGAGCACGTGCCCGGGTGCCTTCAGGCGGCTTGCGTCGCCGACCATCTGCCAGCTGCGCGCAAGCACGCGCTGCACCACGCGCTCGTGGACCTCGGGGTCGTGGTAGACCCGCGAGGGGAGGGTGCGCGCGCGCTGGATCGAATCACCGGGTCGGGCCGGTCCGGCCATGGAGATCGAAACCTGGGGTGGATCGGGCTCGTCGGGAGGGAAGCAAAGCTGGGGCGCGGGAACACCTGGCCGCAATCTCACAACCCATCGGGCCGAGCCAGCGTCCAAGAGGTGATGGCGGGCTTTCGGACGAGGAGGATGACGATGCGTGTGCTGCGAGTGATGTCCCTCTTCCTGGTGTACGGGGGGATCGGGTGGATGGGTGACCAGACTGCGGCGCTGCTGGCTGAAGAGCGCGACGCTGAAGAGGTGCGCGTCATACGCGTGGACGCAGATCTCGAGCGTGTCGTCGAAATCGAGGTGGACGTGCAGGTGCGCACCGGTGCTGCATGTGCGTTCGAGGTCGAGAGGCGCGTAGCCCTGGAGCTCGGAGAGGGGGGCACGCTTGCGATCGCGGCCGCGGCGGGGAGCCTCGAAGTGGAGGGGCGCGACGGCACGGACGAGGTGGTCGCCGTCGGACGGGTGTGCGCGTCGAGCACGGACGTCCTCGAGCGGCTCGAGCTCTCGGCCGAGAGAGCCGGGCGCCAGATCCGGCTGAGCGCTCACGACGGGGACGGGTCGGGGTGGGGAGAGGTGGGCGAGACAGCGCGGATCGACCTCACGGTCACGATGCCCGCAGGCACGAGCGTCGACATCGCCGACTCGTCGGGAGACATCACCGTGCGGGCCTCGGGTGACCTGCGCATCGCCGACTCCTCGGGTGGCATCGACGTCCGGGGGGCTCTGGGGTCCGTCCGGATCGAGGACGGGTCCGGTGACATCGAGGTCGAGGACGTGACGGGTGACCTCGAGATTCGCGACGGCTCCGGGGGCATCCGTGTTGCACGCGTCGCCGGCGCGGTCGCCGTGCGCGACGGCTCCGGTAGGATCGAGATCGCCCAGGTCGGCCGGGACGTCCTCATCGAGGCCGACGGTTCGGGCTCGATCCGCGTGAGCGAGGTCGGTGGCGACTTCGTGGTGGAGCGCGACGGCAGCGGCGAGATCACCTACGCGGGGGTCACAGGTCGCGTCGACGTGCCCGCACGCTCGAGGCGGAGCGGGCGCTGAGCGCGCCGGTCTAGCCGGCGGCGGCGTTCTCGAGCCGTAGCTCGCCGACGATGCGGCGCATCTCGTGGAGGAGGGGCCGGTGGGCGGCGGGCCGCACCTCGCCCTGGATCAGCTCCAGGAGCGGCCTGCGATGCTCCGTTGAGCGGAACAGGCGCGGGAACACGGGGAGCAACGCGTAGAAGAGCGAGACGAACTCGTCCCAGAAGGCCGCGCCGGCGACCACCCGGTCTTCGTAGGGCAGGAAGGTGCCCCGGCTGAAGTCGCCGCTCTCGCTCGCCGCCCGGATGCGCTCGGACGCGAAGCGGGCCGTGTGCATTGCCACGCTGACCCCCGAAGAAAAGACGGGGTCGATGAACTGCGCCGCGTCGCCGATCGCCAGCCAGCCGTCGCCGCAGACCTGCTTCAGCGCGTAGCTGAAGTTGGCTTCCCCCTTGAGCTCGTTGATACGCGCCGCCCGTTTCATGGCACGGGCGAGGGCTTCGTTTTCGGCCATGGCCGCAGCGAAGTACCTGTCGGTGTCGAGCCCCGACTCCCTGAAGTGTGCTGTGGAAGTCACCAGGCCCACCGACGTGATGCTGCCGTCGATCGGGGCCTGCCACGCCCAGCCGCGGAGCCCGGGCAGGAAGTAGACGTGTGTGAAGTGCTGCGTGTCTCTCCGCCCACGGCGGACGTCGACGAACCAGGCGTGCAGGGCCAGCTGCTCCCGCTCCGGGTGATCCCTGCGGAGCCGGAGCTGCCGGCCGATCTTGGTGCCTCGACCCGCCGCGTCCACAACGAGCTTGGCGGGAATCAGCAGGTCCTGTGCGCCCACGCTCACCTGCACGCCCGTGGCTCGGCCGTCGGCGTCGAACACGACCTCTCGCACGCTCGCGCCCTGGACGATCCGACAGCCCTGGTTCTCCGCGTGCTTGAGCAGCAGCAGGTCGAGCTTGGACCGGTCCACATGGTACGTGTAGCCCTGCTCCACACCCTGCTGGGGGAACTCGGCGTAGGCCAGGTCGACGACCTCGCGACCGCCCGGGTGATAGACGACCCCTCCGGAGCGGGGGAAGTCGGCCGCCTCCATGACCGGCAGGAAGCCGATCTCACGGAAGATCCGAACCGTCGCCGGCATGAGCGACTCGCCGACGTGGGGACGGGGATGGTGCGCCCGCTCCAGGATCAGGCTCCGGATCCCGAACCCCGCCAGGTAGCAGCCCAGGGTGAGGCCCGCCGGTCCCGCGCCGATGACGACGACGTCGGTCACGACCGCGGCGACGGCGCGAGACGCTTCGCGAGGCTCACCAGGTGCTCGAGGCCGCCTGCCGAGGCAAAGGCGATCGTCCCGTCCGCTTCTACGAGGTAGACCATCCCGGCGTGCACGATGTCTCCCGTGCGGAGGTCACGGGTGCGCGCGAGCCCCCACGCGTCCAAGCCGGCCTCCACGGACTCCACCGGTCCGCCGACGACGAAGTCGCGCGCGGGGTCGAGCCCCCACTGCCGGAAGAGGCCGGGGAGCCTCGCAGGAGTGTCGCGCCAGGGGTCGAGCGTGATGACGACGAGCGCGAGCTCTGGATCAGCCCCAGCCCCGCTCAGCGCCTCGCGTGCGGCTCGCGCCTGCTCCACGACGACCGGGCAGAGCGTCTCGCAGTGGCCGAACGCGAACGTGACCAGCGCCTGCTTTCCCGCGAGGCGCGCGTGGGAGAAGGCTGCTCCCGTCTGGTCGACCAGCCCGCCCAGCTCCGGCCAAGGGCGGTCGAGCCGGGGGTGATCGTCCGCCGCGGGCCCCGCGGCGACCCATGCCGTCTCGGATCCCGCGGCCTCCCTGACCTTCTGTACCGTGAGACCCGCCCCCGTGACGGTCAGCGCGATCACGGCCACGGTGGCCGCACGCCCCGCCGGCAGCGCGACCAGCCTCCGCATGCTGCCCGTGACCTCCCGTCGCCAGCCGACCCAGAGAAGGGCGAGCATGAGGGGGGGCTGCCCGACCAGGAGCATCCATCCCTTGGCGTCGGGGAGGCCCGTGTCCGTGAGGTTGAAGCAGACGGTACGGGCCCGCTCCACCCAGTCCGGCGCCCCCGGGATCGACCAGAGCGCGAACCCCCACCACGCGGCCGTGACCGCGAGCACGAAGCCGACGGCGCCGAGCGGCCAGAGGTCCTGCCTGCGCATCACCCGATGAGCCACGCCGAAGACAAGAGCTTCCAGTTCACGAAGTAGTACACGACGAACGCGACGAAGAAGATGGCCACGAGCACCATCGTGCCCGGCATCATGCCGAGCGCGCCGTGCTCCTCGACCTCCGTCTCTTCGGTCGGCAGCTCGGTGAAGGGCCGCGTGTAGATCCCGGGCGGTACGCTTCCCGCCAGCGCGACGTCCGTGCAGTCGTCACCCATCGGCTTGCCGAAGAAGACCGACACGACGGTGATGAGGATGTACATCCCGCCGCCCACCGCGGCGATGAGCCCGCCGACGGCCATGATGCCGATCACGAGGTCCGTCGCGGCCGAGTACTCGACTCCGAAGGGCGCGCCCGTGAAGGTGATGTCGTAGTGGCGGCGCGGCACGCCGAACGTCCCCGCGAAGGTCATCGCGAGCGAGAAGATCAGCATCCCGACCGAGAAGACGTACGGCTGCCAGCGAGCCATGCCGTAGAACGCCACCTTCTTCCGGAAGATGAGCGGGATCACGTAGTAGGTGATGCCCATGAAGGCCATCGCCGTGCCGGATACCACCGTGGCGTGGAAGTGCCCCGGGATCCGGAGCGTGTTGTGCGCGATGATGTTGATCTGCTCGGTGCCGAACGTGACGCCCGTGATGCCGCCCACGAAGCCGAACACGACGACGGAGAGGCACAGGGAGCTGAAGCCGGGGTCACCCCACGGCGCCTTCCGTAGCCAGCCGAAGAGGCCTTCCGTGAAGCCGCGGAGGCGCATGCCCAGCTCGACGCCCGCCGGAACGGTGAATCCGTGCAGCATGGACGCGAGCACCGCCATGTACATGAAGTACGACGTGTTCACGACCTTCCACTCGGGGCCGAAGCCCGGGTCGACGAGCAGGTGGTGCGCCGACGCCATCGAGATGAAGAGGATGTAGAGCACGAAGGCCGTGCGGCTGATCTTCTCGTTCACCACGACCGCGCCCACCGTCAGCGCGCCGAGGAGGTACCAGATCGAGACCATGGCGGCCACGTTGATCTGCTGCGACGAGTGCCCGAGGCCCCACCACACGAGCCGGTAGACCTGGGCGTCGACGCCCATCACGCCGATCGACCAGAGGAAGGTCGGGATGTAGATGGCGGCGCCGTGCGCGAGCGTGATCGCCGCGATGATCGCCGCGGTGAGGGCTCCGAAGGTGACCAGGGGTACGGAGCCCGTGTAGGTACGCTCGCGCTTCGCCACCACGAGCGTCGCGAAGAAGATCGTCGTGACCACGATCGCGCCGACGGCGAACAGGATCACTCCCAGGTAGAAGACCGGGTGTGCCCGCAGCGGCACGTACGATGTGAAGAGCACGTCGGCCCGTCCGGTGAACATCGCCCACTCCACGAGGCCGGCCCCGCCGACCATGAGGCCGAACGCGAGCCAGCCCCACCTCGGCCCCGCCACGCGGCAGTTCAGCAGCACCGCCGAGGCGAAGTAGAGGACCGCCATCTCGAAGAACAGGATGAAGAAGATGAGCATGTTCATCCCGTGGATGGTCAGCCACCGGTAGAACATCACGTCGCTGAGCAGATGGACCGCCTGCCAGCGCGTGAGCAGGACCAGGATCGCCGCGATCCCGCCGATCAGCAGGGCGACGGTCGCGACGACGGCGTTCGCCTTGATGAGCGCGTCGGCGTCCCTGTGGACCTTGAGGCCCGTGGTCGGACAAACGCGGAAAGCGGTCGTTGCGCCGGGCGCAGCGGTGGTCGGCGTGCTCATGGCGCACCCGCCGGGCCGGCGTCGTCCCCGACGTCACCGGCGGACGCCACGTCGGTGCCCGGTGTCACGATGATCCGACCCACCATGAGGTGGTGACCGACGCCGCAGAACTCGTTACAGACGATGCGGTAGTCGCCGGCCTCGGTGGGTGTGACGCGTAGGCCGTAGTCGTAGCCGGGCACGACCTGGAAGTTGACGTTGAACGGGTAGAGGTTGAAGCCGTGGTTCACGTCGAGCGACGAGAGGTGCAGCGTGTACTCCACCCCCTGCTCGAGCTGTAAGACGGGCGCCCACTGGAACTGTGCCCCCAGCAAGTAGAGGTCCGCTCCGGGTGGGGGCGCGACGATGGGGATTCCGCCGTCAGTCTCACCGGTGCCGTAGTCGCGGATGAACTGCTGGACCCGGGCGATGTACGCCTGCGGCTCGACGCGCGCCCGAATGCCCGAGGGGTTCTGACCGCCGCGGAGGTGCCAGAGCGGCATCATCGCGAAGAGCACCATGCACCACACGAACGCGATGGTGAACCAGACGCGCTCCGACTTGTGTGCGGGCTTCCACCAGATCCCTTGGGGAGCCGTTACGCCGGTCTTGTACATGGCCCGGCCCTCAGGGAAGCGTGGCCACGGGGAGGGTCAACACCTCCCACAGGCCCCAGGCGGTGAAGACGACGAACATCACCCCCATCCCCAGCGCGAGCAGGACGAAGGGGCGGTCGTAGAGACGCTGCAGGAACGGCACCTCTTCAGAGGTGTCGGGCCTTTGCTCCTCGGCCATGGGGCCTCCGGCTGAACGTGGCACGTCCGTCCGGATCCGCGGCGGGGAGGGTCGCGGGGGCCGAATCCGATCTGCCTCAGGATGTAGCTCGCGCACACCCCCCGCTAGCGGGAAAACTCCCTACGCGGGGGAGCGGTTTTCCCCACACAGCGGCCCCCCAGGCGGGGCTATCTTGCCCGCCATGACCACGCCTCGGACCCCGCACCCCCGTGCCATGAGGCGCGTGACCCGGGCGTCGCAGCGCCGCGGTCGCTGGGCGCTCGCCTGGGCGGACCGGGCGTGCAACGCGCTCTACACGTGGCGCTACAACCCGATCTATCACTCGGGCGCCCTCGTCGTGGCCTCCTTCGCGGTGCTGCTGGTGACGGGGCTGTATCTCCTCCTCTTCTACAGGATCGGCGCGCCGTACGAGTCGGTGTCCCGCATCACCGATCAGGTCTTCCTCGGCCGCTGGATCCGCACGCTGCACCGCTACGTCTCCGACCTAGCGGTGGTGGCCATCGTCGTGCACGCGTTCCGTATGTTCGTGCAGGACCGGGCCTGGGGTACCCGCGCGCTCGCGTGGGTCTCGGGCGTCGTCCTGACGCTCGTCTTCCTGGTGTGCGGGTGGACCGGGTACGTGATGGTCTGGGACGTGCAGGGTCAGCTGATCGCGCTCGAGGGAGCGCGGCTCTTCGACTTCCTTCCGATCTTCTCCGAGCCCATCAGCCGCACCTTCGTCGGCGACCAGCCGATGCCGAGCGCGTTCTTCTTCATGAACCTGTTCGCCCACATCGCGTTCCCGGTGGGCATCGCGCTGCTCCTCTGGGTGCACGTGGCGCGGCTCGCGCGCCCGGTGATCTGGCCACCGAAGCCGCTCCTGTGGGGCACCGTGTGGCTCTTCACGGCGCTGTCGGTGGTTTGGCCGGTGGCGATGGCCGAGGAGGCGGACCTGCTCCGCCTTCCCGGCGGCGTGCCCTTCGACGCCTTCTACGTCTTCCTCTGGCCGCTCACCCGCGCGCTGCCCCCGGGGGCCGCCTGGCTGGTGCTCCTGGGCATCTCGGCGGCGGCGCTCGCCGTGCCCTTGCTCGTGCGTCCGGGGCCCGAGGAGGTGAGGCAGCCGTCGTGGGTCAACCCACGGGTCTGCACGGGGTGCGAGCAGTGTTACCACGACTGCCCGTGGGAGGCGATCAGCATGGTCCGGCGCGACGACGGGCGCGACGGGTACGTGGGGCTCGTCGACCCGGCCCTCTGCGTGAGCTGCGGCATCTGCGCGGGCTCGTGTGCGCCCATGGTCGTGGGGCCGCCGGGGCGCACGGGCCGGGACCAGCTCGCGGCCGTGAAGGCTTTCATTGCCGAAGAGCGGCTTTCCGCCGACCACGTGGTGGTGGTGGGGTGCGAGCATTCGGCCGCGGGGCGGCTTGCGCACTCCCCGCGAGCGCCCGTCTTCCCGGTCCCCTGCGTCGGCGCCGTGCACACGTCGGTGCTCGAGTACCTCGTGAGGGCGGGCGCGGGCGGTGTGCTCGTCGCGGCGTGTCCCGGGCGCGACTGCCCGAATCGGGAGGGTGTGAAGTGGCTCCTGGAGCGGGTGTACGGGCAGCGCGAGGCGGAGCTCAAGGAGCGGGTCGATCGTCGTCGGTTGCGCGTGGTGCAGTTGTCGGAGCTCGAAGCGGCGGCTCTCCAAGGCGAGATCACGAGCTTCCGGGAGCGCGTGGGTGCGCTCGGTCCGGAGGCCGCCGAGCAGGAGATCGATCTCGTCGCGCTCTGTGAGGTGCCCGCCGTCTCCGTGGCGGAGGGAGAGGACCGGTGACTCGTTTCCGCCGAGTGCTCGCAGCAGCCGTGACTCTCGGAGCCGCGCTCACGATCGCCTGGCTCTCGCAGCTCCCCACCACCTACGCACGTGGGGACGACGCGCTCGTCCGGCTCTCCTGGCGGATCGACGGCCAGCGAATCGACGAGTGCCGGCCGCGGACGGCGGCAGAGCTCGAGGCGCTCGCGCCCCACATGCGCACGCCCGAAGTGTGCACTCGCGGGAACCTCGACTACGAGCTGCGTGTGAGCCTCGACGGGGCGGAGATCACGCGCGACACCGTGCGGCCGGGCGGAGCGAGGCGCGACCGTCCCATCTACGTCTACCGCGACATTCCCGTCTCGCCCGGGACCCACTCGCTCGACGTCCTCTTCGCGCCCGTCTTCCCGACTGGATCGTCCGCCCGACCGCAGGCGGTGGAGCTCCGGTTCCAGGGCGAGGTCGACGTCGAGGCGAGGGAGGTGGTGCTGATCACGGCCGACGCGAGCGCCTCGTCGCTCGTGAGAGTGGGCTCATGAGAGCCGGCTCGTGAGCGATCGGTACGTGGCGCTGCTCACCGCACACGTCCTGGCCGCGGTCGTGTGGCTCGGCGGCATGCTGTTCTTCGCCATCGCCGCGCCGGTGCTCCGCGGAGTCCAAGACGATGCGCTCCGCGCCGGGCTCTTCGACGGTCTCGGGCGCCGCTTCCGCGTCGTCGGCTGGGTGTGCGTGGTCGTGCTCCTCGCGACCGGTTTCGAGCAGCTGCGCCTGCGCGGCTGGTGGGGGGGCGACTTCTGGGGGACGTCGCTCTGGTCCACGGCGCTCGGCCGCCGCCTCGGCCTCAAGCTCGCGCTCGTGGCCGCGATGGTCGGAGTGCAAGCGGTGCACGACTTCTGGCTCGGGCCACGCGCGGGGCGGGCGACCCCGGGCACGCTCGAGGCCCGCCGGCTGCGCTCGCACGCCGCCAGGTGGGCGCGGGTGAACGCGCTACTCGGCGTCGCCCTCGTGTGGGCGGCCGTGCGACTGGGGCGCTAGCGGGCTACGCTCCCACGGCCACCTTCGCTTCCGCGACGGCACGTAGCACGTCCGCGGAGGTGACGATCCCGACGAGCCGGGCGTCCTCGACGACCACCGCGCGATGGATGCGTCCGCGCACGAGAAACTCGCACAGCTCGTGCACGGTCGTTTCCGGCGTCACCGAGAAGGAGACCGGTGTCATGATGTCCCGCACGGGAACGGAGTCGAACTCGTCGTCGGACCACTGGTCCAAGAACCGTTGGCCGACCAACGGGGAGTCCTCCGGCAGGAAGAAGCCGTAAGGATCGTCTCCGTCGTCGTCCGAGCCTGCGTCGGGGTCCGTCAGCGCCTCGATCTTGGCACCGAAGACGCTCGACCTCAGCTCGACCGCGGACTCGTCGGCCGCGAGTCGCACGAGGTCCGTGGCCGACACGACTCCTACGAGCACGTCGTTGATGTCCAGGACCGGTACCCCCGTGATCTCCTGGTCGGCGAGCAGGCGCGCGAGAGCGCGCGCGCTCGTATCGGGCGAAACGCTCACGACTTCCTTCTGCATGATGTCACGAACTGTGACCATGATCGGTCTCCTATCCCACGCTCATGCGTGGTCGGTGGGTCGGTACAAGAGGAGCGGCACGTGGATGCCGCGGAGCACCTTGTCGGCGGAACTGCCCATGAGGAGCCGTCCGACGCCTTTTCGGCCGTGCGTCGCCATCGCGACCAGGTCCGCGCCCACGGCCTCGGCCTCCGACAGGATCCCGTGACCGGCCTGTGCGTCCACGATGACCGAGGTGGTGACCCGCAAGCCCCGCGAGCGCAGCCGCTCGGCGTGCTCTTCGAGGTAGTGAGCGGCGTCGGACTTCGCGTTCGCGAGCACGGTCGCGTTCATCTGCACGGTGTGCGGCAGGTACGGTGAGCTGATCTCCATCGGGTACGACACGATGCGCGTGAGGTGGTAGGCGCTGCCGAAGAGCTGGCCGAACTCGGTGGCGTGGGCGAGCGCCGACTCGGACAGCTCCGACCCGTCCAAGGGGACCAGCACCGTGTCGAAGTCCTCTCGCGGGTGCGGGGTAGGGGCGTCTCCTTCCTCTGGACGCACGAAGAGCACGGGCACCTCGGCCCTCCGCATCACGCCGTCGGCGACCGAACCGAGCCAGGCGCGCGAGAGCGCGCCGCGGCCGTGAGTCGCCATCACGATGAGATCGGCCCGGCTCTCCTTCGCGGCGCCGATCAGCGTTTCCACCACGTGGCCGGTGAGCAGCGCCGTCGTGATCTTCCCGGCTTTCTGGGAGATTCGGTCCGCGACGGCGGACAAGTACTCCTGGCTCCACTCCTTGGCCGCCGACTCCCACTCCTCGTAGGCGAACGACGGGATGGGCTCGACGATCGTCACCAGATGCAGCGTCGCCTCGGTCTTGGCGACGAGCGCGAGGGCGAGCGGGAGCGCCGCCTCGGCGAAGGTCGATCCGTCCAGGGGAACCACGATGCGGTCGTACACGATTGCCTCCTTTCAGGCCCCTACGCGTCTACGCTCTCACCCCGGTCTCCCCACCGATGTCGGGAAGAGCACTCGGCCGGAGGTGGGGCGCCACCCCAAGCATTGTGGGGCTTCCCGCGGGGCGGGGACAGCCGCCGGAAGCCGCCGGCCGCGGCCGGGACGCGACCCCCCTCCCCGGCGCTCGTTGACGGGGAGTCCGTCGATCTTTAGTTTGGACTAAATTATAGTTTTAGTCACTCCTAAACCCGGGTCTCACCTTGCGCACGCGCTCCCGCATCCGGGCCCTCGTGGCCCTGCTCGCTTCGGCGGCGCCGCTGGTCGGGTGCGACATCCTGACGCCGGACGCTCCGGCCGAGGAGGACGTCCTCGACGGGACGATCGCGGGTCTGACGCCGTCGCAGGAGCGCCAGCACATCGAGGGTGACGAGGAGTTCGCCAGGCGCTTCGCCGTCGTCGACGGTCTCGGCCCCATCTTCGTGGCGACCTCCTGCGAGCAGTGCCACGTGGGCGACGGGAAGGGGCACCCCTCGTTCAACCTGACCCGCTTCGGTCGCACGGTGGGTAGCACCTTCGACCCGATGACGGCGTTCGGGGGGCCGCAGCTGCAGCACCGCTCCATCCCCGGCTACCCTCCGGAGCGCATTCCGTCCGGGGTGACCGGGATCTCGCGCTTCACGCCCCCCGCGGTCACGGGTCTCGGGTATCTCGACGCCGTCGAGGACGCGACGCTGATCGCGCTCGCGGACCCGAACGACGCCGACGGAGACGGGATCAGCGGGCGGCTCCAGCTGCACGCGCCGAGCGAGCTCATCGAGGCGGTGCTCGCGCTCGAGGCGCGGGGGTCGCCGGATCCAGCGGCACGCGGCACCCTGGTGAACGGGATGTACATCGGGCGCTTCGGGAAGAAGGCGCTCACCGTGAACCTGCTCCACCAGACCGTGGGCGCCTACCACGAGGACATGGGCGTGACGAGCGACCTGATCCCCGAGGACCTGTTCACGCCCGAGGCCGGAAGCCGCGCCTCCGACGACGCGGCCGATCCCGAAGTGTCGAGCAGCACCGTCGCGAACGTGGTCTTCTATCTGAAGACGCTCCGCGCTCCGTCACGGCGCGAGGCTGACCACCCGGAGGTCCTGGCCGGCGAGCAGCTCTTCGAGAGCATCGGCTGCGCCAAGTGCCACGTGCCCGCGCTGCGCACGGGTGCCTCCGAGATCGCCGTGCTGGACAGGGTCGAGTTCTATCCCTACACCGACCTCCTCCTGCACGACATGGGGCCGGATCTGGACGACGGCTACACGGAGGGCGTCGCGCTTACGTCGGAGTGGCGCACGCCACCCCTCTGGGGCATCGGCATCCAGGAGAACTTCCAGGGAGGGAGGGCGTTCTTCATGCACGACGGACGCGCGCGGTCGCTACGTGAGGCGATCGAGCTCCACGGTGGGGAGGGGGCGGGCTCGCGCGCGGCGTTCCGCAACCTCACACCCGCGCAGCAGGAGCGGCTCCTCCGCTTCCTGCGCTCGCTCTGAGGAGGCCCCTCGCGATGCGCCGCCGTGACTTCGTTCAGCGCCTACCCATGGTCGCCACAAGTGTGCTCGTGGGGGCCTCCACGGTTTCACTCGGCGCGTGCGCGGGGGCGGCGTACGTGACGCCCCGCACCCTCGCTCCGGGCCGCCTCGCGATCGACGCCGGGGCGCTGACCGCCTCCAACGAGGTCTTCGTGCAGGCGCCCGGAATGGAACGTCCCATCTACGTGCGGAGGCTCGCGACCGGAGAGACGGTCGCGCTGCTGGCAGCGTGCACCCACCAGGGGTGCCAGCCCGAGCCCGTGGGAGACCGGCTCGTGTGCCCGTGTCACGGGAGCGAGTTCTCCTTCCTGGGAGAGGTCCTCCAGGGGCCCGCGGAGCGCCCGCTCACCCGGTACCCGGTGGTCGGGGACGGGGACGACCTCGTGATCCGGCTGGACGGAGGCTCCTGATGACGAGGCGGACCACGTGGATGCTCGTCGCGGCCCTGGGGACGGCGGCGGGTGGCGTCGACGCGCAGGTGGCCGACACCACGCTCGCTCAGCAGGGTCTGTACGACCGTCCCTTCATCGGCTCCGTCGCGTCGACTTCGATCGGTGGCTACATCGAGGGGAATACGAACTACTTCGTCGAGGACGGGGTGAGCGAGGGCTTCTCGATGGAGCTTCGCCGCTTCAACGTCTTCCTCTTCTCGCAGGTCTCGCCCCGCGTGCGCTTCCTGGCGGAGCTCGAGTTCGAGCATGGCACCGAGGAGATCGCTCTCGAGACCGCGCTCATCGACTTCCAGGTCCGCCCGGAGCTCGTGGTGCGGGCCGGCATCATTCTTCCGCCGCTCGGCTTCTTCAACCAGAACCACGACAGTCCCCAGTGGGACTTCGTCGAGCGCCCTCTCGTGTCCACCGACATCATCCCGTCCACGCTCTCCGAGGTGGGGGGAGGCATCTACGGCCGGATCGCGCGGGG
>JBFGFY010000040.1:0-18825 GCA_041579355.1 Longimicrobiales bacterium | reverse complement strand
GCCCGCGGGGACGGATCTGGTGGACATCGAGATAGAGCTGCTGGCGGACCATCCCGAGCGGCTCGACGAGCTGGAAGAGTGGTTCCTGCGAGAGTGGGAGCCCTGGTACGGGCCGGAGGGGCCCGGCGACGCGCGCGTCGACCTGGAGGAATGCTGCCAGCGGGACGACCTGCCCCTCGCCGTCGTCGCGTTCTGCGACGGGTCGCTGTGCGGAACCGCGGCGCTCCGTCCTACCTCCATCAGCACGCGGCCGGACCTGACGCCCTGGGTCGCGGCGCTACTCGTGTCGCCCGCCTTCCGCAACCGGGGTGTGGGGGCGGCGCTCGTGCGTGCCGTGGAGGAGTGGGCGAGGCACCTCGGGTTCGACGAGCTGTACGTCGGCACGGCCGCGCCCGAGTCTGCCGATCGGCGGGGCGGTGATGCGGAGTTCTATCTCCGTCGTGGTTGGGAGCTCGTCGAGACGACTCCGTATTTCGTGGGAGATGCGGCGATCCTACGGCGGAAGCTCTGAGCTGCCCCGGTCCTCCTTACCCTCCGTCGGAGGAGCCGTTTGACCGCCCGCACAGGGCCCGCGATACTCCCACCGATGCCCTCGAACCCACTGTTCCGGCTCCAGGCCTTCGCCGTCGCGGTGCTCCTCTGTGCGCTGACGACTGGGGCTCCCTCGCACCACCATGGTGACCGAGAGGCCGGCCCGGTGCTCGAGAGTGCGGGCCATCACGGCCACGGCACGCAGCTCGTGGAGCAGAGCGAGCGCCTGACGTCCCAGCTCGTCGTTGCGGTTGCCGTCAGGATCCGCGCCGTGGACGCCGTGCTCGGTGACACCCCCCTGTTGGTAGTGCCGGCTCCGGCCATGGAGCCGTTCCCCCGCGGGCTCCCACCCCCACCCGTTCGACCGCGCGCCCCACCCGTCTCCGCCTGACTGCCCGGCCGCGACTCCGCGGCTGAGGTCCCCTAGTCCATTCCCGTGCTCCTCGGCTGCGGTCGTTCCGACGACCGCTCGGGCGCATCCGGAGACGTCATCGTGATTCGCTTCTCAATCGCCGGCATCGTGCTGGCCGCTACGCTGCTTCCTACCCCGTCGAGCGGGCAGGACGTCCGCGCCTTATCCCTCGACGAGGCGCTCGCCCTGCTCGTCCAGAACAACCCCGAGCTGCGCGTCGGTCGGTCGCGCGTCGAGCAAGCGACGGGGCTCGCTCGTCAGGCGGAGGCCTTTCCGAATCCCACCCTCAGCGCCACGCACGAGCCGCTCTCCGGCTCGTCCAGGACGTACTCGGAGACGTACCTGACCGCGAGTCAGCGCTTCGAGCTGTCGGGTGCGCGCGGAGCGCGGGGAGACGTCGCGGGATCACAGGCCGATGCCGCGAGGCACGGTTACCGTGCGGACAGCCTTCGGCTCGCCTACGAGGTGAAGCGCGCGTACACCCTGGCCGTGTTCTCGCAGCAGCGCGAGGCCGCGAGGCGGGGGATCACCGAGGTCTTCCGACGGGCCGCGCGCAGTGCCGAGGAGCGGCACGGAGAGGGTGACGTCTCTCGGTTCACGCTGCATCGGATCCGTCTGGAGCGCGCTCGTTACGAGACTCTCCTGGTGGAGGCCGAGATAGAGGCGCTCTCGGCGCAGCGGGTGCTGGCGCTGCTCGTGACGCCGCCCGACGGCGCCTCGCGTTTTGCGGCGACGGCCCTCCCGTCGACTGTCCCACCCACCGCCGCACTCTCGGACTCCGATGCATTGGCCCTCGTCGCGCGCCGCCCGGAGGTGGCCTCGGCTCGCGCGGAGGCCGAGGCCGAAGCCGCTCGCGCCCGCCTCATGCGGGCTGAGCGGGTTCCAGACCTGACGGCAACAGGCGGACTCAAGCGTCAATCGGATGGCTTGACCGGGGGCTTCTTCGGACTCTCGCTGCCCCTTCCGATCTTCGACCGTGCCTCGGGCGCGGTGGAGGCGGCGGATGCAGGTCGACGCGCAGCCCAACAGCAGGAGGAGCTCACCCGTCGGCGCGTCGAGAGCGAAGTGCTGCGTGCGCTCGAGTCCTACCGAGCCCTTGCCGCCCGGTCGGTGCTACTCGGAGACGAGACCAACGCCGGCGCGGGCGAGCTCCTCGAGATCGCCTTGGTCGCCTACGAGGAAGGTGAGATGGAGCTGCTGCAGCTACTGGATGCGGCCGACGCCGCGCATTCCGCTACCACCGACCTGTCGCGGCTGCGCAACGATTTGTGGGCCGCCTATTACGACTTGGAGCGCGCGCTCGGCGGGTTCACGGAGCTGCCGGCGCAGGAGGATCAGCCATGAGGGCATCCAGGACGAGAGAGCAGGGCCGGGGGCGTCGCCACCTCTTCGTGGTTCTGTGGTGTGCGGTCGCAGCGGCGGCGTGCGACGGCCCGGCCGCGGAGGTCGAGGAGCCGGGCCTCGCGTCGGTGGTCGTCACACAGTGGAACGACTTGACGGAGCTCTTCCTCGAATACCCGGAGATCGTCGCCGGGCGGCCCACGGGCAACTGGGCGATCCATCTCACTGACATGACCACTTTCGAACCGATTCGCTCGGGCACGCTGACCGTCCGCTTCGCTCCTCTGTCGGGGGGAGGCAGCGGGGAGGTGTTCACCATCGAGGCGCCGGCGCGCGACGGCATCTTCCTCCTGGACCCCGTCGTAGCGCGACCCGGGAGGTACTCGGTCGAGCTGAGCCTCAACAGCCCCCAGGTGCAGAGCGCACATCTCCTTCCCGAGGTCGTCGTGCACGCTTCGCTGGACGACGCGCCGCTCGAGGGGGAGGAGGAGGGCGGGGCGATCGTGTTCCTGAAGGAGCAGCAGTGGGTCATCGCTTTCGCCGTCGAGCCGGCCGTGGTGAGGGAGGTACAGCGGAGCGTGCGCGCGCCGGCTGAGATCTCGCCTCCGGACGGTGCGCTGGTGCAGGTGAGCGCGCCGGTCGACGGCATCGCTCCGGCCGACGCGAATCGCTCCGCGCCCTCGGTTGGCGAGCGGGTGCAGCAGGGTGACGTGCTGGTGGTGCTCGCACCGGCCGCGCAGGACGGCGGCTATACCGAGGTCCGCGGGCGCGTCGAGCGCCTCGAGGTCGAGGTGGCTCGCGCACAGCGCCTGCTCGCTGCGGGGGCGATTCCGCAAAGACGTTTGGACGAAGCGCAGCACGATCTGGAGATCGCACGTGCGGAGCTCGAGGCCATGGGCGGCTCTGCCGAAGGCGAGTATCTCCTACGGCTGCGCTCGCCGATCGGCGGTGTCGTAGCCCGGCGGGACTTCGTGCCCGGTGGTCGGGTGACGGCGGGGTCGGCGCTCTTCACGGTCGTGAATCCGACCACCGCCTGGCTCCGCGTGCAGGTCCCCGTGTCGCGGGTGGGCTCGCTCGGAGCACCCCCGGCACGCTTCTCGGTAGAGGGCTCCAGCGGCGTCGAGCAGGCCACGCGACGGGTCTCGGTCGGCGCCGTGGTAGACCCCAGGACACGGACGGTACCAGTCGTCTACGAGGTGACCGGGCCGGCTGCCGGGCGCGTGGCGTTCGGTCAGATCGCCGAGGCGCACGTGCCCCTGGACGGGCTCGAGCGGGGCGTGGCGATACCGCAGGCCGCCGTGCTCGACGACAACGGCACGCCGGTGGCCTATGTACAGATCGGTGGAGAGGAGTTCGAGCGGCGAGTGCTCACGCTCGGGGCGTCGGACGGGGCTCGCGTGCTCGTGCGCGGGGGCGTGCGGGAGGGAGACATGGTCGTGACCACCGGCGCCTACCAGGTACGTCTGGCGTCTCTGTCGGGGAACGAGTTCGCCGGCGGCCACGCCCACTGAGGAGGGACCATGCTGGACGCCATGATTCGCTGGTCCATCCAGAACCGCTTTCTCGTCTTAGCCGGGGCGGTGATACTGCTGGCCGCCGGGACGGTTACGGCGGTCCGTATGCCCGTCGACGTCTTTCCGGATCTCACGGCACCCACGGTAACCGTGCTGACGGAAGCCCACGGGATGGCGCCGGAGGAGGTCGAGACCCTGGTGACGTTTCCGGTGGAGACCGCCGTGAACGGGGCCACGGGCGTGAGGCGCGTACGTTCCTCGAGCGCACAGGGCATCAGCATCGTCTGGGTGGAGTTCGACTGGGGCACGGACATCTACCGCGCACGCCAGGTCGTCACCGAGAAGCTGCAGCTCGTAGGCGCGTCCTTGCCCGAGGGCGCCGACCCGCCCGTGCTCGCACCCATCACGTCGATCATGGGTGAGATCATGCTCGTGGCCATCACCGGCTCGGCGCACGTGTCACCGATGGACGTGCGCGAGGTCGCCGACTGGACCGTGCGACGCAGGCTCCTGGCCGTCCCCGGCGTGGCCCAGGTCATCCCCCTCGGTGGGGAGGTGAGGCAGTACCAGGTGCTCGTCGATCCCGCGCGGCTCACGGGTTACGGCGTCGGCTTGCATGACGTCCTGGCGGCCGCGAGGGGCTCGAACATGAACGCGTCGGGGGGCGTCTTCATGGAGCGCGGTCAGGAGTACCTCATCCGCGGCACGGGCCGGGTGCAGAGCGTCGAGGACATCGCGGCGACGGTCGTTTCCGTGCACGATGGCGTGCCGGTCACGCTCGGCGACGTCGCCGAGACACGGGTCGGACCCGCGACGCGCCTGGGGGAGGGCTCCGCGAACGGCTCGAGGGCCGTCATTCTGACGGTCCTCAAACAGCCCGACACGAACACCCTCGAGCTCACCGAGCGCATCGACGCCGAGCTCGCCGACATCTCCGCCACGCTCCCTGCGGGGATCGAGATCAACCCAGGGATCTTCCGGCAGGCGACGTTCATCGAGGCGGCCGTCGCCAACGTGCTGGAGGCGCTCCGGGACGGCGCGCTGCTCGTGGTGCTCATCCTCTTCGTTTTCCTGTGGAGCTTCCGCACCACCTTCATATCCGTCCTGGCCATCCCGCTCTCTCTGGTCACGGCCGTCCTCGTGCTGCGCCTCCTCGGGATCACCATCAACACGATGACCCTCGGCGGCATGGCGATCGGGATCGGCGCGCTCGTCGACGATGCCGTGATCGACGTGGAGAACGTCTTTCGCAGGTTGCGACTGAACCGGCAACTGGCTTCGGAAGAGCGCCGGCCGGCCGCCGAGGTGGTATTCGAGGCCTCGAAGGAGATCCGCGCGAGCATCGTGAATGCGACGCTCATCATCACTGTCGTGTTCGTTCCGCTCTTCTTCCTCTCGGGCGTGGAGGGCCGGATGCTCCGCCCGCTCGGAATCGCGTACATCGTGTCGATCCTGGCCTCGCTCGTCGTCGCCCTGACGGTCACCCCCGCGCTCGCCACGTACCTACTCCCTCGGTCGAAGGGGATTGAGACGGAGGAGGAGAGTTGGACCAGCCGAACCCTCAAGGGCATCTACGCGCCGGTGCTCGAGCGCGTCCTGGCGCACCCGCGGCGGGTGCTCGTCGCCGTGGCGGCGCTGGTGGTAGGGGCGGCGGCGACGGTGCCGGCGCTCGGCCGCTCGTTCCTCCCCGAGTTCCAGGAGGGCACGCTCGTCGTCAGCGCCCTGACGGTTCCCGGCACGTCCCTCGACGAGTCCGACGCGATCGGGCGCCGGATCGAGGAGGTCCTCCTCGCCCACGCTGCAGTAGTGGAGACGGCTCGCAGAACCGGCCGCGCCGAGCTCGACGAGCACGCCCAGGGCGTCAACGCGGCCGAGATCGACGTGCGCCTCGATCTCCAGGGACACGAATACGACCTCGTGCTCGAGGAGCTGAGAGCCGCACTGACGGCGGTGCCGGGTACTCAGATCACGGTCGGCCAGCCGATCGGCCACCGCATCGACCACATGCTGTCCGGCACCCGAGCGAGCATCGCGCTCAACATCTTCGGCCCAGATTTGTACGAGCTCCGCCGTCTCGGTCGCTCGATCGAGCAGGTCGTCGGCGGCGTGGAGGGCACCGTCGACGTTGCCATGGAGGCCCAAGCGGACGTGCCGCAGGTGCGAGTGCACATGAACCGTGATGCGATGGCACGTTTCGGTGTGACAAGCGCCTATCTCGCGGAGGCGATCGACGTCGCATTCGCGGGGGAGGCGGTCTCACAGGTCCTCGAGGGTCAGCGATCGTTCGACCTCGTGGTGCGCTTCCATCCCTCGGTACGGGAGTCGCTCGAGGCCGTGCGCGAGGCGCGCATCGACACGCCGGCAGGAGCCCAAGTGACGCTCGCCACACTCGCGGACGTCCGCTACGACCTGGGCCCAAACGTGATCTCGCGAGAGAACGTGCAACGGAAGCTCGTGGTTCAGGCCAACGTGGCCAAGCGTGACGTGGGAAGCGTGGTGGATGACATCCGCGAGCGGGTGTCCGCGTCGGTCTCGTTCCCGGAGGGTTACTACGTCGAGTACGGAGGGCAGTTCGAGTCGGCGGCCCAGGCGACGCGAACGATCGGGCTCCTCTCGCTTCTCTCGCTGGCGGCGATCTTTCTGCTGCTCTTCGTAGAGTTCGATTCGGTGAGGCAGTCATTGCTCGTCATGGTGAACCTGCCGCTCGCGCTCGTGGGAGGGGTATTCGCGATCCTGCTAACGGACGGAGTGCTCAACGTTGCGACGCTGGTCGGCTTCATCACGCTGTTCGGGATCGCCGTCCGGAACGGCATCCTGATGGTGAGCCACTACAATCACTTGCTCGAGCGGGAGGGCGAGGACCTGCGGGGAGCCGTGGTGCGTGGATCCATGGAGCGCCTGAACCCGATCATGATGACCGCGCTCACGGCCGGGCTCGCGCTGCTGCCGCTCGCGCTCTCAGCCGGCGAGGCCGGCAACGAGATCCAGAGGCCCCTCGCGATCGTGGTGCTCGGGGGCCTCCTCACGTCCCTGGTCCTGAACATGGTGGTGGTCCCGGCCCTGTACTATCGGTGGGGGCGGCGGGCCGCCTAAGATGACGGGGCGGTTGCGCGTTGCGATGCCTCCGGAGGAGATCTGACATGCGGCCCGAGACCAAGCTCGATTGGATCGCTTTCGTCCTGCTCCTGATCGGAGCGCTCTCCTGGGGCTACTTCGTCACGGATGTGAACATCCTCGACGTCGTACTGGAGCGGATCTGGGACCCGCTCGACGACGTCGTGTTCGTGGCGATCGCCGCGGCGGGGATCTACTGGGTCGCGCGAGTCATGGGCGTGGGGCGACCCTCCGGCGGCTGAGGAGGGGCTCAGGCGTGCGCGGTTCCGCCCTCTACGTGTTGGCGCTCGTGGTGGCTGCGGTGACTACCGCTGACTCTGCCACGGCACAGGAGCCGGCGGGATGCCGCATCCTGTGCGCTCCGGACCTCGCGATCGAGCCCACGTTCTCGTTCGAGAACATCGCGGGCCGCCACAGGACGGCGACGCTCCAGGGCGGGATCCCAATGGACACGGCGCGCGCCGAGGTCGAGGCCGTCTTCGAGATCATCGTCGCCATGGGGATCCCGACGCAGGTGCCTTGGCTCGGCCTGACGCTCGAGGTGATCTGGGCGCCCTTCGCGGGCACCGACAGCAACGTCTTCACCGGCCGCACCGCGGGTGAGCTCGGACGCTCCGAGATCCGTGACAATGCCGTCGAGATCGAGGGCGAGATCAACGTCGCGCTCGTCACGTTCGAGCAGACGGGAGGTTGGCTGGACGCCCACTTCGACATCGTGGACCAGTTCAGCCCGGCTGAGACGCCCGGAGCTCGCGGCACGTACACACACAAGCTCGACCTCGAGCTCGACTTTGCCACGGCCCCCTTCGCGCGCATGGGAATGCGCGGATGGATCGCGGACGTGGAGCTCGAGGGCTCCCTGGACTACATGGTCACCGGGATTCCCGACGCGGGGGACCGCTTCGGCGACGAGCTCTTCCTGGATGACGCGAGCCCGTGGTCGTTTTCGGTGGTGCTCGTCCTACCCTTGGCCCCATAGCAGGGAGAATGAACGAAGATGAACGTCCGACGAACGCCTTCAGCGACTCTCTTCCTCATCACCCTCTCGCTCGCTCCCGGGTGTGCGCCTGAGGCGGAC
This sequence comes from Longimicrobiales bacterium, assembly GCA_041579355.1. Lineage (GTDB taxonomy): Bacteria > Gemmatimonadota > Gemmatimonadetes > Longimicrobiales > Gaopeijiaceae > UBA2982. The sequence goes on along the minus strand of JBFGFY010000040.1, from coordinate 10,835 downwards.
CAGGCCCCTGAGCCCCAGACGGCGGAGGTCCCCGTCGAGCCGGGGCCGCGCACTCAGCCCGGCGCCGCGATGACGCTCTACACGCCGGAGCAGCACGATCTCTACAGCGGGCGCTTCGTGCTCTCCGCCGGTCGGATCTATCAGGTGGGGCGCCTGAGCGACCCGCCCGGGTGGAATCACATGGGGAACGACGGCAGCAACGTGCATCCCGTGGCCGGGTCCATCGAGGTGGACGTGAACGAGATCGACGACACGGGCACGTTCTCCGCCCAGCTACAGGTTCCCGAGGGTGAGCTACTCATCCAGATGGAGCGATTCCACGAGTTCAGCCCCTGCCAGGACGGGGGCGTTGCCGCCTACATCTTCGAGCACGGGGACTCCGGATGTGGTGACACGAACTGGCCCAAGACCTTCTTGTACGTGGCGGGCTGGGGGTACGGGTCGGCGACGCTGAACGGCGCACCGCGATACCAGGACTACGAGATCCACTTCATGGTCACCCAAGGGATCCGGGACCGCGAGTCGCTGGTCGTCCGCTACCCGCTGCTCGACCGACGTGGGCCCGCCGGTGCCGTGGACCCCGCAGCGGTTCAACTGGACTTCTTCATCCGCAGCTCCGAGACCGACGAGCGCAACAACCCCACGCGCGCAGTCTTCGACCACTTCTTCGCCATGGAAGTGACGTTCCGGTAGCGCTCCTCGAGGGATTACGGGCGGAGGGGTGATGCGGCGTCGGCGTCTCGTCATCGCGGCGATCAGCGGTTTGGCCGTGGCGCTGGCCGTCAGCCAGCTTCCCGGGTCCCCGCTGCGACTACCCCTCTTCGGAGGGCGGCTCGGGGCGCTCGAGGGCACCGTCCGGCTCGGTGGAGAGCAGGAGGCCGGTCCGACCCCGGTCGGCAACACCACGGATCCGGACGTGTGCGGGCGGTCGCAGAGCCTGCAGGACCTCCTCGTCGACGCCCGTACGCGCGGGGTGTCAAACGCGGTCGCCGCCCTCGTCGATCTACCCGACTCGCTGCGCTCTCCGGCGCCGGAGCCGCAGCGGCATTTGATCGACAACCGCGGCTGTCAGTTCATCCCGCACGTGAGCGTCGCGGCCTTGGGCGACACGCTCGTGGCGCTCAACAGCGACCCCGTCTTTCATACGACCCACTACTACGGCCCGCTCGACAACAACGTCGCGCTCACGGAGCCCGGGCAGGCCGTGCCCACCGTCATCGACCAGCCCGGCATGGTGACGATCCTGTGCGACCTCCACGGGTGGATGAGGGGGTTCATCCGCGTCGACGACCATCGCTTCCACGACGTGTCGGACGAGCGCGGGCGGTTCCGGATCACGGGGATCCCGGTAGGCCCTTACACCGTCGAGGTGTGGCACGAGCGGCTCGGCACCCGCCGCCTGACCGTCGAGATCGAGGCCGGGCGAACGACGCGCTTGGATGTCGTGTTCGACCCGCCCAACGGCGCGGCGAGCGGCGGCTGAGGGCCCGAGCGCCCTGCGGGTCCGGAACCACGTCGGAGCCCGCTTCAGAAGTTCAGGCGGTACACCAGCCGGATCTCCCGCCCGGGCAGTGGCGCCACGTCCTTGAGGAACGACGTGTGTAGCCGTGCCTCGCTGTCGGTGAGGTTCGTCATCGCGAGCGTTACGTCGTGGAAGAAGCGACCGGTGAACAGCCGGTAGCTCACCGAACCGTCGAGTGTCGTGAATCCGGCGGTGGGGGATTCGAACGCACCCACGCGGCTCTGCTCCATGGTCCGCCGCACGAAGCTGCGCACGACGAAGGGGCCCTGGCGGAAGTTCACGCCGCCCCCGATGCGCGCCGCCGGAATCCGCGGCAGGTACTCGTCGGTTTCGGTGAGCTTCGCGCGCACGAGGTCACCCGTGAACTCGATCGACACGTGTGGGGCGTTGGCCGCCGGGTCCCCCTCGATGACGTCGATCGCCGCCTCCACTTCGAAGCCGCTGAAACGGGCGTCCGCCTGCACGAAGGCGAACTCATCGAGCCCGTCCTGCTGGCCTCCGGTCGCGACCTCGTGGATGTAGTCGGAGAAGCTCGTTAGGAAGAGGGAGACGCTCCCGCGTACACGGTCGGCGTGCAGATGGGCGGTGAGGTCGAGCCCGAGCGCGGTCTCCGGCCCGAGATTCGGATTGCCGATCTCGTACGCTTGGGTCGCGGCGTGCGGGCCGTCGGAGAAGAGCTCCTCGGCGTTGGGGAGCTTTACCGACCTGGAGCCGGCGACGATCAACGTGACCAGGTCCGAGGCGTCCAGGTTCACGCCGAGCGACGCAGAGAATGCGCCGTCGGTCCGCTCGACACTCGTCGTGGGTGACTCCGCGGTCTGACGCTCGTAGCGTACGCCCGCCTGCAAGCGAACGCGCTCCGTCGCGGTCAGCTCCTCGTGGCCGAAGAGCGCGAACGTTCGGGTCTCGGCGCGTGGCACGAAGGCCTCGGCCCCGAGCGCCTCGAAGTCCCTGGTTGTTACCTGTGCTCCCCAAGAGCCCTGTGTGCGAGCGCTCAGGCTGTGCACCGTCTCGAGGCGTGCCTCGAGGTAGTCGTTGAAGAACTGCGTGCCGACCTGGTCACCCTCGAGCTCGGTGTGCTGGTAATCCGCCAGGCCGAGGCGGCCGCGCACGCTGCGGAACGGACCGCTTGCGAAGCGGAGCGCGCCTTCGAGGTCGATGCGGTCCTGATCGAGGTCGATCGTAATCGGCTCCTCCTCGGTGCCTGGGGGCGCCGACGGATCTTCGGCGTGCTCGACCGGCACCCCGTAGTCGGAGCGCTGCAAGGACAAGCCCACACCGACATAGCCGCGGTCTCCGACGAGCGTGAATCCGAGACTCCCGCGCCGGGACTCGAGCGCCGAGTTCTCGAGCATCCCCGTGGCGACCTCACCCGGCGCGGGGTCCGCTTCCGCGAAGCCCGGAATCGAATAGTCGGAGGCGTCTCGCCAGAGGCCGGAAGCGAAGAGGACAGCGGGGCCTTGGCGCAGGGTGACCGCGCCGGAGCCCGTCCGCTCGTCGGCGACGGAGCCGCCGAGCCCCTCGAGGTAGCCGGAAAGAGGCTGGGTGGGGCGCTCGCGTGCGATCTTGTCGTCGAGCACGTTGACCACCCCGCCGACGGCGGAGCTGCCGTACAGGAGCGTGGCCGGTCCGCGGATGATCTCGATGCGGTCGGCGGTGCGGGCCTCCACGCCGACGGCGTGGTCCGGGCTCGTGCCCGAGGCATCGCCGAGCCCGATTCCGCTCTCGAGCACGCGCACGCGGTCGCCACCGATGCCGCGGATCACGGGACGGCTCGACCCCGGTCCGAAGTACGACGAGGAAACCCCGGGCACGTGCGACAGGGACTCACCGAGCGACGCCTCGCCCCGGGCGACCAGGTCACGGGAGGTGATCACGCTGGCCGCTTGGTACGCCTCCGAGCGGCGCATGGCGGCGGCCCCAGCCGACACGAGCATCTCGTCGAGGTGGAAGATGGCCTCGAGCGAGAGCGTCACGCGGACCGTGGCCCCGGCCTGCACGACGACCGTCTCGACGCCGCGTCCCCAGCGGTTGCTCTCGGCCTCGACCAGATACGTGCCCACGGGGATCTGCTCGAAGGAGAAGCGTCCGGCTCCATCGGCACGCAGACGGCGCCCCAGGGCGGGGATCACGACGTCCGCGTCGTCGACGGTGGCTTCACCCACCATCACGACACCCTCGATGCGGCCTGTCTGGGCGGCGAGGGGCGGCACCGCCGCCAGCGCGGCGACCGAGAAGAGCATGTGCGCGAGCCACTTGGGAGGATGTGTCTTCATTCCGTACAACCTCGGGCAGGAGCCCGGCGAAGGCGAACGGCCTCCGCGTGAGCCCATGGGTGACGAGCCGGCCACCCCGGAGGGGGGGCCGACGATTACGATGATGTCAGCCCGTGGGGGGGGCCCGTGCCCGCTCGAGCCGGGCCGTCTGTGTGCCATGCAGCACCGCCGCGGCAGCCGGAGCCGAGGTCCATTCGATGCTCGTGAGCTCCCACGCATCGGTCCGGCGCGAGACGGCCGAGTGGCTTGCACTGGCCTGCGTGCAGATCCGGTGCTGGTGTGGCTTGGGGCACCTCGCGGGGTCGTGCTCCGACTCGAGGACCGTGGCCTGGGGCACGTCGGCGCGCTCGACCAGGGGCAAAGCCACGGCCAGCAGACACGAGAGTGCCACGAGGGGACTGGCGATCACACGCCGGACCAGAGTACGCCGAGCCGCGAACATGGGGATTAGGATCTACGCCGCGCCGTAGGGGGTCAAGGCGCCTCATGCGACCACCAGGAAGGAGTAGGCCAACCCCAGCGAGGCGCCGGTGGCGAGCGTCCCGAAGAGTCCCCATCGGAGCCCGAAGAGGGCCACGAAGGCCGCCACTCCGATTCCGAGAGCGCCCGGGTCCAGGGTGGCCCAGACCGGCACGGTCATGTCGAGCGCACCTCCAAGCACGCGCGTCTCGGCGAACATCGTGTGCACCGCGAACCAGACGGCGAGGTTCAGGATCACACCCACCACCGCTGCGGTGACCCCGGACAGGGCGGCCGTCAGTCCCCGCTTCCCGCGCAGGTACTCGATGTACGGCGCACCCGCGAAGATCCAGAGGAAGCAGGGTGCGAACGTGACCCAGGTCGTGACGACCGACCCGACGAGTCCCGCGACGAGCGGGTCGAGCGCGCCGGGGTTCCGGTATGCACCCATGAACCCGACGAACTGGACTACCTGGATCAGCGGGCCCGGGGTCGTCTCCGCCATGCCGAGACCGTCGAGCATCTCACCCGGCGCGAGCCAGCCGAAAACTTCGACCGCCTGCTGCGCGATGTAGGCGAGCACGGCGTAGGCCCCACCGAACGTGACGACCGCCACTTTGCTGAAGAAGAGGCCCTCCGTCACGAAGATGTCGTCGGACCCGAGGACGGTGGCGAGCAACAGCACCGGAACCCACCAAATCGCGAGCCAGAGCGCGGCAGTCGCGAGCGTGCCCCGAAAGGAAGGAGGTGGTGCGGACTCATCCTCGTCACCGAATAGGCTCTCGGACCCGTCCTCGTCCACGTCCCCGCGTCCTTGAATCACCTGGAAGCGGTCCGCCGCGATGCGGTGCCCCAGGTAACCCAGCGTCGCGGCGGCGGCGATGATCCAAGGGAAGGGCACGCCGAACGCGAAGATCGCCACGAACGCGGCACACGCGATGGTGATCATGACCCCGTTCCGGAGGGCCCTCCGCCCGACGCGAAAGACCGCTTCCACCACGATCGCGAGCACGGCCGGTTTCAGCCCGAAGAAAAGAGCGGCCACGAAGGCGACGTCGCGGAAGCCGGCGTAGAGGATGCTCAGTCCCAGAATCGTGACAAAACCGGGCAGCACGAAGAGCCCGCCGGCGAGCAGCCCGCCCCGCCAGCCGTGCAGCATCCACCCCCCGTACGTGGCCAGCTGCTGCGCCTCCGGCCCGGGGAGCAGCATGGTGTAGTTCATCGCGTGTAAGAAGCGATTCTGACTGAACCAGCGCTTCTCGTCGACGAGGATGCGCTGCATCACGGCGATCTGCCCCGCCGGACCACCGAAGGAGTAAGCGGCGACCCGCAGCCAGACCCCCAGGGCTTCTCGGAACGAGACCGGGCGATCCGGCGGGGAGGCGTTGCCGGTGCCGTGACTCCCGCGTTCGATCATGGTCGGCGGGCCCGAAAGTGTTGGAGGAGCGCGTCGAACAAGGCGGCTCCCTTCTCGAGCCGGGCCGTGTCGTCCGGCTCCGCCCGGATGACGCCGTCGACCAGAGACGCCACGCCCGGCGCTTCGGGCCTGCCGAACTTGTCGTCCTTGTTGTCGAGGTCGTGCACGACCTCACCTATCGCGTGGAGCGCCGGATCGTCGAGCTCGAAGGCGGCGAGCAGAGTCTCGAAGGTGCAGCGGTCGCCTTCATGTGTGAACTCGCCCTCGTAGGTGTCGAACCGGATCGTCCCGGGAGTCTGCGCCGTACCGGGCTCGAAGGCGAAGCGGGCCTCCGGGTCGATGAAGCGGCGGATCAACCAGGCGCTGGCCACGCGGTCGATCTTCACACCTGCCCGTGTCACCCAGGTGCGGCCCACCCCGACGGTGCGCTGTGGCGACCCCCCGCCCAACCGAGAAAGGTCGACGCCCGACGCGACGCGCGTTGCGTGCGCGATGGCCCTCTCGGCAGGGGCACGCGTGTCGGCGCCGAAGAAGTCGATCTGCTTCACCTACTCGAGGCGCGCCTCGAGCCTCCGGGCCGCCTCTCGATGCGATCGTGCAGCACCCTCGTCGCCCTCCGCGGCTTCTGCCAGCTCCGCGGCGGAGAGCATCAGCTCCCGGTACTCCGAGTCGCGTGCGTCGCGGCTCCGTTCCACCAGGCGTAGCTCCGTAGCCGGATCGAGGAACGCGGCGGCGGCGAGGGCCGCCTCTCCCCCCTCGCGTGTGATCTCACCGAGCAGCCAGTGCAGGTCCTCGAGCGTCTCCTCCGAGCGAGGCAGCGCGTACACGGAGCTCTTCACGGGCACCGCACCGATGCGCTCGAGTCTTCGCCGGACCTTCACACGAAGGTAGGCCGGCTCGGCGGGCAGGTGGTGGATCAACAGGAGCCAAGGGAGGTGCGATGATTCAGTTGCATCATGCATATCGCAATCGTATCATAGCCTCATCCGCTCCAACAGGGGGTGGCGTGGCGATCCGAATCCTCACGGCGTCCGACGTGGACGCGCTTCTCACGCCGGCCGAGTGCCTGGCCGCGGTGAGGGATGCGTTCCGGCGGCGGGGAAAGGGCGACGTGGGCCCTCCCGGTCTCCTCGGCGTGCACGTCGCCGAGGGCGCCTTCCACATCAAGGCCGCGGCGATGGACGTCGAGGGGCGATCGTATTTCGCTGCGAAGACGAACGGAAACTTCCCCTCGAACCCGCAACTACACGGGCTCCCCTCGATTCAGGGCGTGATCGCGCTCGCCGACGCCGAGACGGGCACACCCCTCGCCGTCCTGGACTCGGTGCGCGTGACCGAGCTACGCACGGCCGCGGCGACCGCCGTAGCGGCCGAGTGCCTCGCGCGAGAGGAAGCGAACACGCTCACGCTCATCGGCTGCGGTGCGCAGGCGGCGAGCCAGGTGAGGGCGCTGCATCTGGTGCGGCCTCTCGAGCGAGTCTTCCTGGTCGACCGTATGCCCAATCGAGCCGAGTCGTTCGCCCGGTCCGTTGCCACCGAGATGGAGAGCCAGGTCGAAGTCGCGAAGTCACTCGAGGCGGCCCTCGCCGAGAGCGACCTCTGTGTTACGTGCACCACCTCCCGAGCGCCCTTCCTCGCGCACCGGATGATTCGGCCGGGCACGTTCATCGCGGCTGTCGGTGCCGACAGCCCCGAGAAGAACGAAGTGGAGCCCGCCCTCCTCGCCGCGAGCAAGGTCGTCGTCGACTCAATGGAACAATGCGCGTCGATCGGGGACCTCCGCCACGCTCTGGAGGCGGAAGTGATGGAGCGTGGGGACGTGCACGCGGAGCTCGGCGAGGTCGTCGCGGGGCTACGGCCCGGGCGTGAGCATCCCGAGGAGATCATCGTCTTCGACAGCACCGGGCTCGCCTTCCAGGACGTGGCAGCCGTGGTGGTGTGCTACGAGCGGGCGGAGGACGCCAACATTGGCCTGATCGTGGATCTCGCACCCAATCGAGGCGGAAGCCTCACTCCACGACCGCCTGGTACACCAACCGCTTGAACTGGTCGCGGAAGTTCACGTCCCGGTTGGGACGGATCTGCACCATGAAGATGCCGATGAGGTCCCTTTCGGGATCGATCCAGAACGACGTCCCCGCGACGCCGAACCAGTAGTAGGTGCCCGCGGAGTCGGGCATGCCGTCGAGCGCCGGCTGGTTCTTCACCGTAAAGCCGAGTCCGAAGCCCCAGCCGTCGGCGAGGAAGCTGGCGCCGTCGTCGCGCAGGTGGTCCGCGCGCATGAGATCGATCGTCGTCGGGCTCAGGATGCGCGCGCCGTCGAGCTCGCCACCGTTCAGCAGCATCTGCGCGAAGCGTGCGTAGTCCTCGGCGGTGGAGACGAGGCCGCCTCCACCGGAGAAGTTGGTGACCGACGATGTGTAGCCGAGCGTGTCGCCGAGCTCCAGAGTCGCGTCTGGGCCCGTGTGACCGTAGAGGCGCGAGAAGCGGTCGCGTTGCGAAGGCGGCACGTAGAACCCGGTATCGGTCATCCTGAGGGGCTGGAAGATCCGCTCCCGGAGAAAGACGTCGAAGCGCTGTCCGGAGACGACCTCGACGAGCCTCCCGAGCACGTCGGTGGAGACGCTGTAGTTCCAGCGCGTGCCGGGCTGGTACATGAGGGGGATCTTCCCGAGCGCGGTGACCATGTCCTCCAGGGTCGCGGCGCCGTTTACGCCACCCTGCCGGTAGGCCTGGTCGACGGCCGTGTTCGAGAAGATGCCGTACGTCAGACCCGAGGTGTGCCGCAGCAGGTCACGGATGGTCATGGGGCGCTGGGCGCGCTCGGTCGGGATGTTCGCCGGTCCGGTCGCCTGATCCAGAAGGGCCACCGGTACGCTCGCGAGCTCGGGCAGGTAGCGTCCGACGGGATCGTCGAGGAAGAACCTCCCCTCCTCGTAGAGCATCATGACGGCGACGCTCGTGATCGGCTTGGTCATCGAGTAGATGCGGAAGATGTCGTCCGTCTCGATCGGGTCGCCGGCCGCGAGGTCCCGCATTCCCCACGCGTCGAAGTAGGCGACCTTGCCGTGCCGGATGACCATGCCGACCGCGCCGGCGAGGCGCCGCTCCTCCGCGTAGCGGCCGAACGTCTCCCCCACCCTCGCCAAGCGCTCCGACGAGAGCCCGAGCTCCTCGGGCGTGGCGCGCGGGAGCTGCTGCGCGGCGACGGACGTGGCCGTGGCGACGACGAGGGCCGAGAAGACGCGCGCGATGCGCGCGGCGCGACGGGTGCTCATGGTGTTCGTCCGTGATCGAGTCCGGCGCTCAGACTGCGTGGGCGTCGCTAGAGCCGGAACAGGTACTGGAATTTGGCGAAGATGGCCCGGTTGGTCCGCCGCAGGTAGCGCGTGAAGTAGAGCTGCTCCTCGAAGCCGTCGCCGTTCGTGTCTCCCAGGATCCGGTCGCCCTGCTGGTAGTGGTCGTCGTATCCGAGGTAGAAGACCGTGCCCGCGTTCACCCGGTAGTTGAAGAGGACGTTGAAATCGAACGTGTCGTCCTCGGTGTTGAACTCCGTGATGTTGCGAACGCCGAGCCGGTCCGTGAGCTGCCAGGTCGTCTGCGCGCGCACGATCTTGACGTTGAAGACCGTGGAGTCGCCCTGCGACGGGAGCGTCAGATGGCGCGAGTCGAAGTTCAGACCGGTCGAGATCGCGTCGGTCGGGCGCACCTGCCCGTTGATGCCCCACCCGATCTGGTGCCCGAGTACGTTGCCGGCGTAGTAGATCTCGTCGCCGATGTTGAAGAAGCCGCCGATGCTGTATCTGCGCGACGTGTTGACGCGGCCGCCGAACCCGAAGCTGGTCTTCTGGAAGTCGATGCCGGACCAGCGCTCCATGTCCTGGCTGACGTCGGCGTTGAAGTTGATGCTGCGCGCGAAGTTGAAGTTCAACCGGAAGGTGGCATTCTCGTCCTGGAGGATGCCGTCGAAGTTGTAGTTGCGGCTGTAGTTGACCTGCGGCCCCCAGTTGATGAGCCAGCTCTGGGGCCAGAAGCGGTAGGACAGGTTGCCACCGACGTTCCGCTGGTCGCGCCGGCGCACGAAGCCCACGTCGGTGCGGAAATCGGGTGAGACCTGGTACGCGTTCACCGACCATCCGACGTTTCGCCCGCTCTGCACCCAGCGCGTCGAGAGCATGTTGCCCTCGACCTCCGTCCCGCCCGGGCGCTTGTAACGCGATCCGACGAGCGACAGGTCACCGGAGATGGTGCGGCTGAGCCGCCAGTTGCTCGTGAGGCCGGCCACACGGCTGTGCCCGTCGAGGAACTCCCGGTCGGTCACCACGAAGCCGACGTTCGACTCGGTGTAGAGATCGAAGAGACCCCTCGCGATGAACGTCTGCGCGGACTGGTCGAACGCCGGATCGGTGGAGTCGTCCACCTTACCGGGTGCCCGGTCGTTCGCGGTGAGCACACCCAGCGAAAAGCGCCCGACCTGGCCGGACAGCTTCGCCCCGTAATCGGGGTCGACGATCGTGCGTGTGTGCACGAAGGTCACCGGCGCCTGCATCGCGAAGATCTCCGCCCCCTCCACGAAGAAGGGTCGCAGCTCGGAGAAGAAGAGCGGGAAGCGCTGGTTCACCTCGATCTGCGGCCGGTCGGACTCGATCTGTGAGAAGTCCGGGTTCACGGTGAAGTCGGCCGTGAGGTTCGAGGTGATGCCGTACTTGAGGTTGATCCCGAAGTCGGGGTCGGGATCCTGGTTCACGAACGCCGGCCTCGTGGGGTCGATCGCCCCGTACTGGATCGCGGTGACGGTCGGCAGCACCTCGATGTTGCGGCTGGTCGTGAGGTCGGTCATGCCCTCGAGAAGCCCCATCTGCGCGAAGAAGCTCGCCCGGTCGCGCGACATAGGCGCCCAGACGATGTTCTCCTCGTTCTTCCCCTTCACCTCGCGTACGATCTGGAAACCCCAGCGGTGCGGCTGCCCCGGCGCGGGCCGCGGGTAGCGCAGGCTCTTGAAGGGGATCGCCATCTCGGCGACGTACCCGTCGTCGACGATCCGCGCCGCGGTGTCGAAGAGCGTGTTCCAGGAGCGATCAGCGTGCGGGATCGGGATGCTGCCACCGCCCCGCCCTCCGCCTCCGCCCCGACCGCCGAAGCCGCCACCGCCGACAGACAT
>JBFGFY010000039.1:0-18845 GCA_041579355.1 Longimicrobiales bacterium | reverse complement strand
GCTCACGCGCTCGCGCGTGGAGCGAAGCGCCCCCGACGAGGGCTCGCTTGACACCCCGCCCCTCCCACAGCGCGTTGACCCTCTCCCGCGTCTTTTCTAGCTTCCCGGGCTGTTGATCGCCTGCGCCTCAGCACCCCCGAACCGGACCCATGGACGACACCTACAGGCGGGGACCCCTTCTCCTCCTGAGCGGGCGCGCCAACCGCCCTCTCGCAGTCGAGATCGGCGACCGGATCGGGAAGTCTCCGGACGCGGCGACCATCAGGCAGTTCGAGGATGGAGAGATCTTCGTTCGCATCGACAGGAACGCGCGCGGGCGCGACGTCTTCATCGTGCAGCCGACCGCGTCTCCTGCCGACAACATCATGGAGCTGTTGCTGTTGATCGACGCGGCGCACCGGGCTTCGGCCGCACGGGTGACCGCGGTGATCCCGTACTTCGGGTACGGCCGTCAGGACCGTAAGGACCAGCCGAGGGTGGCCATCGGTGCCAAGCTCGCGGCGAACCTGATCGTGGCGGCGGGTGCCGATCGCGTGATCTCGATCGACTTCCACCAGCACCAGATACAGGGCTTCTTCGACATTCCCGTGGATCACTTGTACGCCGCACCGGTCATCACGAAGTACTTCCGGGACCTCGCGCTCGAGGACCTGGTGATCGTCGCGCCCGACGTGGGCTCGGCGAAGATGGCCCGTGGCACGGCCCGCCGGCTGGACGCGACCTTCGCGATCATCGACAAGCGGCGGCCCAAGGCGAACATGTCGGAGGTCCTCAACGTCGTCGGCGACGTCGAGGGCATGAACTGCCTCCTGGTGGACGACATGGTGGACACTGCGGGCACGCTCACGAACGCTGTGCACGCTCTCAAGGAGAGGGGAGCCAAGGCGGTCTACGCGGCGGCGACCCACCCCCTGCTGTCCGGTGAGGCCGTGGCTCGCCTCAAGGACTCCCCGCTCGAGGAGATGGTCGTCACCAACACGATCCATGTCCCCGAGCACAAGTGCTTCGACAGGCTGAAGATCCTCTCGGTCGCGGATCTCCTAGCGAAGGCGATCGACCACGTGCACTCGAACGAGTCGGTGAGCCAACTCTTCGAGTCGATACCGGATTAGCGCCGGATCAAGAGACGCTCCGGGCCAGCCGGAGCCACAAGTCAGGGATAGAAGAACGATGTCTACGAAAGCGACTCTGAACGCGCTCAAGCGCGACGACAAGGGCAAGGGTGCTGCTCGTGCGCTGCGGCGCGCGGGTCGGGTGCCCGCCGTACTCTACGGGCGCGAGCTCGATTCGATCCACCTGTCGATCGACGCGCACGAGGCTGCGCTGCTCTTCCACTCGATCTCGGTCGACAACACCCTCGTCGACCTGAGCGTCGAGGGCGAGAAGAAACCCTACCAGACGCTCGTGCGCGAGATCCAGACACACCCGTGGAAGGACTCGCTGGTGCACGTGGACTTCCTGCGCATTCAGGAAGGCGTGGAGGTCGACGTGGAGATCCCGGTCGAGCTGGTCGGCGTCCCCGTCGGGGTCCGGCTCAAGGGCGGCGTCCTCGAGCAGATCGTGCACGAGCTCGAGGTCCGCTGCATCCCGTCCAACATCCCCGAGTTCTTCCAGCTCGACGTCAGCGAGCTCGACGTGAACGACTCGCTCCACGTCTCCGACCTCGCGCTCCCGGAAGGGGTCGAGATCCTCACGTCGGCGGACCAGACCATCTGCGCCGTCGCCATTCCGAGGGTCGTGGAGGAGGCGGAGCTCGCCGAGCCGGTCGTGGCTGCGGAGGGCGAGGAGCCTACCGAGGGCGAGCCGAAGGACGGCGAGGAGGAGAAGGACGAGCGCGGTGGAGACGACGACTGATCCCGCGGTCCGTCTCCACTTCGCATGAAGGTCGTGATGGGGCTCGGCAACCCGGGCCCCGAGTACGATGCCACGCGCCACAACGTGGGATGGTGGGTGGCCGACCGGCTGGCGTACGACTGGGACTTCCCGACCTTTCGCCGCGACGGGCGCGCGCTCGTTTCGGAGGGACGGGTGTCTGACGAGCCGGTCCGCCTCATGAAGCCGACCACCTACATGAACCGGAGCGGCCTGGCGCTCGGCCCGCTGCGCTCGCTGGAGGGCTTCGATCCGAGCGAGGACTTGCTCGTCGTGGTGGACGACGCCGCTCTCGACGTGGGGCGTGTCCGCTTCCGGCCCGAGGGTAGCCCTGGTGGCCACAACGGGCTCAAGTCCATTTCGGGTGCGCTGCAGTCACATGCGTACGCGCGCCTCCGCATCGGTGTCGGGCAGAAGCCCGAGGGGGCCGACCTGTCGGACTGGGTCCTCTCGCCGATGCCGGACGACGACGAGGAAGTCGTCGTCTCGCTCCTCCCCGAGATGACCCGCGCGGTCGAAGCGTGGGTCTCGGAGGGCGTCGAGGCGGCGATGAACCGCTTCAACCGCTGAACAATCGACCACCTTCAACCGCACGACACTAAAAAGGGCTGACTCGATGACCGACTTCGTCGCACTGACCGAATGGGCCTGGCTCCTCGGGGTCCTCGGGCTCGCCGTCGCCGGAGGTATCTACGGCTACGTGAAGAAGCAGCCTCCGGGCACCGAGGCCATGATCGAGCTCGGGGAGCAGATCCACGACGGCGCGATGGCGTTCCTGCGCCGCGAGTACATCGTGCTGAGCGGCTTCGTGGCGATCGTGGCGGTCCTGCTCGCGCTCGCGATCGGGACGTTGACGGCGGTCGCATACGTCTTCGGCGCGATCAGCTCGGTCCTGGCCGGCTTCGCAGGGATGAAGGCGGCCACGCGGGCGAACACTCGTACCTCGGCGGCGGCGAACACGGAGGGGCAGGGCAAGGCGCTCCGCATCGCGTTCTTCGGGGGGGCGGTGATGGGTCTCGCAGTCGCCGCTCTCGGCATGCTCGGCCTTGGGGTCTTCTACCTCATGTATGCGGCCAACGCGATCCCGGGCACGGGAGAGTTCCCGCGCTTCGCGGAGATCGTATCGGGCTTCGCCATGGGTGCCAGCTCGATCGCTCTCTTCGCGCGTGTGGGCGGCGGCATCTACACGAAGGCCGCCGACGTGGGCGCGGATCTTGTCGGGAAGGTCGAGGCGGGCATCCCCGAGGACGATCCCCGCAATCCGGCCACCATCGCCGACAACGTGGGCGACAACGTAGGTGACGTCGCGGGCATGGGCGCCGACATCTTCGAGTCGTACGTCGGCTCGATGGTCGCGACGATCGCCATCGGGGCGACGGCTCCCGGCCTGGCTTCGCACCGGGCCGCGGCGGTGGCGCTCCCTCTCCTGACCGTCATGATCGGCCTGGTGGCGTCCCTCATCGGCATCGCCGCCATGAAGGTCCTGGAGAAGCGCGATCCCGCGCACGCGCTGCACGGGACGACGTGGGTCGCGGGCGCCCTCTTCCTCGCGGCGATGTACTTCATCGTGCAGAGCCTGGGGATGACGTACACCGACGCCATGACGGGGCGCACGTACTCGGTGCTCGGCCCCTGGGTTGCGATCGTGGCCGGCACGCTCGCGGGCGTGCTCATCGGCATGGTCACGCAGTACTACACTGCGGCCAAGCCGATCCGGCGCATTGCCGAGGCGAGCGAGACGGGCGCCGCGACGAACATCATCGCGGGGCTCGCGGTCGGCATGGAGTCGACGGCGATTCCGGTGATGCTCATCTGCGGTTCGATCGGCGCGGCCTACTACTCGGCGGGTCTCTACGGGATCGGCATCGCCGCGGTGGGCATGCTCGCCACGACGGGCGTCACGATGTCGGTCGACGCGTACGGCCCCATCGCGGACAACGCGGGTGGCATCAGCGAGATGAGCCACCTCGGACCCGAGACGCGCGCGATCACCGACTCGCTGGACGCGATCGGCAACACGACGGCCGCGATCGGCAAGGGCTTCGCGATCGGCTCCGCCGCGCTCACCGCGCTCGCGCTCTTCTCGGCGTATGCGTCGAGCGTCGGCCTGCGGGTGACGGGAATCAACATCGTCGACCCGCTCGTCGTGATCGGTCTCTTCCTCGGCGGCATCCTACCGTTCTTCGTGGCGGCGCTGACCATGACGGCTGTGGGGCGTGCGGCACAGGGCATGGTGGACGAGGTCCGCCGCCAGTTCCGCGAGATCCCGGGGATCATGGAGGGCACGGCGAAGCCGGATTCGGCGCGCTGCATCGACATCTCCACGCGCGCTGCGCTGCGCGAGATGATCCTTCCCGGCGTGACCGCGGTGGCCGCACCGGTCATCGTGGGGTACGCGCTCGGCGTGGAGGCGCTCGGCGGGCTCCTGGCCGGGGCGACCGTCACGGGCGTGCTCATGGCCCTGTTCATGGCGAACGCCGGCGGCGCGTGGGACAACGCCAAGAAGTACATCGAGGGCGGCGCCCACGGCGGCAAGGGCTCGGACCCGCACAAGGCGGCCGTGGTCGGCGACACCGTCGGCGATCCCTTCAAGGACACGTCGGGCCCCTCGCTCAACATCCTCATCAAGCTCATGAGCGTGGTCTCGCTCGTGCTCGCGCCGTGGTTCGCGCGGGTGCATGGGATCTCCGTCGAGGAGACGGTCGCGGTCCGCTGGATCGCGGACCTCTTCGGCGCGCTCTTCGGATAGAGGCTCCAGGTCGGTATGGCGGAGGAGACGTCGTTCGAAGCGGCGCTCTCCTTCGCCGCCGACCTGATCCGCATCCCCGGGCTTCCGGGGCGGGAATCGGAGGTCGCGCGTAGGGTCTTCCAGGAGATGGAAGCCCTCGGCCTGTCCGACGTCCGCGTCGACGAAGTCGGCAACGTGATCGGGGTTGCGCGGGGCAGGGGCGAAGCCCCGCCGGTGCTCCTGAACGCGCACCTCGACGTGGTCTCCGAGGGCCTCCACTCCGAATGGGAGGTGCCGCCATTCTCCGGCGAGGTACGCGACGGCTGGCTGCACGGGCGTGGCGCCATGGACATCAAGGGGCCGCTGGCACTGCAGACGCACGCAGCCGCGGCGATGATCGGCGAGGCACCGGGGGACGTGATCGTCGCCCACACGGTGCTCGAAGAGCGCGGCGGCCTCGGCATGCGCCACCTGCTCGAATCCGGCGCGGTGGCACCGGGAGCCGTCGTGCTGGGTGAGGCGACGGGTGGGGACGTCTGCATCGGGCACCGCGGCCGCGCCGAGGTCGAGGTCGTGCTGCACGGGCTCGCGGGTCACGCCAGCGCGCCCGAGCGGGCGCGGAACGCGCTCGACCTGCTGGGCGACGCTCTCGCGGCGGTGCGCGATCTCGACGGCGACCGGGGAAGTGACCCCGTGCTCGGCCCCGAGAGCGTGGTCGCCACGATGGTCGACGTGCGGCCGGAAACACGAAACGTGATCCCGGATCACGTCGTGCTCGCCCTCGACTGGCGCATGCTTCCCGAAACCACCGAAGAACGCGTCCTGGCGCGCGTGCACGCTGCCCTCAGCCGCCGGCTCGCAGGGGCCGCGACGGGCGCTCGATACGAGGTGCGGATCGCGACCGAGCACCAGCGTACCTATACGGGGGTGGAACGCGAGTGGCGGCTCTTCAGCCCGGGGTTCCTCCTGCCCGCCGACCACCCGGTGGCGACCGCGGCCGCGGCGGCGGTCGGGGTGCGCTCCGGTCTCCCGCGCCCGGCCAGCATCCGGCCGTGGACCTTCGCCACCGACGGGGGCTGGTCGTGCGGGGTGCACGGGATCCCCACGATCGGGTTCGCCCCGGGTGAAGAAGGGTTCGCGCACACGAACCGCGAGCGTCTCGAGATCGCACCGGCCCGATGGGCCTACGAGCGGTTACCCGCGCTCGTCGCGGGGGTGCAGCGGGCCCTCGCGCGCTGAGGGGCTCGGCCCGCGCTTTTCCCCTGGCCCCCGTTTGTTTAGCTTCCTCGCCGCGTCCCTTCCGGGCGCCAAGACAACCATCCCGCCCCGTCTCGGGCGCGCTCGCCCACGCCAGCGCCCACGCCGCCGGGGCCCGTAACCCAACCTACGGACCGAGGGAACCGAAATGCGGCTCTACGAAGTCGTCTACATCCTCGACCCCGCCCTCCTCGAGGACGCGGTCAACACGAAGCTCGAGAAGTTCCACGGCCTCGCGACCGCCCACGGCGGAGAAGTGACGGCCGTCGACCACTGGGGTGTCCGCCAGCTCGCCTACCCGATCAAGAAGCTCGGCAGCGGCTACTACGTCGTGGCGCAGTTCACCGCGGCCGCGGAGGCGCTCCCGGAGTTCGAGCGACTGCTGAAGCTGGACGAGGAGGTCATCCGCTACCTGCTCGTGCTGAACGAGGGTGAGCCCACCACCGGTCAGTCCATCCTCGCCGAGGTGCCTGTCCACGCGCAGGGAGAGCGGGAGCGCGACGAGGACGACGAGGAGGAGGCCGACGAAGACGAAGACGACCCGGACAAATCACCGCCGGAGTTCGCCGGCGCGCGCGGACGCAGGCGCCGCATGGACGGCCCGCGGATCCAGCTCCTCAACTACAAGGACGTGTCCACGCTCTCGCGCTTCGTCACCGAGCAGGGGAAGATCCTGCCCAAACGGACGACGAAGGTCACGGCGGCCTTCCAGCGTCAGCTGGGCAGCGCGGTGAAGCGTGCCCGCTACCTCTCGCTCCTTCCGTACACGGGCGGGCGCGAGGGCTGAGCGCGGAGCGTTCGATGGATCACGACACCCAGGCGGAGGGAGCGCGGGCCCGTGGGTGGGCCGGGGCCGTGGGCCTGCTGGCCGTGGTCCTCGCCACGTCCGTCCTCCGGCCCGGGGTTCTCATCGCGGTCCCCCTGCTCCTGCTCCTGTCGGCGGACGGCCTGCGGAGGCCGCGGGTGGTCGTGGCGGCCGCACTCGCGACGCTCATCGTGGCGTCGGGCACCCGGGACGGCATCTGGTTCGCGGAGCGAGCCTGGTCGGTCCTGGTCGGGGGAGGCTTCCTCGGCCTGACGATGGTCGCACCTGCCTGGGCGCTCTCCTCGAGGGCGCTCGGGTCCGTGATCGGCGCCGTCGTCCTCGCAGCGGGTTTCCTCGCGCTTCGCGGCGACGCTTGGGGCTCCCTCGACGTTGCGATCGCGGAGAGTGTGCGCGAGGGGGTGGACGCGACGATCTACGCGATGTCGCTCCTGGCCGGGGAGGGTGGTCTGTCACCTGCGATGGTGACGGCACTCCAGCAGGTGGCCGAGGCCCAGGTGGCCGTCTACCCGGCGCTCGTGGGTCTGGCGTCCATGGCCGCCGTCGGCCTGGCGTGGTGGCTGCGCGCGCGTCTCGTGGGGGAGGGCGATCAGGGCCTCGGGCGGGTGCAGGACTTCCGCTTCAACGACCACCTCGTGTGGCTCCTCGTCGCGGGCCTGCTGCTGCTCGTGCTGCAGCGTGGAGAGGCGCTCGCGCGAGTCGGCTCGAACACGGTGGTGTTCATGGGGGCGCTCTACGCGCTCAGGGGCGCCGGAGTCTTCTTGTTCATGAGCGGTGGCCTCACCCTGTTCGGTTACGTGACGTTCATCATCGGTCTCGTCCTTGCCGCGCCCGTGCTCTTCGGGGTGGCGATGATCATTGGGATCGGAGACACCTGGCTGGATATCCGCGCCCGAGCAGGCGCGCGACCGGCCTGAACCCGTCGGAGAAGAAAGACCAATGAAGCTGATTCTGAGGAAGGCCGTGGAGAACCTCGGCGAGGCCGGGCAGGTCGTCTCGGTCAAGGACGGCTACGGACGCAACTACCTGCTGCCCCAGGGCCTCGCCTATGAGGCGAGCGAGGCCAACATCGCCCGACTCGAGGCCGAGCAAGCGCAGGCGGACGAGCGCTCGCGCCGGGACTTCCTGGAGGCGCGTCGGCGCGCCACCCAGCTGGAAGGGCTCTCGGTGACCTTCCAGGAGCGTGCGGGGGAGGACGGGAAGCTGTTCGGCTCCGTCACGAAGGCTCATATCGCCGAGCGGCTCAACGAGGGCGAGCTCGACTTCAAGCTCGACCGGAAGCTCATCCAACTCGAGGAGCCGCTGAAGACGATCGGCGTGACGATGGTGCCGATCCATCTCCACTCGGAGGTCGTCTTGGAGATCGAGGTGCGCGTGGAGCGCGAGGACGGCTGAGTCTCCGAGTGAGGGATCTCACGGTCGCGTGGGAGCGACTTCCGGGCGAAGTCCGCCGCGTCGTCGAGCTGACGCTCGAGCGCAAAGCCCAGGAGGTCACGGTGCTCGACCTCCGCGGCATCTCGACGGCCACCGACTACTTCGTCGTGGCGAGCGGGAGATCCGACGTGCAGGTCAAGGCGATCGCCGAGCACGTGCTGCAGGAGCTGAAGGCCGAGGACGTGGCCGCAGGGCACGTCGAGGGGTTGGGCGGAGGCCGATGGGTCCTGCTCGACTACATCGATTTCGTGGTGCACGTCTTCCACCCGCAGGCGCGCGCGTTCTATCAGCTGGAGAACCTGTGGGGCGACGCTCCCCGGTGGGATCAACCGGCCGAGGACGGGGCCCCAGAGCGGGCCCGCTGAGACGTTTCGCGGAGGGTCGACGTCGACCCCGATCGCCACTTTGCACTGTGGCCGGTCCGGTCTAACTTGTCGGCGTTCTGGCGCGGGGGTCCGACGGGCCTTCACCTCCCATCCCGAGCACGCGAGCGGCGAGACACGCGAGTGTAGATGGCCCAACTTCCTCCATGGCAACCGTTGGACGGTGGCGTGCCGCTCCCCGACGGGAGGGGGCCCGGACGAGTCGTCGCCGTCGTCGCCTCGGAGGGTGCGGTCGAAGCCGGTTGGGCCGGCAAGGCCACGCTCGACCTGGCGCGCGGATGGAGTGAGCGGGGCGAACGTGTCGTGGTCGCCGACGGTGCGCTCCATTACCCGACCCTGCACACCCAGGCTTCGCTCGACAACACCGAGGGACTGAGTGACGCGGCGCTCTTCGGTCTGTCCGTGGGTCGCGTGGCGAAGCCCGTGGACCAGGGACGCTTCTACCTGATCACGGCCGGCACCGCCGTCGCGAACGCGAACTCGGTGCCCTCGAGCCCTCGCTGGAGCCGCCTGCTCGAAGGCTTCGTCGAGGCCGGCGTCGCGCTGGTCCTCTTCGTGCGGGACGGCGACAGCGGTTGCGCGGCCTTCCTCGGCTCGGCCTCCGACATCGTCGTGCTCGCCGACAAGGGCGAGAAAACCCCGGCGGCCGTGCGCGACCTCGAGGGCCTGGTGCGGGCGGTGACGGGCCCGGGCAAGGGAGCCGGGGCGGCGCCCGCGGCGGCCTCGCGTGCCCCGGGTGCGCGGGCGAGCGGCTCGGGGCTACGCCCGCCGGAGGAGTGGACCGCGAAGACTCCCGCCGGGCGGCGCCGAGTGCTCCTTCTCGCGCTCTTGTTGGTTGCCCTCGTCGCCGCGCTCATCATGGCGTTCGGCTCGATCGACCTGTCCGACTTCGCTCCGGACGACGCCGGGGCGCACATCACACCCTCGAACTCCTGGATGGGCCCCGGCCTCGCATGAAGCTCCGTAGCCTGAAGGTTCACGGCTTCAAGTCCTTCGCGGACTCGACGACGATCGAGTTCCACGACGGCATCACCGCGATCGTAGGCCCGAACGGCTGCGGAAAGTCCAACATCGGCGACGCGATCCGCTGGGTGCTCGGAGAGCAGCGGCCGACCGCGATCCGGGGCGCGAAGATGGAGGAGGCGATCTTCCAGGGCACCGTGAGCCGCCGCCCGGTGAACCGCGGCGCGGTGTCGCTCACCGTCTCCAACACCGACGGGGCGCTGCCGATCTCCTTCGAGGAGGTCGAAGTCGGGCGTCAGGTGTTCCGTGACGGGGGGAGCGAGTACTCGATCAACCGCTCCGCGTGCCGTCTGCGCGACGTCGTGGACCTCTGCCGGGACACGGGGCTGGGTGCTAATGCCTACGCGATCATCGAGCAGCGGATGATCGACGCGATCCTCTCCGATCGCGCGGACGAGCGTCGGGGTCTCTTCGAGGAGGCCGCCGGCATCGGCAAGTACAAGGATCGCCGCAAGGCGGCGACCCGCCGGCTCGAGCGCGCCGAGATGGACCTGCAGCGTCTCGAGGACGTGATCGGTGAGGTGCAGACGAAGGTCCGTTCGCTCGCGCGCCAGAAGGGGAAGGCCGAGCGCTACCACGAGTACCGGCGCCGACGGCTGGACGTGGAGGTGGCGGTGGTGCGCCACCAGCTCGATCTGCTCCGGGAACGGTTGCGCGCCGTCGAGACGGATCTGCACGGTGACGTGGGCTCGGCGGAGGGCATGCTCGCCGAGCTCCGGACAGCGGAGGCGGCGTACGAGGCCCTGCGCCTCCGCGAGGTCGACGCCGAGAAGGAGCGCGCGGCCGCGGCCGGAGCGCTCGACAAGATCCGTGAGCAGCTGGTGACGTGGGAGCGCGACCTGGCCGTCGCCGACGAGCGCGCAGCGTACGCGGAGCGCCGCCTAGCCCAGATCGAACGGGAGCGTTCCGATGCGCGGGCTCAGTCCAGCTCTCTGGAGCACGAGGAGCGGGAGCTCGCGGGCAGCCGCGATGGGCTCGCGGCCGAGCTGACTCGGCTCCAGGCCGTCGCGTCGGAGCAGGCCGATGAGGTACGCGGCGCGCGGATTCGGCTCGAGGAAGCCAGGGACGCCCTGGAGGCCGTCGAGGCCAAGACCCGGGAGCTCACCCGCAGAGGGGCGCAGCTGGAGGGCGACGCCGACGCCTCCGAGGCACAGGCAGAGGAGCTGGAGCGGCGGCTGGCGAGGGTGGGCGAGGAGCTGGAGACCGCGTCGGCGGAGCTGACCCAGCTCGCCACCCAAGGCGACCTCTTCGCGAGCCGTGTCGACGAGCTCTCAGGCGCGGTCCGCTTCGCCCGCGAGCGCTTCGAGGCGGTGGGCAGCGCGCTCCTCCGAGCCCGGGAGGATTTCGAGGCCGCACGACTCGCCGATCGGGAGGCCTCCGACCGTGAGGCGGTCCTCGCCGGCCGGATCTCTGCCCTCGAGGGGCTCGAGCGCGAACGCGCGGGCCTCGAGCCGGTCGTGCGTGCGGCGTTGGACCGCGCGGACTCGGGGGTGCTGGGGACCCTGTCGGACTTCATCGACGCGGCCGAGGGTCCCTCGGCGGCCGCCCAGGCCTACCTCGGCTCCCTCTCCGATGCCCTCGTCGTCCGCGACCGTGCGACGGTCGATCGAACGCTCGGATGGTTCCGTCGGGAGTGGAGGGGTGGGGGCGGCCTCGTCCTCCTTCCGCTCGACCGCGTGCCGGCCGGTGCCCAGACCGCGACGGGTGGCCTCCTGGCCCGCATCAGGCCGAAGGGCGAGGGGGCTCCCTGGGTGCGCGCGCTGCTCGACAGGGTCCAGTTGGACGACGGTGGCGTGGGCGCTCCGCCCGTCACGGAGAGCGGCGGCGTGGTGCGTGTGGGGCATCCCTCGCGGGCGTCCGGAGTCCTGGAGCGCAGGGAGGAGCTGCGGCGACAGCGCGAGGAACACCAGCGCGCTGCCGAGGAGAAGGCAGTGGCCGCCCGGCGCCTGGCCGCGGCGGAGCAGGCACTCAGGGGCGCCGAGGCTTCCCTCGAGGAGGCGCGGCAGTCGCTGCGCGACGCGGAGGACGAGCACCGTGGGCTTTCCGGACAGCTCGCCGCGCAGACCGACCGGCACGGGCACATCGACCGGATGCGCGACGAGCTCTCACGACAGATCGAGGGCGCCCGGGCCGCCAGGACGAGGGCACTCGAGCGTGCGAAGGAGGCACGGGAAGACCGCGCCCTCCTCCTGCAGCAGGAGGGCTCGCTGGAGTCCGAGCGACAGGAAGCTCGGGTCCGGCTCGGCGAGGCGCAGGAGGCGTGGGAGAGGTCGCGTGGCGAGGAGGCGCGGCTGGCGGTAGAAGTCGCGCGGCTCGAGGGGGACGTCGGACGCCTGACGGACCGCCTGGAGGCGATCGGCGCGAACCGCGCGCGAGCCCAGGAGCGCGTGGCGGCGCTGGACGCCGAGGAGAAGACACTCCGCGAGGACCTCGCCCTGGCACGACGGACTCGTGACGAGGGAGCCCAAGCGACCGAGCGGCTGTTCGGGGAGCGCAGCACCGGGGAAGGGGTCCTCCGTGAGCGGGACGCGGCGCTCCAGCTGGTAGCCGAGCAGCTCACCGCGGCGGAGCGGCGCGTTCGCGACGTGCGGACCCAGGAGCGGGCGGCATCGGATCGCCGGCATGCCCTCGAGCTCGAGCGTACGGAGCTCGCGGGCCGCATCGAGCGCATCCGCGAGCGCCTGGAGGGGGAGTGGGGGCGCTCGCTCGAGTCCCTGCTCGACGAGGCCTCAGCGGTGGAGGGTGAGCCGGAGGGACTGCAGGCCGAGCTCGAGGAGCTCGTGCAGGCGATCAACGCGCTCGGTCCCGTGAACATGCTTGCGGTCGAGGAGCACGCCGAGGAGCAGGCGCGTCTCGATTTCCTGACCAGCCAGCGGGAGGATCTCGTCGAGGCCCGCAACGATCTGCGCTCGGCGATCCGGGAGATCAACAAGACGGCCACGGATCTCTTCACGGGCACCTTCGAGCAGATCCGGGAGAACTTCCGCCAGACCTTCCTGCGTCTCTTCGAGGGGGGCGAAGCCAACATCTGGCTCCAGAATACGGAGGACCCGCTCGAGTCACCGATCGAGATCCATGCCTCGCCGCGTGGCAAGCGCACGCAGCGCATCGACCTGCTGTCGGGTGGTGAGCGCGCGCTGACCGCGCTCTCGCTGCTCTTCGGCATCTACCTCGTGAAACCGAGCCCGTTCTGCGTGCTCGACGAGGTCGACGCGCCCCTCGACGAGAACAACATCGGGCGCTTCATCAAGCTCCTGCAGGACTTCAAGGCCGACACACAGTTCGTGGTGATCACGCACAACCCGCGCACGATCGAAGCGGCCGACTGGATCTACGGAGTGACGATGGAGGAGCCGGGTGTGAGCACCATCGTCGGCGTGAAGCTCTCCGAAGCGCTCGAGGCTGCCGGCGCCGCGTAGCAGGTCGCGCGTCGTGACGGACTCCCCCGGGGCAACGCTCACCGTCCTGGGGTCCGGGACGTGCGTTCCCGACGGCGCCCACCACTCCGCGGCGTACTTCTTGGAGCTCGGCGCGGCCTGCGTCCTGATCGACTGCGGCCCAGGCACGCTCCACGGGCTCGACACACACGCCGTGCCCTGGCGCCGGCTCACGCACGTGCTCGTGAGCCACTACCACACGGACCATGTCGGCGACCTGTCGGCCGTGCTCTTCGCCCTCGAGTACGGCATGCGACCCGCGCGCACCGATCCGCTCACCCTCCTGGGCCCGCCCGGCTTCGGTGGCTTTGTCGACCGCCTCGCCGAGCTGCTCGGGACGCATCTGGTCGCGCCCTCCTTCGAAGTCGACGTCGTGGAGTTGGACGAGGAGGCTCCTTGGAAGGACCCGAACGGTGCGTTCACGCTCGAGGCGTGCCCCACACCACACACGGACGAGTCGGTGGCCTTCCGCCTCTCGGGGCCGTGGGGCACGCTCGCGTATACGGGCGACACCGGCCCTTCCGTTCGGGTGGCCGAGCGCCTCGCCGGCGCCGATGTGCTCGTGGCTGAATGCTCGCTCGCCGACCCCCCCGAGATGGACCGACACCTGTCGCCGGCAACCCTTGCCGAGCTCGCGTCCGTTGCTCGCCCGGGGCTGCTCGTGGTGACGCACGTGTACCCCCCGCTCACGCCGGAGCGGGCCACGCAGGAGCTGCGGGCTCGCTACCGCGGTGAGGTGGTGGCGGGCGCGGACGGACTCGAGGTGGCAATTCGTCCGGGATGGGCCGGAGTGCGCCCGCGCCCATAGACCCATCCGCAGGCCCCCGATACACTTAGGGCCGCGAGTCCGCGACGGGCTCACCTACCGGCGCCCGAGGAAGCGCCCATCCGGAGTGGCGGTCCATGCTCGTGGTCATGAAGCAGAAGGCGTCCCAAGCCGAGATCGACGCGGTCGTCGAGACCATCAAGGAGATGGGCTACGGCGCGCGGCCCATTCCCGGTGAGCAGCGGACCGCGGTCGGTCTGATCGGAAACGACGGGGCGGTCGACTCCGCTCGGCTCCTCGGCCTCCCCGGCGTGCTCGAGGTGATTCCGGTCACACACCCGTACAAGCAGGTCTCGCGGGAGTGGCGCGAGGAGGACACGGTGGTCTCGCTCGCGAACGGGACCCGGGTGGGCGGCTCCGAGATCGTGGTCATGGCCGGTCCGTGCGCCGTCGAGAGCCAGGAGCAGATCCTGGACGTCGCTCACCGCCTGAAGGCGCTCGGTGCGACGGTGCTGCGGGGGGGCGCTTTCAAGCCGCGCACGTCCCCCTATGCCTTCCAGGGACTCGGCGCGCGCGGGCTCGAGCTCCTCTCCCGGGCTCGGGAGGAGACGGGTCTGGCGGTGGTGACCGAGGCCCTCGATCCCGAGGGCGCCGACCTCGTAGCCGAGCACGCCGACATCATTCAGATCGGCGCGCGCAACATGCAGAACTACCCGCTCCTGAGGCGCGCCGGGCGGACCGGCAAGCCGGTGCTCCTCAAGCGTGGCCTGTCCGCCACCATCGACGAGCTCCTCCTCGCCGCGGAGTACATCCTCGCCGAGGGCAACGACGACGTGATCCTCTGCGAGAGGGGGATCCGGAGCTTCGACACCCACACGCGGAACCTCCTCGACCTCGCCGCGATTCCCGTGGTGAAGTCGCTCTCACACCTGCCGATCATCGCCGACCCGAGCCACGGCACGGGGCTCCGCGCGAAGGTGATTCCGATGGCGCGCGCCGCAGTCGCGGCGGGCGCGGATGGGCTGATCGTCGAGGTGCATCCCAACCCGCCGCGGGCGATGTCGGACGGAGCCCAGTCGCTCTATCCCGAGCAGTTCGGTGAGATGATGGACCAGATCCGCGTCATCGCCCACGCGATCGGCCGAGGCGTCACGCCGGCGCTCCGCGGGGCCGCCGTCGGCTAGAAGTCGCGCTCGGCCATCCCCGCGCCCCGCGGGTGTCGCCAACCTCGGGGCATGGAGTCGTATCCACCGCACGCTCTGGGGCGCCGAGGCGAGGACGTGGCCGCCGCCTACCTGGAGAAGAACGGCTGGCGGATCCTCGAGCGGAATTATCGCTTCGGTCGGAGAGAGGTCGACCTCATCCTCCGCCGGGACGACCTCGTCGCCTTCGTGGAGGTGAAAACCCGTAGTGGCCACGGGTATGGCGCGCCGGAAGAGGCCGTGACCCGACTCAAGCGCCGGGAGATCGAGGTGGTCGCTCACGAGTACCTGTGTCGGCGCCGCCTGCAACACGTCGGCGTGCGCTTCGACGTGCTCTCGATCGTGATGAAGGGGGGCGGAGGTGAGCCGCGGATCGTACACCTCGAAGACGCCTGGAGGCCCGAGGGGCCGCGTTGACCTCTCTCCTGGCCACGGGTAGCTTCGAGATGCCCCAGGTCCGCAGGGCGAAAGCCCACGAATCCCGTCAGGACCCCGCAGGTAGCAGCGGTAAGTGCGGTGATCGTCGCTGCGGGTCGCCTGGGGCATTTTTTCGGCCGCCGCTCATCTCCTGCATCGGCTCAACTTCTTGTCCCACATCGCTTTAGCGACGAAGTACAGGCCGCGGTCGTTCGCGGACGTGGCGACGCAGGAGCACGTCTCGGAGACCCTGCGGCGAGCCGTGTCGGGGGGCCGTGTCGGGCACGCCTACCTCTTCTGCGGACCCCGAGGTGTCGGGAAGACGACCCTCGCGCGCGTGCTGGCGATGGCCCTCAACTGCGACGCGCGCTCGGACGAGGGTGAGCCCTGCGGCGTGTGTGAGAGCTGCCGCCGTATTTGGGGTGGCCACACCGCGCTCGACGTCGTGGAGATCGACGCCGCATCGAATCGGGGCGTCGACGACGCGCGGGACCTCCGGGAGCGCGCGATGTACGCACCTTCGGGCGAGGGGCGCCACAAGGTGTACATCGTCGACGAGGCGCACATGCTGACGCGCGAGGCGTGGAACGCTCTCCTCAAGATCTTGGAGGAGCCGCCGCCACGTGTCGTCTTCGTTTTCGCGACGACCGAGCCTCAGAAGATCCAACAGTCGGCAGCGCCGATCCTTTCGCGGTGTCAGCGTTTCGACTTTCGTCGGATCGGTGTCTCGGACATCGTCGTGCGTCTGACGTCCGTCCTCGAACGTGAGGGCGTCGAAGCACCGGAGGACGCGTTGCGGATCGTGGCGCGCAAAGCCGACGGCGGCATGCGAGACGCGCTCTCGCTGCTCGACCAGGTGCTCTCCCTCACGGGTGGCACCGTGGACGCCGAGTCCGTGCGTCGCGTCCTGGGGCTCGTGGAGGAGGAGCGTTACCTCGAGCTGCTCGACGTGCTCGCCGAAGGAAGGCACGCCGACGTCTTCACGTTCGTGGAGTCGCTCATGGACGAGGGGTACGACCTCGTCGAGTTCTACCACGGTCTCCTGGACGTCCTGCGACTGCTCCTGAGGCTCCGGCTCTCGCCCGACGCCGAGGTCGACCTTCGGGACGACCTCCGGAGCGCGCTCGGGGATCGGGCCCAGCACTTCGAACCGGGTGACCTGGTCCGCATGCTCGCCATGGGGGCCGAGCTCGAGAGCCAGGGCAGCCTCAGGCGCAGCCCGAACCCCCGCCTGCCGATCGAGATGCTGTTGCTGCGTTTGAGCTTCCTCGACCGGACGGTGTCCTTCGAGGAGCTGCTCGGCGCCCTGGGCGGCGCCCCGCCGCCGGGCGGCGGGGGCGGGGGGGATCGTCCCCGGGCGGGCTCGGCGCGCCGCGGGGCGTCGAAGCCGGGTCACCGGGAGGGGCCGAGCGCCGCGCCTCGACCGAGCTCCGGGGGCGGGTCGGGCTCCGCCGGTGCGCCCCAGGCGTGGAGGGCGTGGCTCACCGATGGTGCCACGGTGCCGAAGGGGCTCGCTGCCTTCCTCCGCGGGGCCGTGGTTCGAGACGAGCCGGACGGCAGCGTGACGATCTCGGAGCTCGCGGCGCCCGCCGCGGAGCGCCTGCGCGAGCCGGCCACGCTGCACGCGGTCCGGCAGGGGCTCTCCCGACACCTGGGGCGGATGCCGGAGCTCGTCGTGGCGGCACCGAAGCGAGCCCCGGAGACGGGCGGGCGGGTCACCGACGCGGAGGTGCGCCAGGACACCCTGAACGCCTTGTTCCGACAGGAACCCCGCCTACGGCGGGCGGTAGAAGAACTCGATCTCGAGCTCATGGATTGAGCCCGCGCTCCATCCGTCCTCCCACGCCCACGCTTGATGACAGATCTCCAGCAGCTGATGCGGCTCAGCCAACAGCTGCAGTCCAAGATGACCGAGCTCCAAGAGTCGCTCGAGTCGACCACGCTGACCGCAAGCTCGGGAGGCGGCATGGTGACCGTGACCGTCGACGGAAAGGGACAGGTCAAACGGGTCCAGATCGACCCGACCTGCGTGGATCCGCGCGACGTCGAGATGCTGGAAGACCTGGTGCTCGCTGCCGTCACGGAGGCCCAGAAAAAGGCCCAGAGCGCGTACGAGCAGGAGATGCGCAAAGCCACCGGCGGCCTCCCGATGAACATCCCGGGGCTCCCGAAGCTCTTCTGATCTCGGCGCGCGACGCGGGAGCCGGTGCATGTCGGTGATCGAGCGACTCACCGGTGAGCTCTCGCGGTTACCCGGAGTGGGGCAGAAGACCGCGCTCCGGCTCGTGCACCACCTGATGAAGGGCTCGAAGGAGGACACCCACCGTCTCGCGCGCTCGATCGTCGATCTGGCTGAGAAGATCCGCGCGTGCCGCGAGTGTGGTAACTTCTCCGAGGAAGAGCTCTGCGAGATCTGCGCCGACCCGCGCCGGGACCGCAGTCTGCTCTGCGTCGTCGAGGAGGCCTATCAGGTCGGGGCCATCGAGCGCACCGGGCAGTTCCGGGGGCTCTTCCACGTGCTCGGGGGCCGACTCTCCCCACTGGACGGGATCGGTCCCGAGCAGCTCCACGTCGCCTCGCTGCTGAAGCGGGTGGCGGATTCGCGGGGCGAGATCGTGGAGGTCATCGTGGCGACCAACGCGAGCGTAGAGGGAGAAGCCACGGCGGTTTACCTCGAGGGTGAAGTCCGCGCGTTCGGTCCTCGAGTCACACGACTCGCGCGGGGCATACCGGTCGGAAGCGACCTGGAGTACGTCGACGGATCGACGATCGCCCAGGCGCTCGCGGGCCGGCGGGAGATGTGAGATGAACCGAGCGACGAAGGTCGCGGTGATCACCGTGCTCGCGGCAGCGACCGCGGGCGCCTTGGCCGTACTGATCGTGCGTGGCCAGATCCGGCGTCACCGCCGAGATCTCTTCAGCCCGCGACCCTTCCGACGTTTGGCGGCGCTCGGTCACATGGGTCGTGAGCCGGCCTCCGTCGATGCGATCCGTCTCCTGCGCGACTTCATCGCTTGGGAGCCACGCAAGATGCTCCGCGAGCGGGCCGAGGCCATCATGGACCGGATGACGGACGAGGTGGGACGCCGCGGGATCGAGGCTGGAAGCGGATCCGCTTGAAGCACTTCCACCTTGCCCGTCGGAGCGGCCGGGCCGAGTTTAGGGGCCGCCGGCCGGGCTCGGCCGACGAGGGGCGCGCGGTCTGTAAGGCCCAGCGCCCCTTCCTACAGGTAAGAACGGGAGATCTCTTGACCTCACGAACCGTCCGTCCCGGGAGGTAGCATCGACCCATGTCGATGATCAACTACGCTTCCCGTGAGATCAATTGTAAGATCGTCTATTACGGTACCGGCCTCGGGGGCAAGACCACGAACCTCGAGTACATCTACTCCCGGGTGAACCCCGACACGAAGGGGAAGATGATCTCGCTCGCGACCGAGTCCGAGCGCACGCTCTTCTTCGACTTCCTGCCGATCGACCTCGGGGAGGTGCGCGGCTTCAAG
>JBFGFY010000038.1:0-19447 GCA_041579355.1 Longimicrobiales bacterium | reverse complement strand
GTCGAGGTCGGCGCGGACGGCACCGTCCGCAGCGATCTGCTCCTCTAGCCGGCCGCGGGCCCGGGTGGGGCGCGCGAGTGCCATGGAAGACCCTCCGGAAGTCCGTTCGGGACGCGTGGACTCCGGAAACTAAGCCGGTCTGCGAGGAAGATCCCGTCGGGGATCTTCCCCCGCGGAGGGTCGGGGAAAGCCGCGTGAACCGAGCGATGGCCCCGCCCGGCACTTCGCCGCGCGGGGCGCATTTCTTCTCCTACTGGGGCGGCAGGGCTCGAACCTGCAACCTCCTGGTTAACAGCCAGGCGCTCTGCCAGTTGAGCTACACCCCATCTGGTCCTGCTTCTGGCACTTCCGCACAGCGGCCGGCGAAACGAAAGCGGCCGCGACCCTTCCGGATCGCGGCCGCCTCGTCGCGCCGAGCTCGTCGGCTACGCGCGCCTGCGGCCGCAACCCCCGCGGGAGTTGCGGTTGCGGTTTCGATTCGGATTCGCGCAGGTCGCCATCACGGGCGGAAGTCTGGCGTCACGTCCCCGAGTCGTCAACCGCGCCGGCCCCCGCGACCTCAGCCGAGCGCCTTGAGCGCGGCCACGGTCGAGCGCACGGCCTCGGCGCTCGCCTCGAGCGCCGCCTTCTCGCTCTTGTCGAGCTCGACCTCGACGATCTTCTCGAGCCCCTTCTCGCCGAGCAGGCACGGCACCCCGAGGAAGAGGTCCTTCATGCCGTACTCGCCCTGGAGCCAGGCGGCGCACGGGAGGATGCGGCGCTTGTTCTTCACGATCGCTTCGGCCATCTGCACCGCGGCCGCGGCGGGCGCGTAGTACGCGCTGCCGGTCTTGAGGAGCGCCACGATCTCACCCCCGCCCTTCCGCGTGCGCTCCACGAGCGCGTCGATCTGCTTCTGCGGCAGGAGCTGCCCGAGCGGGATGCCGCTCACCGACGTGTAGCTCGCGAGCGGGACCATCGTGTCGCCGTGGCCGCCCAGCACGAGCGCCTGGATGTCCTCGATGCTCACGTCGAGCTCGAGCGCGATGAAGGAGCGGTAGCGTGCGGTGTCGAGCACGCCCGCCATGCCGATCACGCGCTCGCGGGGGAAGCCCGAGACCTCCATGGCCACCTGCGCCATCACGTCGAGCGGGTTCGTCACCATGATGATGATCGACTTCGGCGCGACCCGCTTGATCTCCTTCGTGACCGAGGTGATCACGTTGGCGTTCGTCTTGAGCAGGTCGTCACGGCTCATCCCGGGCTTACGCGCAATGCCCGCGGTGACGATGAAGATGTCCGCGCCCTTCGAGGACTCGTAGTCGTTGCTTCCCGACACGCGCGTGTCGAAGCCCTCGATCGGGGCGCTCTCCCACTGGTCGAGCCCCTTGCCCTGGGGCACGCCCTCGACG
This sequence comes from Longimicrobiales bacterium, assembly GCA_041579355.1. Taxonomy (GTDB): domain Bacteria; phylum Gemmatimonadota; class Gemmatimonadetes; order Longimicrobiales; family Gaopeijiaceae; genus UBA2982. The sequence continues at coordinate 18,056 of JBFGFY010000038.1, read as the reverse complement.
ATGTCGACGAGCACGACCTCCTGGGCGAGCTCCTTCATGGCGAGCAGCTGAGCACACGTGGCTCCCACGTGGCCGGCTCCGACGACGGTGATCTTCTTGGCGCTCATGGATGACGTCCGCTGGGCGATGAGGTTCGACCCGGAAGAAACGGGGCCCGCGGCGCGCGGGCCGCGAAGTGTACGAAAGGGCCGCGCCGGGGTCTAGCGCGACGCCGGAGGGCGCCGTGATGCGGCGCTCAGCCGCCCGTCTGGGAGAGCGCCACGAGGCCGCCCGATCCGAGGTCGCTCCCCTGGATCAGGTAGTGGCGCTCGGGCTTGATGCGGAGCGTCTGCTCGACGAGCGGCACGATGTCCGCGCCCGCCCGCAGCGGATCGCGCAGGTTCGTCTGGATGTGGCCGAAGAGGCACGGCCGTAGCTGCCCGTCGGCGGTGAGCCGCATGCGGTTGCAGCGATCGCAGTAGTTGTGGCTCATCGGCGTGATCACACCGATCGTGCCGGGCGCCCCTGGGAACTGGTAGTACCGCGCTGGGCCATTGCCGAAGGGGCCGGCGACGGGCTCGAGCTCGTCGATCTCCTTCACCTGCCGGATCGCCTCGGCGCACGACACGAATTGGTTGGCGCTGAGGTCGAGGTTCGCGCCTGTCGGCATCATTTCGATGAAGCGCACGTGCCAGGGACGCTCGCGTGTGATCTCGGCGAAGTCGCGGATCTCGTCGTCGTTCTGCCCGCGGATCAGCACCACGTTGATCTTGATCGGCGCGAACCCCACGCGCTCGGCCGCGTCGAGACCCTCCATGATCTTGGGGTACGAGCCGGGACGCCGCGCGATCGCGTCGACGCGGTCGGGCCGCAGCGAGTCCAGCGAGACGTTGAGCCGCTGCACCCCGGCGCTCCGGAGCGCGTCGGCCTGCTCGCCGAGCAGCACCGCGTTCGTGGAGAGCGACAGGTCGCGGATCCCGGGCACCGCGGCGAGCAGCTTCACGAGCTCGGGCACGTCGCGGCGCACGAGGGGCTCGCCGCCCGTGATGCGCACGCGCTCGAGCCCCATGGGCGCCATCACCCGGATGATCTTCTCGATCTCCTCGTAATCGAGAATCTGCTCCCGCTGCAGCCACTCGAGCCCCTCGAGCGGCATGCAATAGACGCAGCGCAGGTTGCACTTGTCGGTGATCGAAATGCGCAGGTACTGGATCGTGCGGCCGAACTGGTCCTTCATCGGCGCCCCTCCGCCCCGGCGGGCGCACGGGTCACCTTCGGCTTGGTGCCTTCGACCCACTCCTCCCGGCCGTCCGTGTAGTGCTCCTTCTTCCACACAGGGAGTCGCTTCTTGATCTCCTCGATCACGTATCGGGAGGCCTCGTAGGATTGCGCACGGTGAGGGCTCGACACCGCGATCGCCACGGAGTGCTCACCCACGGCGAGCTCTCCCACACGGTGCACGACGGCCATGCGGTCCGTGCCGAGGAGCTCGGCCGCCTCGCCCGCGATCTCCGCGAGCACGGGTGCGGCCATCTCCTCGTAGGACTCGTACGTGATGCCGTCGACCGCGCGCCCGTCCGCGTGGTTGCGGACCGTGCCGAGGAAGAGGATCGCGGCGCCGTCCTCGTCGTGCCCGACGCGCGAGAGCACGTCGGCCGGGTCGATCGGCTCCTGGGTGAGCGCGGAGTACACGGCTAACCGCCAGCCACGGGCGGGATGAAGGCGACCTCGTCGCCGGGGTGGAGCGTCTCGGAGGGGAGAGCGTACGCCCGGTTCACGGCCACGGCCGGCTCGGCCGGAAGCGCGCTGAACGGGGCGCCGCGACTGCGCAGCATCGACACCAGGTCGGCCACCGTCGCGCCCGGCGGGAGGTCCACCGAGAGCGAGCCGGTCCCGAGGAGGTCCCGGTAGGCGGCGAAGAAGAGGGCTTGAACGGACACGGCGTCCGAGGTGGAGAGGACCTGCGGGTCGACACCCATCAAATGAATGGCCCCCCCGGGGGCCGTCAACGTCCAGGCCGCCTCAGCGACCTGGACCGGGGGGTCGGCGACCGGGCTGTGCGTCACCGCCACGGCCTCCGCGGATCTGCCGGATGCGCTGCCCCAGCTCCTGGCGCAACCGCTGCAGCTGCAGCACCTGGGCCGGCGAGAGCACCTCGAGCAGGGCCTGCTGCTCGGCACCGAAGAGATCGGCTTCCTGCCGCCGCAGCTCGGCCATGCGCTGCATGAGCGCCCGCGCCTCCTCCTCGTCGTTTCCGCCCTCGAGCAGGAACGCCTCGAGGCGGCGACGGGTCGCCTGCTCGCGCGTGAAGAGCTCGCGACGCCGCCCGTCGAAGTCCTGGACGACCTCCGCCAGGCGCGTCGCCTGCTGCTCGTCGAGGCCGAGCCGCTCCCGCATCATGCGACCCATCTGCGCACGGATGCGCTGCTCGAGCTGGGCCCGGTCGACCTCGCCACGGCGCCCCTGGGGCCCGCGCTGCTGGGCCTCGGCAGTGGCGGGGAGCGTGACCGCCAGCACGAGCAGGATCCTGAAGAGCCGGTTCATGCCGAGCCTCCCGTGCCGTCCAGCGAGAGCTCGTCGAGGAGCAGCCAGAGCGTCTCGTCGCTCAACCCGTCGAAGAGCGGCGCGCCCGCGACCAGGCCGTCGTCGCTCCCCCACAGCTCCCCGTCCTCCACTTCGTACGCGTAGCCGGGCACCTCGAGCGGCCCGCTCGTGCGCTCCGACGACATGCCGATGCCGAGCGCGAGCGCCGCCACCGCTGCCGCGGTGAGCCCCCACCACGGGCGGGAAGGCACCCGTCGGTCCGCCGCGACCGCACGCTCGATCCGCGCGAGCAGCCCCGCCGGCGCCGGCACACGGCTGCCGCGGATGGTCTGCGCGAGCTCGAGCTCGCCTCGACAGTCGCCGCACGACGTCACGTGCGTGTCGACGGCAGCCAAATCCTCGGGCCCGAGCCGGCTCCCCACGAAGTCGGGGATCAGCTCGCGGATCCTTCCGCACTCGAACTCGGTCATTGCATCAACTCCCTGAGGCGCCGGATCCCGTGAAAGTAATTGACGCGAGCCGCGCCTTCACTCGATCCGATCACCTCTCCGATCTCCTTGAAGCTCAGGCCCTCCTCGATGCGGAGCGCAACCGAGAGCCTCTGCTTTTCCGGCAACCGCTCCAGCATTTTACGCGCTCGGCTCGCCTCCTGTGCCACCATCGCCGCTTCCGCCGGATCACTCTCGTCACTCGCGACCGGCCCCGCGTCTTCCAGCGCCGTCTCCTTGCGTCGCCCTGCTCTCCGCAGGGCCCCCTTCGCCTCGTTCGCCGTGATCGTCAGGAGCCAGGTGCGGAACGAGGCATCGGCCCGGAAGCCACCGAGCGCCCGGAACGCCTTCAGGAAGGCGTCCTGGACCACGTCCTGCGCCAGGTCGTCCCGACGGGTGACGGAGAGCGCCACGCGGTAGGCGGCCGCGTGGTGCCTGCGAGCGAGCATGCCGAGCGCCGCTTCGTCGCCGGCGCGGGCCCGCTGGACCAGCTCCAGATCGGACGTTTCCGCGCCCTGCAGCTCCTCTTCCCTCACCGACGATTGGACGCCGGCGGAGGGAGCGGCGTTAAACGGGCCCCGGAATCGGCGAGGCGGCCCACCGCGGCTCCGAGGCTAGACCTAGACCTCGACCTCGTCCAGCCGCTCGACCCGCGTCCGCAGGTGCTTGGACGGCTTGAACACGGGGACGGAGCGCTGGGGAACGCGAACCGGGTCGCCGGTGCGGGGGTTGCGGGCCATGCGCGTCTTCCGCTTGCGGACCTTGAAGGTGCCGAACCCACGGATCTCGATGTTCTCACCGTTCGCGAGGGCGAGCTTGACGGCGTTCAGGAAGCCGTCGACGACGAGTGCGCAGTCCTTCTTGGTGATCCCGGGGCCGATGGCTTCGGCCACCTGCTCGACCAAGTCCGCCTTCGTCATGCTCCCTCCAGAGCGTGTCTCGTGACGCTGCCGCGAGCGCGTGGGCAGGGACGGTAACGAGCCCCCGCAGGAGCCGCAAGGTCGCCGGGAGTCGTTGCGGGCAATGGACTTGCGTGTCCTCGAGCTGTCAGCTCGTGGGGGCGCTCCGCTGCTCCATCAGCTCGATGAAACGATCGAATAGATAGCGGCTGTCGTGGGGCCCGGGCGCCGCCTCCGGGTGGTACTGGACTGCGAGCACAGGATATTCGCGGTGCGCCACGCCCTCGACCGTGCCGTCGTAGAGGTTGACGTGCGTGACGCGCAGCCCCGGGGCGCCCGGGACCTCGCCGCCTTCCCCGCCGCGAACCGCGAAGCCGTGGTTCTGCGAGGTGATTTCCACCGTGCGGTCTTCGAGGTTCTTCACCGGGTGGTTCCCCCCGTGGTGACCGAAGGGGAGCTTGTAGGTGGAGGCTCCGAAGGCTCGGCTGATGAGCTGGTGCCCGAGGCAGATCCCGAAGACGGGCACGTCGGCCTCGGCGAGTCCGAGGATCGCCTCCTGCGCGCGCTCGACCGCGGCGGGGTCGCCGGGACCGTTCGACACGAAGAGACCGTCCGGAGGATCGGCGAGGATCTCGGCCGCGGTGGTCTGCGCAGGGATCACCGTCACCTTGCAGCCGCGCTCGGCCAGCAGCTTGGGCGAGTGCGCCTTGACCCCGAAGTCGTAGGCGAGGACGTGAAATCGCTCCTCTCCGACCGCCGGCACGACGTACGGCTCCTTCGTCGACACTCCGCACGCGAGGTCGAGGCCCTCCATGACCGGCTGCGCGCGGATCTGCTCGAGCGCCTTCTCGCGGGGAAGCGAGGTCGGCGCGATGGCTCCCCGCATCGCCCCCTCCGAGCGGATGTGGCGCGTGAGGGCCCGGGTGTCCACGTCCGCGATGCCCGTCACGCCGTGCTCGCTCAGGTAGTCGCCGAGCCCGCCCTCGGCACGCCACGACGAGTACATGCGGGAGGCCTCGCGCACGACGAACCCCGCGACTTGAGGGAGGGGCGCCTCGCGGTCCACCGAGTTCACCCCGTAATTGCCGATCAGCGGATACGTCATGGTCACGAGCTGGCCGGTATAGGAAGGATCCGTGAGGATCTCCTGGTATCCCGACATGCACGTGTTGAAGACGACCTCGCCGAACGAGAGCTCGCCGGCGCCGATCAGGTCACCCTCGAAGTGCCGTCCGTCCTCGAGGAGCAGGTAGCCCGTGCGTTCCAGGGGTGTAGCCTCCGGCGTGGGTCGAAGGAGAAGCGCGGGGCGGGGTCGCGCAAAGCTACCGAGGGCGAGGGTGCGGTCAAGCCGAGCGGGTCCGGCCGACTTCAGGGGCGCCCGCACGCGCGTTACGTTGGCGCCGACACCTCCCCACCACCCCGCCCCGCTCATGGATACCGTCTACGTCCACGCCGACGAGTCGTGCCTGGGAAACCAGTTCCAGGACCGCGCCACGCCCGGCGGCGCCGGCGGGCTCGTCGAGGTGTGGAGGGATGGTGCGTGGGAGCGCCGTGACTTCTGGATCTCCGAGCCCGACACGACGAACAACCGCATGGCGCTCGCGAGCGCGATCGAGGTCCTGCGCGAGCTCCGGAGGCGCTGCCTGGTGCACCTCGTGTCGGACAGCCAGTACCTGGTGAAGGGGATCAACGAGTGGCTCGCGGGCTGGAAGGCCCGCGGCTGGAAGCGGAAGGCGGGAGCGATCGAGAACCTCGAGCTCTGGAAGGCATTGGACCGGGAGCTGGCGCGCCACGAGGTGCGTGCCCGCTGGGTGAGAGGCCACGCCGGACACCCGGAGAACGAGTACGTGGACCTGCTGGCCACCCGCGCCGCGAAGGAGCAGTCGGCCTCGGGGGGGCTCATCCCGTCCGGCTTCCCCGAGTGGCTCGAAGCCCAGCGCGAGAAGGGTCGGCTCCTCGACTACTTCGAGCACGCCGCGCCGGCCGAGCGCTACGGCTGAGGCGACCGCCGGCAAAGCCCGGGGGGAAAAGGAAGCGGCCCGATCGCAGTTACCCACGACCGGGCCGCTTCGTCTCGAGAGACCCCTGCCACGCTCACGAAGCGTGCCTGGCATCTCCATCTGCGCTGGCGGGATCAGGGTCCTGCTTGGGTCCGCCTTTCGTGAAGGCGGCTGGACCTTTTCCCTTCCTCCGTCTGCCGCGTGGTCTGCGGCTGGAGGCGCCCCGAGCTCTTTACTTTGGGACTTTCCGGCGGGGGCCAGCGACCTCCCCCGTCGAGCTCCCCAGGATCTCCCAAGTCCTGGTTCGCCTGCCACCGCTGCGCCGTCGCGCCCGGCGACTCACGCTCAGATTCTTCGAGGGATGACCAACGCCATCGATCTCGAAGAGCCACATCCGAAACGCGACGGGATGATACCGGATGGAAAACCGGCATGCAAGGCCTTCGGAGCGGTCCGAGCTCCGGCGTGGAGAGGACGTCGTAAGTGTCTGTGGACGATTCACTTATGTTCGCAAACGTCTGTTCCCGTCCGGCCGGAGACCGATGTTTGCAAACATCTGAATTCGGGAACATACTTTCCCGCAGGCGCGGGGATCGTGCGGTCTGGAACTTGACGAAAGACGCCGACACGAAGGGCTCCCGGAGGGCCTCCGCAAGGAGGAAAAGTGTTGCCTACCCGACGAGAATCTCGTGGCCGAAGCCCTCGGCGAAGCAGCGCACGAAGAGGTCCGCGGCCTCCTCCAGCGCCACGGGACGGCCCAGCTCGCGCTCGAGGGAGGTGACCGCCTCGTCGGGCAGCCCGCACGGCACGATCGATCCGAAGTAGTCGAGGTCCGGCGCGACGTTCAACGCGACCCCGTGTGAGGTGATCCACTGGCTGGAGACGCGCACGCCGATGGCCGCGAGCTTGCCGCTCTCCGTCCAGACCCCGGTGAGCCCAGGCCGACGGCGGGCCCGGACCCCGAACCCCTCCGCGACCGCGATGAGCACACCCTCCAGGTCCCGCAGATAGCGGTGGAGGTCCTTGCGGTCCGGCTTCAGGTCGAGAACGGGGTACACCACGAGCTGGCCGGGGCCGTGGTAGGTGACCCCCCCGCCACGGCCCGTCCGGAACAGGTCGATGCCGAGCCGCGCGCGCTCCTGCTCGCCGGCCAGGACGTCGGCCGTGTCCGAGGAGGAGCCCAGCGTGATCACGTGCGGGTGCTCGAGCACGACGAGCGTGTCGGAGATCTCGCCGGCCCGGCGCAGGCGGACGAGCTCGTCCTGGAGCTCGAGGCCTTCGCCGTACGGCACGCTGCCGGCCCGCCGGACCGCGAGAGGGCGCCGGGCGGCCCCCTGGCTCGCGAGCGCCCCGGAGCCGGAGGCGGCGGCCGGGGGGCGGCGGCTCATGCGTCGCTCGGGAAGCTCTCGAGCGTTTCCTTGAGGCGCGAGAGGAAGCGGGCGGCGTCGGCGCCGTCCACGATCCTGTGGTCGTAGCCCAGGGAGAAGAAGGACCGCTTCCGAATCGCCGTGGAGTCCGTGCCGGTCTTGGGGTCGGTGACCACCACCACCCGCTTCTCGATGGCCCCGGTGCCCAGGATGGCCGAGGTCCCCTTCGGGATGATCGGCATGCCGACCAGCGTCCCGAGCACGCCGGGGTTGGTGATCGAGAAGGTCGCACCCTGGATCTCGCTCGGCATGAGCTTGCGCTCGCGAGCGCGCGTGGCGAGGTCGATGATCTTGTTGCCGATGCCCACCAGCCCGAGGTGGTCGGCGTCGTGCACCACCGGCACGATGAGGCCGGGGTCGAGGTCGACCGCGATCCCGATGTTCACGTTGCCCCGGAAGATGACGTTGTTCCCCGAGACCGCCGAGTTCACCGACGGGAAGTCCCGCAGCACGCGCGATACGGCCCAGGCGACGAACGCCGTGTAGCTGACCTTCGCGCCCTGCGCGGCCCAGCGCGACTTGCTCTCGGCGCGAATCTTGTCGATGGCCGAGAAGTCGATCTCGATGAAGGAGTGCACGTGCGGCGCCACACGCTTCGCGAGCACCATGTGCTCGGCGGTGAGGCGCCGGATCTTGTCCATCGGCTCCACCTCGTCGGCGGACCGCACCGGGTACTCCGGGTGCTGCACCTCGCGGTAGAACGTCGTCCACAAGTCGGACGGCGCGGCGGCGGCCGCACGCTCCTTGGGCTGGGGCGCCGGCTTCCGCGGCGCGGGCCCGGCGGCCCGCTCGGGGTCGGCTGCAGCGCCACCTTCGATGAAGCTCAGGATGTCCTGCTTCGTCACGCGACCGGCGTGCCCGCTCCCCTGTACGCTGCCGAGGTCGATCCCGTGCTCCTCGGCGATGCGGCGCACCACCGGTGTGGAGCGGGTGCGGAGCCGGTCGTCGGAGTCCGTCGGGGCGCTGGGGCCGTCGGCCGCCGGCGGACTCGCCGCTGGCGCCGGGGCCTCCTCGACCGCCTCCTCCTGGTCCGCCGCAGGCGGCTCGGGCGGCGCCTGGCTCTCGGCCCGGGCCCCGTCCGCGGAGGGGCGCCCTGCGGGCGCCGCGCCGTCCGGGTCGATGTAGGCGACGATGGTGCCGACCTCGACGGTCTCACCTTCGGCGACCGCGATCTCCACCAGAGTGCCGGACGAAGGGGAGGGGATCTCGGCGTCGACCTTGTCGGTCGAGATCTCCAGGATCGGCTCGTCGCGCTCGACGGTCTCACCGATCTGTTTCAGCCACTTCGATACCGTGCCCTCCGCGATGGACTCGCCCATCTGGGGCATCGGGACTTCGATTCGAGCCACGCCCGGTTACTCCGTGCTGTGGGTGCCGGCGTCGCGTCGAGTTACCCTGCCCCCGCGGCTACGGTCCTCGCGGGCGGGGGAACGCCGAGCCAACTCGAGGAGACTCAGTTCCCCGCGCCGCCGGGTCCGCCCGGAAGGACAGGGGCCGGCGCGGCTCCGGTCGGGGCAGGCTGCCCGCCCACGCCCGGGAGCACGGGCTCCGGCTGCGAAGTCGTCGTGGGCGCAGGAACCTGGATCACCGACTGCGGCGCCGCCGACCGGGACGAGAGGATCGAGAGCCACAGCGCGACGAGCATGAAGATCGTCCCCGAGGTCCAGGTGGCGCGCGTGAGGACCGTGGTCGCCTGGCGACCACCGAGGATGCCCTCGGTCATCGCGGCCCCGCCTCCGACTGCGGCGAGACCGCCGCCCTTGCCGGACTGCAGGAGGATGACGACCGACAGGAAGATCCCGTCGACGACGAGGAGGGTGAGCAAGAATCCGTACATCGGTGGCTCGCGGGGTTCCCGGGAAAGCGAGGATAAACGTCGATGAGGCCCCCTGGGGTGTCAACGCCCACTCGGGTGGGCGAGCCTCAGCCCCCGGCGCGGGCGATCTCCCCGAAGGAAGCCGGGTCGAGGCTCGCTCCTCCTACGAGCACGCCGTCCACGTCGGGTGCGGCGAGCAGCTCCTCCGCGTTCGCGGGCTTCACCGATCCCCCGTAGAGGATGGGCACTCGGGCGGCGGCCTCCCTGCCCCACGCCTCGACGAGCCTACGGCGGAGCGTCGCGTGGGCCCCCGACGCGTCCTCGGGTGTGGCGGTCTCGCCCGTCCCGATGGCCCAGACGGGCTCGTAGGCGAGGAGCGACCGGTCCTCCGTGCCGAGCGAGTCGAGCACCGCGTCGAGCTGTCGCAGGATCACCTCGTCGACCCGGCCGGCCCGTCGCTCGGGGAGCGTCTCCCCGAGACACACGACCGGGACGAGCCCGTGGCGACGCACGGCCTCGATCTTGCGGGCCACGTCCGCGTCCGTCTCACCGAACACGTGTCGCCGCTCCGAGTGGCCGACGAGGACGAACTCGGCACCGGCTTCGGCGGCCATCCCGGCGGACACCTCCCCCGTGAACGCGCCCTCGTCCTCCCAGTGCACGTTCTGCACACCGAGGCGGACGCGCTCGTGGCGAGCGGGGGCCGACACCGCGGCCGCGAGCGACAGCGCGGGAGGGAAGAGCAGTAGCTCCCGGTCGGTAGGGACGCCCTCCACGGAGAAGCGCTGGAAGAAAGCGCGGGTCGCGCCTGGACCCAGGTGCATCTTCCAGTTCCCCGCGATCACCGTCACGAGGCGCTCCGGGCGGTGAGTGAGTCGAGCCCGGGCAGCTTCGCGCGCGCGAGCAGCTTGATCGAGGCACCGCCCCCGGTGGAGACGTGGCTCACCCTGTCGGCGACCCCTGCCCGCTCGACGGCCGCGCCGGAGTCGCCCCCGCCGATCACGCCGAGCGCGCCGCGGTCACACGCCTCCGCCACGGCGTGCGCGACGGCTATGGTGCCCTCGGCGAAGGCGTCGATCTCGAAGACCCCCATGGGCCCGTTCCACAGGATCGAGCGCGCGCCCGCCGTCTCCCGCGCGAAGAGCGCACGGGTCTCCGGGCCGATGTCGACGATCTTGTCCTCGGCGGAGACGGCGTCCCGCGCGACCACCCGCGTCGATGCACCCTCCTCGACCTCGGGCGCGACGATGCAGTCGATCGGCAGTACGAGCCGCTCACCACCTTCGCGGATGAGCTCCTCGGCGAGCCCGACGGCGTCCTCCTCGACGAGCGAGGCACCCGTGTCGAGGCCGAGGGCGCGAAAGAAGGTGTTCGCCATGGCCCCGCCGATCAGCAGCCGGTCGACACGGGTCAGCATCGCCGAGATCACACCGATCTTCCCGGAGATCTTGGCCCCTCCGAGGATCCCCACGAAGGGACGCTCCGGAGCCTCGAGGGCGTCCTGCAGGTAGCGCAGCTCACGCGCCATCAGCAGGCCCGCGACGGCCTCGCCCCCTCGGCCCTGCACCGCTTCGGCGAGTCCAGAAGTCGAAGCGTGCGCCCGGTGCGCGACGCCGAACGCGTCGTTCACGAAGAGCTCACCGAGCCCGGCCCAGAACCGGGCGAGCTCGGGATCGTTCGCCTCGTCGCCGGGCAGGAAGCGGGTGTTCTCGAGCAGCGCGACCTCACCCGGCTGGAGGGCTGCCGCCTGCTCGAGCGCCTTCGATCCGTTCGGCGCGGCCGAGAAGCGCACCGGGGCGCCGATCAGGGTGCTCAGCCGCTCCGCGACCGGCGCGAGGGAGAACTCGGGCTTCGGCTCGCCCTTCGGTCGCCCCAGGTGCGAGAGGATCACGACTTTCGCGCCCGCGCCGGTCAGCAGCTCGAGCGTCGGGATCGTCTCGCGTATCCGCCGGTCGTCCTCGACCCCCTGGGGCCCGAGCGGCACGTTGAAGTCCACCCGCACCACGACGCTGCGGCCGCGGAGCCACCCCGGGTCGATGTCCGCAATCGACTTCTTCAAGCGCGCTCCGCTGCGGCTCGCCGGGCGAGACGAGGGTCGCCGCCGGTCAACCGCGGGCGTGTGCCGGAAGCCGCTCCCCCACGTAGCTGACCAGATCGACGACGCGCGAGGAGTACCCCCACTCGTTGTCGTACCAGGCCAGTACTTTCACCATCCGCCCGTCCATCACGCTCGTCGAGAGCGAGTCCACCACCGAGCTGCGCGGATCACCTGTGTAGTCGATCGAGACGAGCGGCTCGTCCGACACGCCGAGGATGCCGCTCATCGGCCCCTCCGCTGCGGTCCGGAAGGCCGCGTTCACTTCGTCCTTCGTGGTGTCCCGCTCGAGCTCCGCCACGAAATCCACGAGCGACACGTCCGGGGTCGGCACCCGAATCGCCATGCCGTCGATCTTCCCCTTGATGCCCGGGAGCACGAGCGCGGTGGCCTTGGCGGCCCCGGTCGTGGTCGGGATCATCGACAACGCCGCCGCCCTCGCGCGGCGCAGGTCCTTGTGGGGCAGGTCGAGCACCGCTTGGTCGTTCGTGTACGCGTGGATCGTCGTCATGAGGCCGTGACGGATGCCGAACTCGTCGCTCAGGACCTTCACCACGGGCGCGAGGCAGTTCGTGGTGCAGCTCGCGTTCGAGATCACGTCGTGCTTGTCCGGGTCGTAGTCGCCCTCGTTGACCCCGAGCACCACCGTGACGTCTTCCTTCTTCGCGGGAGCAGAGATGATGACCTTGCGGGCCCCCGCCGTGAGGTGCTTGGCCGCCGAGTCGCGGTCCGTGAAGATCCCGGTGGACTCGACGACGATGTCGATGCCCAGGTTCGCCCACGGCAGCTTGGCCGGGTCACGCTCCGCGAGGACCAGCATCTCGTCCCCGTCGACGACGAGCCCCTTCTCCGAGGTCTCCACGGACCCCGGGTAGCGTCGGTGCACGGAGTCGTACTTCAGGAGGTGCGCCAACGTCTTCGCGTCCGTCAGGTCGTTCACGGCCACGAAATCGATGTCTGTGCGGCCGCTCTGCTTGGCACTGCGGAGAACGTTGCGCCCGATGCGTCCGAATCCGTTGATCGCTACGCGGATCGCCATGCGCCGGCATCCTCGTCGAAGGTCGAAGGGACTGAGATCGAAGGGGTCATAGTATAACGTCTATGCGGCCTTCCGGGGGGCGGCCGGAAGCGCCCTCGCGAAGGCCAGGAGCGTCACGCGGGCCGCACCCAGCTCGGCCAGCACCACCGCCGCCTCACCGGCCGTCGCGCCGGTGGTGAGCACGTCGTCGACGAGGATCGCGTGCGCGCCGCGGACGAGTCGCTCCGCCTCCACGGCGGCCGCGAACGCCCCCTGCACGTTCCGGCGACGCTCGTCGGGGGTGAGCGAGGTCTGGGAGGGGCCCTCTCCCCTGCGCACGACAGCGGGCACGAGATCGAGCCCGCGCGCGGCCGCGACCCGGCGCGCCAGGAGCTCCGCCTGGTTGTAGCCGCGCATCCGGAGTCGGTGTGTGGTGGTCGGCACCGGCACGACGATCTCCTCGGTGGCCGCTGTTCGCTCTGCACTCACCGGAGTCGTGTCGAGCCGGGCGAGCGCCGCGCCCATCGGCTCCGCGAGGTCGCGGTATCCCTCGTACTTGAGCGCGTGCACCAGGTCGGTCGCCGGCGCCTCGAGCACGTAGGCGTAACGCGCGGCCGTGAGCGCCGGCGGCCACGACCGGCATTCGATGCAGTCCGGACTCTTCGGGCGACGTGCCCCGAGAGGATGATGACAGCGCGGGCACCGCGGCCAAGACGCGACCCTCAGGCGACTCCGGCACCGGCCGCAGACGAGGAGGTCACCGGGGCCACCGGGGAGCCAGCTACGGCAGGCGGCGCACCCGCGCGGAAGCAGCAGGTCGAGCAGGTCCCGGCCCCAGGAGCCGAGCTTCAACCCACGAGCTCGCGGACGGCGGCCCGCATCGACTCGATCGGCGCCGGACGGCTCCACCAACGCTCGAAGGAGACGGCGCCCTGCTGCACGAGCATCTCCATGCCGTCGGTAGAGCGGATGCCGGCAAGCTCGGCCGCGCGCACGAAAGGCGTCTTCTGGCGAGCGTAGACGAGGTCCATGGCCGCACCTGCCCGCCCGAGCCGCGCGAAGTCGAGCGGCGAGGCATCGTGTGGGTCGATGCCGAGCCGCGTCGCGTTCACCACGAGGTCGAAGCTCTCTCCTTCGAGGCCCTGCGCGAGAGGCACCACTCGGGCGCGCTGCCCCCCGATGCGCCGGGCGACCGCGCGGGCCCGCTCGCTGGTGCGGTTGAAGAGGAGCACCTCGCCGGCACCCTCCTCGAGGAGGCCGAGCAGCGTGGCGCGGGCGGCGCCGCCCGCCCCGAGGAGAAGCACCCGGATCCCTTCGGCGGACCCGTCCAGGAAGACCCTCAGCGCGCGCCGGAAGCCGTCCACGTCCGTGTTGTCCCCGTGGACCTTTCCGTCCACGCCCCAGAACGTGTTGCACGCTCCGGTCCTGCGGACGGCTTCGCTCGCGACGTCGACGAGAGCGGCCGCCTTTTCCTTGTGAGGAAGGGTGACGTTGCCGCCGCCTCCCGCTCGGGCGAGTCCGTGCATGAAGCCCGAAAGATCGGCGGCCGCACATCGCACCGCAACGTACACGCCGTCGACACCGGCCTCGCGGAACGCCGCGTTCTGGATCTCCGGCGAAGCCGAGTGCGCCACCGGATCGCCGAGCAGGGTGAGCACCCGCGTGTGCGCCGTGATCGTCACTTGGAGAGGACCGGCTCGAGGCGCTCCAGCACCCGCTCGATGAGCTCTCTCAGGAGACGGAACGTCTCCTCGTACTCCTCGTCCGTGCCCCCGATCGGATCGGGAATGGAAGGTGCGTGGCGCCCGAACGGGCTGCCTCCCGCATACGAGGTGAGCAGCGAGGCCCGGTCGCCGGCGCCCAGCTCGACGACCCGCATGAGGTGATCGGGCGTCATGGTGAGGATCAGGTCGGCTTCGCGCGCCTCGGCCGGTGTGAGGAGTCGCGAGCGATGCGCCGAGAGGTCGAGGCCGCTCGCGGCGGCCGCGTGCACGGCACCGCTCGAAGCCCGGGAGCCGTCGAAGGCGGCCACCCCCGCCGAGCGCACTTCGACGTGCTCCCAGCCGAGCTCCTCGGCCAGGTGGCGAGCGATCACCTCGGCCATCGGGCTCCGGCACGTATTGCCGGTGCACACGAAGAGCAGCCGGAACGTGTCCGAGTCAGCTGGTGTCGTTTCCATGGATCCGCGGTATGGCGCAACGGAGGCGGCTCGTGGGAATGCTCCCCTCCCTCAACACGACCGGCTCCGGACCCGTGCAGTCGATCACGGTGGAGGGAGCCGAAGGTGGCAGCGTGCCCGCGTCCAGCACGAGCACCCCGCGACCGCCCAGACGACGAACGACCTCCATCGCCTCGTGCCCGGAGGTGGCCGGTGGCGCCCCGGGCTCGTTCAGGCTGGTCGAGGTCAGCGGACCGCCGATCGCGCCGAGCAGCCTCGCGACGAGAGGGTGCGGGCTCACCCGCACGCCCACCGCCCGCCGGTTCGCGTCCCCCACCCAACGGGGGAAGATACCGAGTGGGTCCTCCAGAACCAGGGTCAGCGAGCCCGGCCAGAACGTGCGCGCGAGCTCGCGCGCCTCGGGCGTCCAGCGCATACCCTCGATGGATGCAGCGGACGGCACGAGCAGGAGGAACGGCTTCGCCTCCTCGCGCGCCTTGAGCGCGCGCAGGCTCGCGACGGCCGCCTCGCTCGTCGCGCCGCCGATCCCGTAGACGGTTTCGGTCGGATACGCGACGAGCCCTCCCGACCGCACGTGCTCGGCAACGGCCGAGAGGTCCGCGTCGGGATCGGCGCGCAGGTCGATCCGGCGGGGCTCCCCGCTCACCCCCGGGTGCTCCCGTCCCGGCGGGAGAGAATGGCCTCGGCCACGGGCACGTCGGGCGGACGCGTGACCTTGAGGTTCGAGGGGCCGGCGTCGACCATGCGCACGGTCGTCCCAGGCCGCGCGCGCTCCACGAGCGCCGAGTCGTCCGTCCCCTCCGCGGCGGGGTCGGCGTACGCCTCGCGCAGCACGCGCGCCGGGAACACCTGTGGCGTCTGCGCGTGCCAGAGCGTCGTCCGGTCGGGCGTCTCGAGCACCTCGTCGTCGCCCCCGACCCGCTTGAGCGTGTCCACGGCCGGGTGACCCGCCACCGCCCCGAACCCCTCGAGCGCCAGCTCGATGCAGCGCGCCACGACCGTGAGGGTCACGAGCGGGCGGGCCGCGTCGTGCACCGCGATCACGTCGAGGTCGTCGGGGAGCCGCTCGATCGCCGCGCGCACCGACTGCGTGCGGGTCGCGCCTCCCCGGACCGTGGTGACCCGCGGCGTGAGCCGCGCGAGCCACTCCGGAGGGGCCGCGGCCAGGTCGCCGGGGAGGGCCACGACGATCGCCACCACACGCGGCTCGGCGAGGAAGGGCCGGAGCGCGTGCAGGAGCACAGGTTCGCCCGAGAGCTCCAGGAAGGCCTTCCGGACGCCGCCCATCCTTTCGCCGGAGCCCGCGGCGGGCACGGCGACACCGACCCGCGCGCTCCGCGCGGACCCGGCCCCGCCCGGCGTCACGACCGGAAGCCCGGTCCCGCTTCGTGCGACCGCGGCGCGCCGCCGTGCGACGGCGCGGACGAATCGAACCTCGTGTACGCCTTCTGGAAGTAGAGCTCGATGACCCCGGTCGGTCCATTCCGCTGCTTCCCGATGATGAGCTCGGACTTGCCTTCGAGCTCTTCCCTCTTCTCCGGGGGAGCGTAGTACTCGGGGCGGTACAGGAACATGACTACATCGGCATCCTGCTCGATCGACCCGCTCTCGCGCAGGTCCGAGAGCATGGGGCGCTTGTCGGTGCGCTGCTCGGGCCCACGGCTGAGCTGGGAGAGCGCCACCACCGGCACCTCCAGCTCGCGCGCGAGCGCCTTGAGGCCGCGGGAGATCTGGCTCACCTCCTGCACGCGGCTCTCGGCGTTGTGCGTGCCCGACATCAGCTGCATGTAGTCGATCAGGACCAGGCCGAGGTCCTTGCCGTCCGAGCGCAGCTCGGATTGCAGCCGACGCGCCTTCGCGCGGATCTCGAGGACGTTCGTCCCCGGCTGGTCGTCGATCCAGATCGGTGCCGTGTTCAGGTGGCCCGCCGCGGCCGCGAGGCGCTGGTGCTCTTCCTGCGACAGCTTGCCGCGCCGGAGCTTCTGCGCGTCGATGCGACCCTCGGCGCACAGCAGCCGCTGCACGAGCTGCTCCGAGGACATCTCGAGCGAGAAGACCGCCACGGGAATGCCGTGGGCGATCGCGGCGTTCGCGGCCATGTTGAGCGCGAAAGAGGTCTTCCCCATGGAGGGGCGCGCGGCCACGATGCACAGGTCGCCCTTCTGCAGCCCGGTCGTGATCCGGTCGAGGTCCGGGAAGCCGGTCGCGACGCCGGTGATCCCGGTGCCGGACTCCTGGAGCCGCTCGATGTGCTCGAACGCCGACCAGAGGATCTCCTTGATCCAGACGAAGCCCTCGCGCTTGTGGCTCTCGGCGACTTGGAAGATGCGCGCCTCGGCCTGGTCGAGGATCTCGTCGACGTCTCGCACTCCCTGCTCGTAGACGTCGCGAATGATCTGCGTCGACTGCTCGACCAGGCGACGCAGCAGTGCCTTGTCGCGCACGATGCGCGCGTGGTACTCGATGTTCGCGGCGGTCGGGACCGCGTCGACCAGCGCGCCCAGGTAGTCGAAGCCGCCCGCGGAGTCGAGCTCGGCCGTCTTCTTCAGCTCTTCGGCGACCGTGATGACGTCGATTACGTCACCGCGCTCGAAGAGGCGCACCATGGCCCTATAGAGCCTTCGGTTCGCCTCGCGATAGAACATCCCCTCGTTGATGTGCTCGACCGCTCTCGTGACCGCTTCGCGGTCGATCAGCATACCGCCGAGGACGGCCGTTTCGGCCTCCATCGAGAAGGGCGGCGTGCGGTCGAAGACCGTTTGCGCGAAGGTCGGTGATGCTTCCATGCGATCGATTGGCGACGCGCTGCTTACGCGCCGTCCATGATGGTTCGGAGCAGTTGGAGGTCGTCCCAGAACGATCTAGTCCACTTCGGGTTCCGAAGCAACGCGGCCGGGTGGTACGTGCAGATGAGCGGCACGCCTCGGTAGGAGTGGACCTCGCCGCGCAGCTTTCCGAGCGCGGTGCCCTCCCGTCCCGTGAGGCTCTGAGCGGCGAACGATCCCACCGCGAGCAGGGCCTCCGGACGAATCAGCTCGAGCTGTTTCTGAAGGAAAGGGGCGCACGCCTCGATCTCGTCGGGGAGCGGGTTCCGGTTCCCCGGAGGCCTGCACTTGATGACGTTGCAGATGTAGGCGGTCTCGCGACGCGAGAGTCCCACCGTGAGCAGCAGGAGGTCCAGGTACTTGCCCGCCGCTCCGACGAACGGCAGGCCGGTCTCGTCCTCGTTCGCGCCGGGCGCCTCACCCACGACGACCAGGCGGGCGTCCGGGACGCCGTCCGAGAAGACGACCTGGGTGCGCGTCTCGGCGAGCCGACAGCGGGTGCACCCGAGCGCGATCTCGCGCACCTGCTCGTAGTCGTCGGGGAGGATCGGGAGGGGCTCGGAGGCCTGGTTGGACCCGGACGCAGACGCCTGCGGACGTGGCGCGCTCGGCGCGGCACGCTGGCGCCGGGGCGACGGGGTCGCGGGCTCCTCTGCACCGGATCCCGGCTCCCGCGCCTGGCGTGCGCCACTCCGCCGCGCTTCGCGCGCGAGCGCGAGCGCCTGCTCGCGGGTGAGTCCTTCGAGGAAGAGCTCCGCGCCGCCCATCTCGAGCCGCTGGCGCAGG
>JBFGFY010000037.1:0-19967 GCA_041579355.1 Longimicrobiales bacterium | reverse complement strand
GGGCTCGACGCGTCGCCGATCCGCGAGGTGCTCATCGATCGCTCGGTGATCGGGTGGAAGGAGTACGAGCTCGAGGTCGTCCGGGACGGCATCGACAACGTCATCATCGTCTGCTCGATCGAGAACTTCGACCCCATGGGCGTGCACACGGGGGACTCCATCACGGTTGCTCCGGCGCAGACGCTCACCGACGTCGAGTACCAGAAGATGCGCGACGCCGCGATCGCGATCATCTGCGAGATCGGCGTCGCGGCCGGCGGGTGCAACATCCAGTTCGCCGTGAACCCGGCGGACGGCGAGATGCTGGTCGTCGAGATGAACCCGCGCGTTTCCCGCTCGTCGGCGCTCGCGTCCAAGGCGACGGGCTTCCCGATCGCACGTGTGGGCGCGAAGCTCGCTGTGGGCTACCACCTGTACGAGCTGCCGAACGACATCACGAAGACGACGCCGGCCTCCTTCGAGCCGGTCCTCGACTACGTGGTCGTGAAGCTGCCGCGCTTCGCCTTCGAGAAGTTCCCCGAGGTCGACGACACGCTCGGCGTGCAGATGAAGTCGGTCGGCGAGACGATGGCGATCGGGCGCACCTTCCGGAGCGCGTGGCAGAAGGGGTTCCGAGGCCTGGAAATCGAGCGGCACGGCTGGGTGACCGGGAGGCGGCCGAAGGACGACGGGCTGGCCGAGGAGGAGGTCAAGGGCATGCAGCCGCTCCTGGCCGCGCTGCGTCGTCCGACTCCGAAGCGCCCGTTCCAGCTGAAGCGCGCGCTCGAGGCGGGCATCTCCATCGACGAGATCTACGAGGCCACCAAGATCGACAAGTGGTTCCTCGACCAGCTGCAGCAGATCCTCGAGTGGGAGCGACGCTACCGGGAGGCACCCGAGGTCACGCCCGAGCTCCTGCGGGCTATGAAGCGCGAGGGCTTCGGCGACAGGCAGCTCGCCGAGCTGCGCGGCGAGAACGCGTCGGACGTGCGCGCGCGCCGGTGGGAGTGGGGCATCCGGCCCACGTACAACGTGGTCGACACCTGCGCCGGCGAGTTCCCGGCGCAGACGCCGTACTTCTACTCGTCGTACGAGGACGAGTCGGAGAGCGTGCCGTCCGACCGCGAGAAGGTGGTCATTCTCGGCAGCGGGCCGAACCGGATCGGGCAGGGGATCGAGTTCGACTACTGCTGCGTGCAGGCAGTGCTTGCGCTGAAGGAAGCGGGGCTCGAGACCATCATGATCAACTCGAACCCCGAGACGGTCTCGACCGACTTCGACGTGAGCGACAAGCTCTATTTCGAGCCGCTCACGCTCGAGGACGTGGCTGAGATCATCCATCTCGAAAAGCCGAAGGGTGTGATCGTGCAGCTGGGTGGCCAGACGCCGTTGAAGCTCGCGAAGGGGCTCGAGGAGCTGGGGGCTCCGATCCTGGGGACCTCCGTGGATGCGATCGACCGGGCCGAGGACCGCGACCGCTTCGACGAGGTCTGCCGGAAGATCGGGGCCAGGACACCCGAAAACGGGATCGCCACGAGCCAGGAGCAGGCGGTCGAGGTCGCGCGGAAGATCGGCTTCCCGGTGCTGGTGCGGCCCAGCTACGTGCTCGGCGGGCGCGCGATGCGGATCATCTACGACGAGGAGTCGCTCGAACGTTATTTCGCCGAGGCGGTGGAGGCGTCGCCCGACCACCCCGTCCTCATCGACCGCTTCCTCGAGGACGCCTTCGAGGCCGACGTGGACGCGCTCTCCGACGGGACGGACGTCGTCATCGGCGGGATCATGCAGCACATCGAGGACGCCGGCGTGCACTCCGGGGACTCCGCCTGTGTGCTCCCCCCGTATCTGCTCACGCCGGAGTCGATGGATGAGATCCGCGACCTCACGCGCAAGTTCGCGCTCGAGCTCGGTGTGGTCGGGCTGCTCAACGTGCAGTACGCGATCAAGGACGACGTGGTGTACGTGCTCGAGGTCAATCCGCGCGCGTCGCGTACCGTGCCGTTCGTGAGCAAGGCGACGGGCGTGCCGCTCGCCCGCCTCGCGTCCCGGGTGATGGCCGGCGAGCGCCTGGCGGACCTCGACGTGCCGGAGGAGCCGCCCGTTCCGGGCGTGGCGGTGAAGGAGGCCGCGTTCCCCTTCAACCGATTCGACGTCGACACGCTACTCGGGCCCGAGATGCGCTCGACCGGCGAGGTGATGGGCTTCGACGACTCCTTCGGGATGGCGTTCGCGAAGGCGCAGATCTCGGCCGGCAACCGCCTCCCGGAGTCGGGAGCCCTCATCGTGACGGTGAACGAGCGCGACCGAAAGACGGTCACCCCCCTCATTCGGCGCTTCCGGGATCTGGGCTTCGAGATCCTGGCGACGCGCGGCACGCAGGAGTCGCTCCAGGCGGTGGGTATCCCCACGCGGCTGGTCTACAAGGTCGGCGAGGGCCGACCCGACATCGTGGACCACATCGTGACCGGGGACATCCAGCTCCTCATCAACACGCCGCTCGGCAAGAAGTCGCAGTACGACGACTACGCGATGAGACGCGCGGCGATCACCTACAGCGTACCGTACCTGACCACGATGTCGGCTACGTCGGCCGCGTGCGACGCGCTCATCGCGATGCGTTCGCGTAACCGCGATGTTCGCTCGATCCAGGAGCGCATCGCCTCGTTGTCGGCGCCGGTCGGCGCCTGAGGCACGAACGGCAGGAGGCAGGTAGATGAGCGTGGAGACCGGGTTCTTCCTCCATCCCTCCTCGCCCCTGCACGACACGGGTTGGGGACACCCCGAGCACCAGGGGCGGCTCCGCGCGCTCGCGCAGAGCGTCGGCCGGGACCTTCTCGTCCTGCACGGCCACGTCGAGCAGATGGAGGCGGAGGACGCCACCCTTCAGGACTTGCTCCGCTGTCACGAGCAGGGTCACGTGGACGCTGTCGAAAGGGCGTGTGCGCTCGCGGAGGAGCGGAGCGCCCTCGTCGCCCTCGACTCCGACACCAAGGTCTCGGGCACCGTCTCGTGGGACGCGGCCGTCGGCAGCGCGGGAGGAGCGATCGCAGCCGTACGGAGCGTGATGGCGGGCGACATCCGTACCGCGTTCGTGGCGGGTCGGCCGCCGGGCCACCATGCGACGCCTTCGCGAGCGATGGGCTTCTGTCTCTTCAACTCGATCGCGGTGGCCGCCCGCTGGCTCCAGGCGCACAAGCATGCGGCCCGCGTGCTGATCGTCGACTGGGACGTGCACCATGGCAACGGGACGCAGGACATCTTCTACGAAGACCCGAGCGTCTACTTCGTCTCGCTGCACCAGTCCCCTCATTACCCGGGCACGGGCCCCGCGCACGAGCGCGGGTCTGGAGCCGGCGAGGGCACCACGCTCAACGTCCCTCTGCCGGCGGGAACGCCCCGGAGGGCCTACCTCGAGCGCTTCGAGCAGGCCGTGAGCTCCGCGACGGCGAGCTTCCGGCCGGACTTCGTGCTCGTGTCGGCCGGTTTCGACGTGATGGCGGGAGATCCCCTGGGCGGGCTGCTGATGGAGCCCGAGGACCTGTATGTGATGACTCGCTTCTTGGTGGAGGAGGCCGCCGCCGGATGCGACGGGCGGGTCGTGGCGCTCCTAGAGGGCGGATACGATCCGGCCCGCCTCGGAGTGGGCGCCGTCGCCGTGATCCGAGCGCTGGCCGGGCTGCCGCTGGGCTGAGTCGTCCCCCGGCCCCGCTCCCGTCGTCGCGGGGGCGACGTCGCCCGGACGGCGCTTTGGCCGAGGTCCCCCCTCGAATACCTTTCTGCATGCCGCAAGTCCCGTCCATGCTCGACTTGGTCCGGCTCAGCCCCCGCCGTCTCTTCCCCCCCGGTGGGGTCGAGCTGTTTCGGCACGTTGCCGTCCTCACGGACCTCTCCGAAGGAGACGAGGTGCTCGGTGTCGCCTGCGGCAAAGGCGTCGCGCTCGAGTACTTCGCCCAGGAGTACGGCGTCGCGGCCGCGGGGGTCGAGTTCGATGCGATCATGGTCGAGGAGGCCGAGGCGGCCGCCCGCGGGGCGGGCCTTTCGGGACGCCTGCAGTTTCAGTGGGGGCGCTCGGACGGGCTTCCCTACCGGGACGCGATCTTCGACGTCTCGATCGGGGAGATCGGGCTCGCGAACCACTGCGATCCGGCGGATGCGGTGCGGGAGCTCGTGCGTGTGACCAAGCCGGGTGGGTTCGTCGTCCTGGTGCAGCTCGTCTGGAAGGCACCCGTGGACGAGGCGCGCCAGCGAGTGTTGTCCGCGCATCTCGGGGCGCGCCCGCTCATGGTGGTCGAGTGGAAGCGGCTGCTGGCCGGGGCCGGCGTCGAGGAGGTTCATACCGAGGACTGGTCCGACGCCGAAACGTCGTTCCGGGGCGGTGTGGTGAAGCCGTTCCCCGACTTCGCCGAGCTTTTCTCTCTGCCGGAGAAGATCGGGGTGCTGCGGCGCGCATGGGGACGCTGGGGGTGGCGGGGTGTGAGGGCCGTCCTCGAGCGCGAGCGCGAGGTCCACAACCTGCTCACGAACGAGCGGATCCTCGGCCTCGACCTGCTGCGGGGCCGGAAAGGAGCCGTCGAGCCCTCCGCGCCGAGCACCGGGAAGGCCGACGCGCCCGCGGAGTCCATGGCCTCGGTCGCGGCGCCGCGCGAGGAAGACACGTCGGGGCTCCCACTTTTCGGGAAGAAGAGGTCCGGTCCTCTCGGGGACGAAGAGCGGTGAGCACGGGCCTGCTCGCGACCCGAGAGGGCGTGGTACCGGTGCAGGCCGCTCTCCGCGACCAGGAGCTCGACGGCTGGCTCCTGTACGAGTTCCACGGGCACAACCCCATCGCCAGCGCCCTGCTCGGGCTCGGCAAGACGACGCGCCGGGGCTTCGTCCTGGTGCCCCCCGAAGGGGAGCCCGTGGCCCTCATCCACGCGATCGAGGCGTCTTCGTGGAGGCACTGGCCCTTCGAGAAGCGGGTCTACTCGGGGTGGCGCGCGCTCGAGTCACAGCTCGGCCGTCTCGTAGGGGGACGGACACGCCTCGCCATGGAGGTCTCGCCGGGCGGCGCCGTGCCGACCGTCGACTACGTGCCGGCGGGCATCACGAGCGTGCTGCTGGGGCTCGGCGTCGAGATCGCGAGCTCGGCGGACCTCGTGTCGCGCTTCCACTCCGCCTGGACTTCGGCGCAGCTCCAGGACCACCGCCGCGCGGCCGAGATCGTCGCCGGGGTCGCCCGCGAGGCGTTCGGGCGCGCCGCGGACGCGGTCCGCGCCGGAAATCCCACCACGGAGGGAGCGCTTTCGGCATGGATCCGCGAGCGGTTGGCCGGGGCGGGGCTCGTGGACCAGGCGGACTGCATCGTGGCGATCGGTCGGCGCGCCGCCGACCCGCACTACGCGCCCGTGGGGGACGGCGAGCCGATCCGCCGCGGCGACGTGCTCCTCATCGACCTCTGGGGCGCGTTCGCGGGTTCGGTGCCGGCCGACCAGACCTGGATGGGCTCGCTCGGAGACACCGTCGACGAGCGCACCCAGCGGGTCTGGGAGGCCGTGCGGGACGCGCGGGATGCCGCGCTGGCGTTCCTCGGTGAGAGCTACGCGGCGGGTCGAGACGTCCGCGGCAGCGACGTGGACGACGTGGCCAGGCAGCTCATCGCCGGCCGGGGCTTCGGCGAGCACTTCGTGCATCGGACGGGACACTCGATCGACACCGAGTTACACGGAAGTGGACCCAACCTCGACAACCTGGAGACCCGCGACGAGCGCCTCCTCGTGCCGGGCGTCGGCTTCTCGGTCGAGCCGGGTGTCTACGTGCCGGACGAGCTCGGCGTGCGGAGCGAAGTGAACGTGTATTGGGGGGCAGAGGGACCGGAGGTGACACCGGCGGAGGTCCAGACGGAGATCCTCCTCTTGCTCCGAGATTGAGCGTCCTCGACGCAGCCCGGGTGGACGTCGCCCTCCCGCTGCCGATCCACCGCACGTTCACATATCGGCTCGACGGTGCACCCCCGGCCGTGGGCACACGCGTCCTGGTGCCCTTCCAACGCGGCGAGCGGATCGGCTGGGTCGTCGGCCCGGGGCAGGAAGGCACAATCCAGGGCCTGAAGTCGGTTCTCTCCGTGCTAGAGGAGCGACCGAGCCTGCCGCCGGACCTGCTCGAGCTCTGCCGCTGGATCTCCGACTACTACGTGACTTCGCTCGGTCTGGCGATCCGCTCGGCCCTGCCGTCGGTCCTCTCCGACGTCTCACGAGAGTACGTGAGCCTGCTCCGCGACCCCGGGCACGAGATCAGGCCGCGCGAGCGCCGCCTCGTGGATGCGCTGCGCCGGCGCGAAGGGCCGCAGCGTGTGCGCACCCTGCGGGAGGCGCTGGGCATGGGCTCGATATGGCCGGAGATCCGCTCTCTCGCCGCTCGGGGTGCTCTCGAGCACACGACCGTCCCTCCGGCCGAGCCGAGCGTCAAGACCCGCAAGGTGGTCCGCCTCGTGACCCACCTCGAGAACCTGGCCGAGCGCGAGCGGCTGTTCGCACGGGCCGGACGGCAGCGCGAGGCGTACGAGCTGCTCGAGGCGTCGGGGGGAGTGGCGGAGCTAGCGCACCTGACGAAGGGGGAGGGCTTCAGCCGAAGCGTCGTGAAGGGGCTCGAGGACAAGGGGCTGGTGGAGCTCGCCGACGAGGAAGAGATGCGAGACCCGTTCGCCGACCGGGAGGCGCCCTCCCCCGCGCCCCTCGTGCCGACCGCCCATCAGCGTGCCGCGCTCGAACGCCTTTCGGCGGCGCTGGAGGCGCCCACGCATCCCTTCCTCCTCCAGGGCATCACCGGGTCGGGGAAGACGCTCGTGTACATCGAGCTCCTGCGCGCGGCGCTCGCGCGCGGCCGGACCGCGATCGTGCTCGTGCCCGAAATCGCGCTCACGCCGCAGACCGCGGGCCGTTTTCGTGCGCACTTCGGCGACCAGGTTGCGGTATTGCATTCTGGGCTCTCGGACGGAGAGCGGTACGACGCGTGGCGCAGCCTGCGCAGCGGCGCTCGACGCATCGCGGTGGGCGCCCGCTCGGCGCTGTTCGCGCCGCTCGAGGGCCTCGGTGTCGTCGTCGTGGACGAGGAGCACGACGGCAGCTACAAGCAGTCCGACGCACCACGCTACCAAGCCCGGGATCTCGCCATCGTTCGGGCCCGCGCACACGGCGCGGTGTGCGTGCTCGGGAGCGCGACGCCTTCGCTCGAGTCTTGGCACAACGCGCGCACGGGCAAGTTCGTGGCGCTCTCCCTTCCCGAGCGCGTCGGCGGCGCCCGCCTCCCGGACGTGCGCGTCGTGGACTTACGCGTGCGCGCGAGCTCGAACGGAGCGGGTCCCGGGTCTCCGGGCGCGCGGTCCGCGCCCCGTGGGTTCACGGTCCTCGGCGAGGAGCTCGCCGAGGCGATCGGCGCACGCCTCCGTCGGCGGGAGCAGGTGATCCTCCTGCACAACCGCCGGGGTTACTCCTCGTTCGTCCAATGCCGGGAGTGCGGGGACGTCGAGCAGTGCGCGCACTGCTCGATCTCGCTGACGTATCACCGCGTGACGCACCGGCTTCTGTGTCACCACTGCCGCTACGAGGAGCCGGCGCCGACGCGCTGCGGGCGATGCGGGTCGGTCGACCTCTCCTACCGGGGCCTCGGAACGGAGCAGGTCGAGCGGGTCGTGGCCGAGACGTTCGCGAACGCACGGATCGCGCGCATGGACGTCGACACGACGTCGGGGAAGTGGGCGCACCAACGCATCCTCGACCGCGTCGAGCGGGGTGAGATCGACATCCTGCTCGGCACTCAGATGATCGCGAAGGGCCTCGACTTCCCTCGGGTCACGTTGGTGGGCGTCGTGAACGCGGACGTGGGTCTGCACCTGCCGGACTTCCGTGCGAGCGAGCGTACGTTCCAACTCCTGAGCCAAGTGGCTGGACGCGCGGGGCGGGGTCGACTCGGTGGGGAGGTGCTGATCCAGACGTCCCTCCCGGAGCACTACGCGATCCGGGCCGCGGTGGCGCACGCCTACGAGGCGTTCGCCGAACGGGAGCTCGCCGAGCGTGAGCGTCCGGCCTACCCCCCTTGGGTGCGCATCGCGAACGTGGTGATGAGCAGCCCCCAGCAGTCGCTCGCCGCGGCGGCCGCCGAACAGGGCGCCGGTTGGCTCTCGCAGTGGCTGCGCCGGAGTCGTGGGCCCGGGGGCGCCGACGTGGATCTGGTGGGGCCGGCCCCCGCCCCGATCGAGAGGCTTCACGGCCGCTGGCGCTGGCACTTCCTCCTTCGGTCGCCCTCGGCACGGGCCCTGGGGGACGCCGCCAGGGCGCTGGTCGAGGGCTTCCGGCCACCGCCCGGCGACGTGCGTGTGGCGCTCGACCGCGACCCCGTGGCGCTCCTGTGAACCTCGGCGGAAGCCCATTGCAAGGGTCGAGCCCCCCCGAATACCTTCGACGCCGTGAGCTGCCTCGCACTGAATGCCTCGTTCGAGCCGCTGACGATCGTCCCGGCGCGCCGGGCGGTTCGGCTGGTCCTCGACGGAAAGGCGGAGATCCTGGAGGAGGACGCCGGCCGGTTCTTCCGGTCGGAGAGCCGCGTCGTGCCCGTGCCCGCCGTGATCCGCCTCGTGCGGTACGTGCACGTCCCCTACCGCTTCCGCAGGCAGGTCACGAACACGTTCCTCTTCGCCCGCGACGACTACACCTGTCAGTACTGTGGCCGGCACAAGAGCGAGCTCCGGGGCCGCCAGTTCCTCACGCGGGACCACATCCGACCGATCTCTCGCGGGGGCCTGAACGGCTGGGAGAACGTCGTCACCAGCTGCTCACCGTGTAACAACCAGAAGGGTGGGCGGCTCCCCGAGGAGGCCGGTCTGACTCTTCTGCGTGAGCCGGGTGAGCCGAACTACGTCCACCTGGTGTGGGTGGTGCGCAGGGTGACCGATACGCAGGCCAAGTACATCCGGATGTTCTACGGGGAAGCCACGCTCGACGCGGTCTCGGCTCGAGGCGGCCAGGCTCCGGGCGTCCTGGGCTGAGGCTGGAAGCCGCTCCTCAGTCGTCCAGCCAGGCGTAGGGCCGCTCGGCGAACTGGCCGTAGCCCCGCACCGTGCCTCGGTTGGTGTACTCCTTCCAGGACACGATCCATCCCCGGACCGGATCGTCCTCGACCTTGTACGAGAACCCCGGCTCCTGCGAGCGCTCGGCCAGGAACCGCTGCAGGTAGGCCGGCATGTTCGCGATTCCCTCGATCTCGAAAGCGCTCGTGTCGAGGTCGTCGGCCACCGCCCCGCGGATGTGCGACTGGGAGAGCTTGAGGGCCCGGATCGCCTCCTCCACCGACGTCTTGATGTCGGTCAGGTCGGGTGCCTCCCCCGTGCGAGCCTTGATTTCCTTGACCAGCTCCGTCGTTCCCGGAGCCAGAAGGGTGTCCCGAGCGCGGGTGAACTGGGAGAGCAGCTGCTCGTGAAGGCGGAGGAGCTGGGTGTACTCCCGCTTCGCCTGAGCTCGTGCTTTCGGTTTCTGGGGCATGGGAGCCTCGCAGGCGCGCGCGGCCTCGGGGTGCCAACGGCCAGTAATTACGTGGCTTTCGCGGCGGGCGGCAATGGCTCCGGCTTGACCCCGACCGGGCAGCGGCGCCAGACTGCCCGGACCCGAGCGGAGATCCATGAGCGAGCCCTCGCCCTTCAAGCCGCGCCCGGCCCGCCTCTCGGAGGTGGACGGTCGGCCCGGAAGCGTAAAGCCGACCCCCGCGAGGGCGTTGACCGGCCTTCCGTCCCCCGAGCCGCCGACGGGCCCCCTGCCGTCCACCCCTGTGGCCGACGACCCCGTGCCTCCGGACGTGGACCAGGTACACCTCGAGGCCGGGGGCACGGAGTGGCGGATCCGGGTGCTGGGCCGCGGAGGGGAAGGGCAGCGCTCCCCACCGCTACTCCTCCTCGGCTTCTTCGACGAGACCGACGGCGCGGCTCCCCCGGCCCGGGAGGTGCTCGTGGTGGCGCGGCGGCTCGCGGACCTCGAACCGGAGCGCCTCCTGGCGGCGCTCCTGGCGGCCTCTCCGCCCCCGCAGGGTGACAAGAAAAAGCCCTTCTTCGAGGGCGCGAGCCAGGGGAGGCGGGGAGGGGGGCGAGGCGATGGCTAACGAACCCGATCCCGGGGGCATCTACGGGGTAGACGAATCCTCGCGTCGCAAGGACTCAACACGGTTTTCGCCTTCGGTGTCTAACAACACGTCCGACTCGCTTACCGACGGCGACCTGGTCCGGAGGGCCAGACGCGGTGACGAGCGCGCCTTCGGGGCGCTCGTCGAGCGGTATCAACGCTCTGCGTATGCAGTCGCTATGTCCGTTACGGGTCGGCACGAGGACGCGGAAGACGCGGCCCAGGAGGCGTTCTTGGTGGCCCTGGACCGCTTGGAAGAATGCCGGAGCCCGGAACGGTTCGGGGGATGGCTCATGACGATCGTCCGCAATCGGTCGAAGAACCTGGTGCGCCGCGAGGCGCTGCGGGAGACGGATGAGGTTCCGCCGGGGGCTCGCTCCCGGATCCCGACTCCCGACCGGGTGGCGGAGACCAACGAGCTGCGGGCCCGACTGCAGGAGGCATTGATGGGCTTGCCCGAGATGCAGCGACAGATCGTCCTACTACACGATTTGGAAGGATGGAAGCACAGGGAGATCGCGGACCGGTTGGACCTTCCGTGCGGGACGGTCCGCTCCCATCTCCACTTTGCGCGTAAAGCCTTGAGAAGCGCGCTCCAAAAGACAGGGGAGCCGCGAACCACCCCGTTGAGGGCAGTACGATGAACCGGTACGACCGCACCATCGACGAAGACGGGCTCGGGCGGGACATGGAGCTCGCCGAGGCGCTGTCGGTCCTGGATCCGGCACGCGGCGATCCCAACTACTGGTTGCGCTTCCGCTCCTGGGTCATGGGAGCGGCATCCAGGGAGCTCGCGCGGCGGCGCCTACTGGCCCAGCTCACGGTGGAAGACGTGGTGCAGTCGTGGGCCCGGGCCGTGGTGCCGACGGCGCTGGCGACCGCGCTCGTGGCCGGTCTCCTGCTCGTCCGCTCCACCGCACTCGACGCCCCGCTTCCGGTCAGCGTGGAGGAGCTCCTCGTGAGCGAGATCGAGGGCGAGACGATCCCCATGATGCTCGAAGCCGCGGAGGCCGAGGTCGTCGCGTTCGCTTCGGAGATGTTCTAGATGGAGCGGGGCTCTCGGACCAAGCTCGTCGCCGGGCTCGTCCTCGCGGCGGTCTTCGCCAGCGGGCTGCTCGTCGGGTTCGCGGCGGACAACAGCATTCCCGGCGAGTCGAGCGTCGCGACCCCCGACCCGCGCAGCGACCGCGAGGGCCGTACGGAAGACGGCACCCGCGAGAGGCGCCGTCGTCCGCTCGTGTACGAGCAGCTGAACCCGACGCCCGACCAGAACGCTGTCATCGACTCGATTCTGCGAGTGCACCGCACGCGCATGAACGAGCTCGACAAGGAGTACCGGGCGGTTCGGCACGAGTACAACGCCAACTACGACGCGGTGATCCAGGACACGCGCGACGCGATCGCAGCCGTGTTTCCCGCCGACGTCGCGACCGAGTACCGTCGGCTCTTGGCGGAGTTCGACCGGCGGCGCGAGGCCGAGCGTGCGGCGGAGCGGGACCGCCGGGAATAGCAGACCCGCAAACCCCATGACATCGATAGCATCGGGCAGTCGCCCGTTGAGAGCCTGCGATGCCGCAGGCGAGGGAGAGTTGTGCCTTGAATGACTTGATCATCCGCACCGAGGGTCTCATGAAGGACTATGTCCTCGGTGCCGAGACCGTGCACGCGGTCCGTGGCGTCGACATCGAGATCCGCAGGGGCGAGTTCGTGGCCGTCATGGGACCTTCGGGCAGCGGAAAGTCCACCTTCATGAACATGATCGGCTGTCTGGACACCCCCACCGCGGGCAAGTACTGGCTGAACGGCCAGCTGGTCAGCGAGCTTTCCGACGACCGGCTCGCCCGGGTGCGCAACAAGGAGATCGGCTTCGTCTTCCAGACGTTCAACCTCCTTCCGCGCGCTACGGCGCTCCACAACGTCGAGCTGCCACTCATCTACGCCGGAATGCCCTCCAAGGAGCGGCGTCGCCGGGCCGAGGAGAAGCTCGCGCTCGTGGGTCTCTCCGACCGCATGGACCACAAGCCTCCGGAGATGTCCGGTGGACAGCGGCAGCGCGTGGCGATCGCGCGCGCGCTCGTGAACGACCCGGCCCTCCTCCTGGCCGACGAGCCGACCGGGAACCTCGACTCGGCGACGAGCTCCGAGATCATGGGCCAGCTGGCCACGCTTAACGAAGCGGGCCAGACGATCGTCTTAGTCACGCACGAGCACGACATCGCCGGGTACGCCAGGCGGCAGGTGCACCTGCGTGATGGGATCATCGAGCGAGACTTTTTCAACGAGCCGGCAGGGAGCATGGTATGACCACGAGGGTGGGACGGGTCGCGGCCGCGGCAGCGCTGGCTGCCGTGCTCGCGGGGTGTGGGGCGGAGGCGGCGGAGGACGCGGGCCCGACCCGCCTCACGGCCACCGTCCGGCGCGGAGATTTGGTCATCCGCGCCGAGGCCACCGGCCAAGTCGAGCCCGTGCGACGGGTGGACGTAAAGTCCAAGGCGTCCGGTGAGATTCTCCGCCTGCACGCCGACGTGGGCGACCAGGTGAACAGGGGGGCCCTGCTCGCGGAGATCGACCCACGGGACGTGCGTAACACCTTCAACCAGGTGCAGGCCGACCTCGAGGTCGCTCGGGCTCGGCTGGAGATCTCCGCCGCACAGCTCGAGCGCTCGCGGCAGCTGCTGGAGGCGGGCGTCATCACGCAGCAGGAGCACGAGAACGCGCGGTTGGATCACACGAACTCGCAGGCGTCGCTCGTGCGTGCCCAGACGAACTATGAGCTCGCACAGCTGCAGCTCAACGACGTGAACATCCGTGCTCCGATGGATGGCACGATCATCCAGAAGAACGTGGAGGAGGGGGGCGTGATCCAGTCGGCGTCCCAGAACGTCTCGGGAGGCACGACGCTCTTCGTGATGGCCAACCTCGCCGACATGCAGGTGCGCACGCTCGTCGACGAGACCGACATGGGGCTGCTGGGCGCCGGCCTTGCGGCCCGCGTCACGGTGGAGGCCTTCCCCGACCGGACGTTCCGCGGCGTCATCGAGAAGATCGAGCCGCAGGCGGTGGTGGAGCAGAACGTCACGATGTTTCCGGTGATCGTGTCCCTCGACAACAGCTCGGGGCTCCTCAAGCCGGGCATGAATGCCGAGGTCGTGATCGAGATCGATGAGGCGAGGGGAGTGATCCTCGTCCAGAACAACGCGATCGTTCAGGTGCAGAACGTCGGCCCGGCCGCGCTCGCCCTTGGCCTCGATTTGGAGGCCGTCGACCTGACGCAGTTCATGCAGGCTGGCGGAGGTACGTTCACGCGGGGCGGCGGTGGCCAGAGGGCCGCGGGCGGTGGTCAGCGCGTCGAGGGGGGAGGTGGTGGCCGCGAGGGTGGGTTCGGCGGCTTCGGCGGAGGTGGGCGCGGACAGCTCAGCGCCGAGCAGCTCGAGCGCATGCAACAGCTCCGAGCGCAGGTGCAGAGCGGCTCGATCAGCCAGGACTCGCTCCGCTCCGTGATGCAATCGATGGGCGCGGGGCGGGGAAGTTCCGCGACCGGGGCGGCTCCCGCCGAAGCCGAGGCCGAGGGTGCGCCCGCGCGTGAGACCAGGCCGGCGGCCGTATTCGTCATGGGTGCGTCCGGCACACCCGAGCCGCGCCTGGTTCAGATGGGCATCGGCGACTGGGACAACACCGAGATCGTGAGCGGCGTCGAGGAGGGTGAGGTGCTCGTGATCGTCGGTCCGGCACAGCTGCAGGCGCAGCAGGCGGCGTTCCTCGAGCAGATGCGCGGCCGCATGGGTGGATCGAACCCGTTCGGCGGGGGCGCCATGCCCAGTGGTGGGCGGGGGTTCCGGGGGCCCGGCAGGTAGGTCGTCGCCCATGCTCCTCTTCGAGATCATCGGCGTCGCCATGGGGGCGGTGCGCGCGAATCTGCTGCGCTCCGTCCTCACCACGCTGGGGATCGTGATCGGAATCGCCGCTGTCATCACCATGGTCGCGCTCGGCGAGGGCGCTCAACAGCGCGTTCAGGCCGAGATCAACCGCATGGGCACGACCGTGCTCACGATCCGGCCGGGACAGCAGTTCTCGTTCGGGGTGTCGCGCGGCGACGCGGAGATGTCGATCGACGACGCCATTGCGCTCCGGGCGGAAGCCGGGGACCTGCTGAAGGTGTCGCCGGAGCAGCGCAACTGGATG
Source organism: Longimicrobiales bacterium (assembly GCA_041579355.1). Lineage (GTDB taxonomy): Bacteria > Gemmatimonadota > Gemmatimonadetes > Longimicrobiales > Gaopeijiaceae > UBA2982. The sequence goes on along the minus strand of JBFGFY010000037.1, from coordinate 5,664 downwards.
CAGGTGTCCTTCCAGCGTTGGAACAGCCGCCACGAGGTGATGGGCGTTTGGCCCGAGTACTTCGACATCTACAACCACTCGCTCGTCGCCGGACGGTTCTTCACGCAGAGTGAGGTGCAGGGCAGGCGCAGGGTCGCGGTGCTCGGGTACACCGTGCCTTCGGAGCTGGGGAATACGCCCCCCGAGCTGCTGATCGGTCAGACGGTCCAGATCCGCGGCATCGGCTTCGAGGTCGTGGGTGTCCTGGCAGAGAAGGGGGACGCGGGCTTCCTCCGGCCCGACGCGAGCATCTTCATGCCGCAGTCGACCGCGCAATACCGCGTCATGGGGAGCCGCAACCGCCTCAACACCATCTACGCCGCTACGGACAGCCCCGAGCAGCTCGACCAGGCGTATGCCGAGATCGACCGCATCATGCGGCGCGAGCACCGGATCCGTGCAGGTGAGGACGCCGACTTCAGCATCTCCAACGCGGCGGATCTCCTCCAGACGTTCAACGAGACGCGGCAGACGTTCACCATGCTGCTCGCGGGCATCGCCGGGATCAGCCTCCTGGTGGGGGGCATCGGCATCATGAACATCATGCTCGTATCGGTGACCGAGCGGACACGTGAGATCGGCGTTCGCAAGGCGCTCGGCGCGACGCGGCGCGCCATAATGACGCAGTTTCTCGTCGAGGCCCTCTTCCTCTGTGTGCTCGGCGGGCTGCTCGGTGTCGCCGCCGGCTACGGATCGGCGGAAGCGATCACGCGGATGGCGAGCTGGGACACGGCCGTGTCACCCCAGGCGGTCGTGGCGGCCATCATCTTCTCGGCGGGCGTCGGGCTCTTTTTCGGGATCTGGCCCGCGAGGAGAGCGGCGCTGCTCGACCCGATCGACGCGCTGCGGTACGAGTAGGGCGGAGCTACCTGGTAGGGGGCGAGGGGTCCTCCTCGCGCTCCGGCTGCGACCGAGTGGGTTCGCCGCGTAGGGAGCGAATCCCCGCGCAGAGTCGCGCTCGGAGGACCCCTCGCCCCCTACCGCGCAGTCCGACCCGGCCCCCGGCCCACGGCTGTGCTCGGGTCGGGAGTGGCGCGGGCGCGGGAGGCTCGCGCTCCGGCTGCGACAGGGTGTATCCGCCGCGTAGGAGCGAATCCCCGCGCAGAGTCGCGCTCGGAGGACCCCTCGCCCGCTGGGGAGGAGCCTTACCGGCGTCGCAGGAGGACCTGGACCGTACCGCCGTGGCGCATGAGCGTGAGCGGCAGGGTCTCGCCGGAGCGTGAGACGCCCAGGCGGAAGTCGTCCACGGTACGCACGTTCACCTGGTCGATCCGGGTCACCACGTCCCCGGGGCGAATGCCGGCGATGGCGGCCGGCGTGCCCGGAGAAACGTCGACGACGAGCACACCGCCCTCGACGCCGAAGTAGGACCCCAGCTCGGGCTGTACCTCGACGAGCTGGGCTCCTGCCACTCGGTTGCTGCCGAGCAAGTACGGCGTGAGCGGCCGGTACGGTTCCTCCCGCCTCGGAGACGGCGCGTCGGATGCCTCGGGCACCGGGGGAACGAGGTACTCCCACCCCGCCGTGACCCGAGCGGCTTCGGCCATCGCGCTGCGGAGCTCCGACGAGCGGCGCGTGACCTCCTGGATCTCCCGTCGGAGCCGCACGAGCGTGCGGTCCTGCTCCTCCGCCCTCTGGCCGCGACGCGAGCGGCGCAACTCCTGCACGCGCTCGGCCTCACGCGTTTGTAGCTCAGCCAGGTCCTGGTTGAGCCGCTCCATCTCCCGCACGAGGGAGTCGTGCTGCTCGCCGCGGAACACGAAGAACTCGAACGGCGCCGCCACGGCCGCCGTGCGCGGGGCTGCGGGTGCCGGCGGCTGTCCCGGCCGGACAGCCGGCTCGGGAGCCGTGCGAACACGCGCGACCACACGCGGCTCGCTGCCCTGCAGGAGTTGCACGCGCAGGGAGTCCATGGCGCGAACCATCGTTTCCACCATGGAGTCCGCCGGGAACGCGAAGTTCCAAGCCACGTTCGTGGCCACCTGGTCGGGTCGCTCCGCGGCGCGGACGCGCAGCGCCAGGGGCCTACCGTTCCGCTGGACGCGCATGTCGACGAGCTGTCCGGCCCGCAGAGCGATGCGCTTGGACAGGGTCATGAGCTCTTCGGGAGTGTCGATCCCCTCGATGGCGATCAACCGGTCGCCAGCCCGGACTCCGGCCGCCTCGGCCGGGCTGCCGGTGCGGACCTCCGTGATTACGACGCGTACCTCCCCGTCGCGCGCCGAGCGAGTCTCGTACGCGATGCCGATCCACCCGGGACGGCCTGCCTGCGCGGCGGCATGTGTGCCGAGTGCGAGCAGGGCGAGCGACGCCAGGGCGAGTGACCGGACGACTCGGGTCATGGTCAGAACCAGTTGTCTTGTCCGGCGGAGACCATGCGGGCCGCCGCCTCGCGCTCGGCGAGCGCCGAGGCGAGGAAGCCGTTCAGGAAGGGGTCACCCGGGGCCTGCCGCACGGCGGCCTGGCTCACCGACACGAGATGCTCGAGAGCCGCGTAGCGGCTGATCGGATCGACCATCGTGGGGTCGCCCCCGTCCCGTCCCAGGAGCTCCCGATAGCGGGACACGGCGCTCACGTACTGCTGCTCGGCAACGCGGACCGCGCTCGCCGCGTCCTCCACGGTGCCCGCTCGCGCCATAGCCGGTGCGTCCGGGCCGCCCCTGGAGGCGACGCCCGCTCCCACGGCTGTTCCGCCGAGGAAGAGCACGATCGCGGCCGCCGCGGGCATCCACGCGGGTGTGCGAGCCAGGCCGAGCGTCCGCGCCAGGCTCTGATCACGAACCAGCCCCTCGGACCGCAGCTCGGCCTCGAGCACGTCCCAATCACCCTGCGGTGGCATGATTTCCGGCAAGCCGCCGAGTGCCTCGGTCTGCTCCCGCAGCGCGGCGAGCTCCCCGGCGCACCCGCGACACTCCGCGAGGTGCTTGGCCTCCTCGGGAAGCGCAGGCTCGTCGACGAGCCGCGCCATCGTCTCCAGCGTCAGATGCTCCATGCGTCCACTCCCTGTTCCTGCACGGCCCCGGCCAGTCCCTCGAGTTGCGCTCGCATCTTGGCTCGGGCCTTGAATAGTTGTGACTTCGACGTGCCCGACGTAACGCCGAGCGCGTCGCCGATCTCCTCGTGCGTGTATCCCTCGACGTCGTGTAGGATCAGCACCTGACGCATCCCTTCCGGCAGCGTGTCGAGCGCGCGCTCGAGCCGCTTCTGCAGGAGTGTGTCCTTCGCGATCGGCGCGATCGGTACGTCTTCGGGTGGAGGTGCTTCCCGCTTCGTTCTCGTGTCCGACTTCCTGAGCGCTTGTAGCGCCGAGTTCACCGCGATCCGGTGCAGCCAGGTCGAGAAGCGAGCGTCGCCCCTGAACGTCGGTAGCGCGCGGATCGCGCGGATCCAAGCCTCCTGGGCGTAGTCCTGCGCCAGGTCGTCGTCCGCGGCGATGCGGCGCACGACGGCGTACACCCGCGGCGCGTACCGGTCGTAGAGCGTCCGGATCGCACGGGCGTCACCTTCGGCGGCCAGTCGCAGGAGCTCCCGCTCCGGCTGTCCTACGGAGGCTTGTCTCATGTGGGAAGTTCGATGCGCCACGGGGCTCCAGGGTTGCCCGTCTCTGGCCCCACCCGGCTTCGGGATGGTACGCTGCGGTCCCTACCCCAGAAAGGGCGTCATGATCAGGCTTTCCGGACTCACCAAGCGTTACGGACCGCTCACCGCGGCTTCGGGCGTGACCCTGGAGGTCGAGCCGGGAGAGGTCTACGCCCTCCTGGGCCCGAACGGCGCGGGCAAGACCACGACGCTCCGGTGCCTGGCCACGCTCCTGCGCCCCTCGAGCGGCTCCGCTACCGTGTGCGGCCACGACGTGGTCGAGGAGCCACTCGCCGTGCGCGCCAAGCTCGCGTTCCTGAGCTCCTCGATGGGACTCTACGAGCGGCTCACGCCCCGAGAGCTGGTCCGGTTCTTCGCCCGCCTCCACCGGGTCGGCGAGGAAGCCCTTCCACGGCGCGTCGAGGAAATGGTCGAGCTGTTCGGGCTCGGGCCCTTCGCCGACAGGCTGTGCGGGAGGCTCTCGACGGGGCAGCGCCAGCGGGTCTCGCTGGCGCGCGCTCTCGTACACGACCCGCCGGTCTTGATGCTGGACGAGCCGACACACGGGCTCGACGTTCTGAGCGGTCAGGCGATCTACGACTTCATCGTGCGCGAGCGGGGCCGCGGGAAGACGATCCTGTTCTCGACCCACCAAATGGAGGAGGTCGAGCTGCTTGCCGACCGAGTCGGCGTGATGCGTGCCGGCGAGCTGGTCGCCGAAGGTCGGGTGCAGGATCTGGTGGCGCGGACGGGCGAGCCCAACCTCGTGCGGGCCTTTCTGGCGCTCGTGGGAGATCGCCTCGCGGCCGTCCCAGCGGGAGAGGCCGAGCCGTGAGGCACGCGTGGTGGGTCGTCTTCATGAAGGAGGTGCGGGAGACGCTCCGGGACCGGCGCACGCTGCTGATCATGATCGTCGTGCCGGTGCTGCTCTATCCGGCCCTCCTCATCATCACGGAACAGCTTTTCCTGTTCGGGCGGCGCAGCCTGGAGGCCGAGCGGGCGCCGGTGGCGCTCGTGGGGGGTGCGCCGGCCGCGCTGCTCAACGTCATCGACGGGCGCGACGATTTAGAGCTCGTTCTGCTCGACTTCGATCCGGAGGACGCGCTCCGGGAAGGCGCGGTGAGCGCCGTGGCCGTGCTCGGCCCGGGGTTCGGCACCGACAGCACACAGGCGGTGACGCTCCTTTACGATGGCGCCTCGGATCGTTCCCTGCGCGGTCGGTCGCTGCTCGAAGGTGCGCTCGCGGAGTGGCGGGACACGCTTCTCGCCCGGAGGCTTGCCGAGCGGGGGCTGCCCACGACCTTTGCCACACCCGTCGCCGTGGCGGACTCGTCGATCGCCCGGCCCGCCGAGGTGGGCGGGTACACGTTGGGGCGCATCCTACCGCTCCTCCTCGTGGTCATCACCCTCCTGGGTGCGTTCTATCCGGCGATCGACCTCGCGGCCGGCGAGAAGGAGCGGGGCACCCTCGAGTCCCTGCTGACGGCGCCGGTACCCCCGGGTTCGATCGTGGCCGGGAAGTTCGTCGCCGTCGCGCTGGTCGGCATCGTGGCCGCGTCGCTCAACCTCGGCAGCATGCTCCTCACCTTCCAGACCGGGATCCTGCAGATCTCGGAGGTCGCGGGGCTGGAGGTGGCGCTCCCGCTCTCCGCCGTCGCTCTCATCTTCGTGACGCTCGTTCCGCTCGCCGTTCTGTTCGGGGCCGTCTTCCTCGGCATCGCGGTGCGCTCGTCCTCCTTCAAGGAGGCCCAGAACGCGCTCACGCCCGTGTACATGCTCGTGATCATCCCGGCCATGCTTCCGATCTTCCCGGGGATCGAGTTCGGCGCCCTGCTGGCGATCACACCGGTGGCCGGGGTCTCCTTCCTGTTCCGTGACCTGATGTGGGGGGACGCGGAGTGGCTTCTCGGCGCGCTGGTCCTCGCGTCGACGTCCCTCTACGCGGTCCTGGCGCTCGTCTTCGCCGCCGGTGCGTTCGGAAGCGAGCGCGTGCTCTTCGGAGCGGGAGACGCGTCGGGCGGTACGTCGGCGAACGAGCCGGGCCGC
>JBFGFY010000036.1:0-20146 GCA_041579355.1 Longimicrobiales bacterium | reverse complement strand
GCCGAGGGCCTCGAGTCTCCGGTCGCCTCCCCGGAGTGGACGTCGCGGTGGCGCGGGGCTGAGGCCGCGGCCCGCGAAGCGGTCGCGACCACCGTCGGCGAGCCGCACGAAGGCGACGTGTGGCCAGCCGTGCTCTCCGCCGCGGAGACGGACGGGACGGTCTTCGTATCGAGCTCGATGCCCGTGCGCGACCTGGACGCATTCGGCGCGCCCCGCGAGCAACCCCTCCTGGTGCTCGGCAACCGCGGCGCGAGCGGCATCGACGGGATCGTGTCGACCGCGTTCGGCACGGCTTCGCAGCGCGAGGGCGCCACGATCTGCGTGCTCGGGGACCTCGCGCTCTTCCACGACCAGAACGGTCTGCTCTGGGCCCGCGAGGAGGACGCGCCCGTCGTCTTCGTGCTCGTGGACAACGACGGTGGCGGCATCTTCCACGCGCTGCCCATCGCCGAGCACGAGCCGCACTTCACCAACTACTTCGCGACGCCGCACGGGCTCGATCTGGCGAAGAGCGCCGAGCTCTTCGGGATCGGTCTACGGGACGTCGGGATGGGCGAGTTGCGCGCCGACCTGCAAGCGGCCATTCGTGCCGGAAGAACGACCATCCTCCGCGTGCGAAGCGACCGCGCCGCCAACCACCGGCGACACGCCGAAGTGATCCAGGCCGTCGCGCAGCGCGTGCGCGAAGCCCTCCTACAGACTCCGCGAGAGAAGCAGCCGAGATGACGAAGCCCGACTGGAAGGAAGTGAAGCGATACGAGGACATCACCTACCGGAAGGCCGGAGGCGTCGCGCGGATCGCCTTCAACCGTCCGGAGGTGCGCAACGCGTTTCGCCCCGACACGCTGCTCGAGATGCAGGAGGCCTTCCGCGACGCGGGCGAGGACCCCGAGATCGGAGTGGTGCTGCTCACGGGCGAGGGACCCTCGAAGGACGGCAAGTGGGCGTTCTGCTCCGGAGGCGACCAGAGGGTGCGCGGTGACGCGGGCTACGTCGGCACGGCTGGCATGCCGCGGCTGAACGTGCTCGAGCTGCAACGCTACATCCGCTCGATGACCAAGCCCGTGATCGCGCTCGTGCCCGGTTACGCGATCGGCGGCGGCCACGTCCTACACGTCGTCTGCGACCTCACGCTCGCGGCCGAGGGGGCCATGTTCGGGCAGACCGGGCCTATCGTCGGCTCCTTCGACGGTGGCTTCGGCTCCTCGTACCTGGCGCGTCACGTGGGGCAGAAGCGCGCCCGCGAGATCTGGTACCTGTGCCGCCAATACACCGCGGCGGAGGCGTACGAGATGGGCATGGTCAACAAGGTCGTACCGCTCGAGCAGCTCGAGCAGGAGGGGTGGGAGTGGGCGCAGGAGATCCTCACGAAGAGCCCGCTGGCGATTCGCCTGCTCAAGAGCGCGTTCAACGCGGAGCTCGACGGGCAGGCGGGGGTGCAGGAGCTGGCGGGGAACGCCACCCTCCTCTTCTACATGACGGAGCAGGGGCAGGAGGGTCGGAACGCGTACGTCGAGAAGCGGAAGCCGAACTTCCGGAAGTACCCGTGGCTTCCGTGGTAGGCCGGGGCGCCCCGGTACGCCGCCGCGCAGCGGCCAGGGCGGTGGCGGCGGCCGTCGCCACGGTCCCCGTCTGGGCCGCGTGCGGGCCGAACGCCGCGCTCTGGCAGCCGACGCCCGCGATGCTCGCCGTCGCGGCTCCCGACTCGTTCGTCGTCGAGGTCGTGACGAGCGAGGGTGCCTTCGACGTGACGATGCACCGCGCCTGGTCCCCGCTCGGCGTGGACCGCGTCTACCACCTGATGAGCAACGACTTCTACGCGGGGGCGCGCTTCTACCGGGTGCTTCCGGACTTCGTCGCCCAGTGGGGGTTCTCGGGCAGGCCCGGGCTGGACTCGCTCTGGCAGGAGCACCCCATCGACGACGAGCCCTCGGTGGCGAGCAACGTGCACGGCACGGTCAGCTTCGCGCGCGCCGGGGCCCGAACGCGGTCGTACACCCTGTTCGTGAACCTGGTGGACAACCAGCGCCTCGACAACGCGATGGCCGGCGGCGTCGCGGGTTATCCGCCCATCGGGCGCATCGACCGTGGCCTCGAGGTCGTGCACGGGTTCTACTCCGCGTACACGCAGGACCCACCCGTTCAGGACTCGATCGCGCAGCTCGGCAATGAGTACCTGCGGAGGAAGTACCCGCAGCTCGACTCGATCGTGAGCACCCGCGTGACGCGCGAGTGGCGCTGACGGAGGACGTCTCGACCGCCCGCGCCTGGCTGCTCGCGGCCCGGCCCAAGACGTTGACCGCCGCGGTCGCGCCGGTGCTCGTGGGCGCCGGGCTCGCGGCCCACGACGACGTGTTCACCCCCGTGCCCGCGCTGGCCGCGCTCGCCGGTGCGGTGTTGATCCAGGTGGGCACGAATCTCGCCAACGACTACTACGACTTCGTGCGGGGCGGGGACACGGCGGACCGCGTGGGACCCCTGCGGGTGACGCAGGCCGGTCTGATTCCTCCGGGGCGCGTACGGCTGGCGATGGCGCTCGTGCTCGCGCTCGCGTTCGTCCCCGGCGCCTACCTGGTGTGGGTCGCCGGTTGGCCGCTCGTCTGGATCGGGCTCGCGTCGGTCGCCTGCGCCGTGCTCTACACGGGCGGCCCCTTCCCGCTCGCCTACCACGGCCTCGGCGACCTCTTCGTCTTCGTCTTCTTCGGGCTGGTGGCCGTGGGCGGCACGTACTACGTGCAGGCGCTCGCCTGGCCCGCCGACGCGCTCCTCGCTGGCGCCGGGCTCGGCGCGCTCAGCGCCGCGCTGCTCGTCGTGAACAACCTGCGCGACCTCGAGACGGACGCCCGCGCGGGGAAGCGCACGCTCGCCGTGCGGCTCGGAAGGCGAGGCACTCAGGCGCAGTACGTGCTCCTGCTCGCCGTCGCGGCAGCGGTGCCTCCCGTGGGGATCTTCCTCTACGGGTGGCCGCCGGCCGCGCTCGTGCCGCTGCTCGTCGCCCCGCTCACGGTCCCACCGCTGCGTGCGGTGCTGCGCGCTGCCGACCCGCACGCGCTCATCCCGGCGCTCGGGGCCACCGCACGGGTCGTCGCGCTGTACGGGGCGCTCCTCGCACTCGGTCTGGCCTACGGCTGATGGTCGTCGACGTCCTCGCGCGCAGCCCGGCCCCCGCCGATGCGGTCGTCGTGCATACGCGAGAGCGCGATTGGACATACGCCGAGCTGAACGAGCGCGTCGAAGCGCGGGCGGCCGACCTCGACGCCGTCGGGCACGGGCCGGGGGAGGTGATGCCGGTCGTGCTCGACGCCGACCTCGAGGGTCTCGTGGACCTGCTCGCGATCTGGCGCGTGGGCGCCACGCCGGCGCCGCTGAGCTCCCGCCTCACGGAGCCGGAGCGCGAGGCGGCCCGCGAACGACTGCACGGGGTGACGGGCGGCGCGCAGGCCGTGCTGTGGACGTCCGGTACCGCGGGGCGGCCACGCGGCGTCGCGCTCTCCTTCGAGGCGCTCGAGGCGAGCGCGCGGGCTTCGGCCGAGCGACTCGGCTTGGGGGCGGACGACGTGTGGCTCGCCTCGCTCTCTCCCGCGCACGTGGGCGGGCTCGCGCTTCTCACGCGTGCGTTGATCCTCGGATCGCGGCTGGTCGTGGCGGGGGCCTTCGACGCTGCCGGCGCGGCCGCGCTCGTCGCGGGCGAGGGTGAGCCGGCGCGCCTCGCGGTGACCCACCTCTCCGTCGTGCCCACGCAGCTCCTCCGATTGCTCGACGCTTGGGGAGAGGGGCCGCCGCCGCGCACGTTCCGGTGTGCACTCGTCGGCGGAGCCGGCACACCTGGGGCGCTCCTCTGGCGCGCGCTCGAACGTGGCTGGCCGCTCGCGCTCACGTACGGACTCACGGAGGCGACGTCACAGGTCGCGACGGCGCCGCCGCCCGCGACCCGCGCGAAGCCGGGCACCGTCGGCCAGCCGCTTCCGGGGGTGGAGCTACGGGTCGCCTCGGACGGCGGGATCCTGGTACGCGGCTCCACGCTCGCCCTGGCCTACGTCGCGTCCGACGAGCCACTCGTCGACGTCGACGGCTGGCTGCACACGGGGGACCTCGGCCGGCTCGACCAGGACGGTGACCTGTGGGTGACGGGTCGCCGGATCGATCGGATCGTGAGCGGCGGAGTGACCGTCGACGCGGTCGAGGTGGAGGAGGCGCTGCGTGCCCACCCTGCGGTGCACGACGCGGGTGTCGTGGGCCTCCCCGACGAGGAGTGGGGCGAGCGGGTCGGCGCCTGGGTCGAGCCCGAGCCGGGCGATGGCGAGGTTGTGCTCGATGCCGCCTCGCTCGACGCCTGGCTTCGGGCGAGACTGGGCCCGGCGAAGCTCCCGCGAGTGTACCACGTCGCGAGCGGGCTTCCCCGCAACGCGAACGGAAAGCTCGACCGGAGCGCCGTGCGAGAGGCGCTCCGGTCGCGGCCCTAGGGAAGAGATCCTTAGTTCAGCCGTCGCGCTCCCAGACCGATCGACACGCCGAAGCGGAACGTCATCAGGTTCGCCTCGCTCCGGTTCGGGAAGATCGTGATGGTCCCGTCGGGGTTGTCGACGATGTCACCTTCGGTGAGGAAGTTGGCGATCCCGTTCTGGTGCCGCTCCACCCCGAAGTCGAGCGACACCGGCCGGCGCCCGCTGCTCACGCGCAAGCGCACGCCACCGCCGACCTTCCACGACATCACGGTGTCGTCGTAGTTGGTCGTCTCGGCCCAGTCGGGTCCGCCGTCCCCTCCCAGCCGCGAGATCGTCGCGAAGTAGGAGAGGCCGGTCGTGCCGTACACGTAGGGCGCCAGGGGGCCCGAGGTGAGCACGAACTCGGGACCGACGCCGAAGTAGAAGATGTTGTTCGTCGTGGTGAGCTCCGCCTCGACGCGGCACCCGAACGGGACCGAGTAGCAGTAGCGCATCTTCTCGTGACCGTACACGAGGAAGCCGAGGTCGCCGCGCAGGCGCACGGCGCCGTCGTCGGTCATCGCCCAAGAGCCCCCGAGCTGTCCCCCGAAGCCCTGGTCGAAGAAGTCGCCCAGCTCGCCGACGGGGTTCGCCGCCACGAAGTGGAGCCCCAGGAAGCCCCTGGGCGCCGTGTATTGTTGCGCGCGCAGCTGCGCGCCCGGAGACATCACCACCGCCACCACCGCCACGAAAGCACCCCTCCACACCTGTCTCATGATCCGCTCCGCGTAGGGTTGTTGCCCTCCGGAAGCGCAGGAGGCGTGCCGAAGCCCCGCTGAACGCGTAATGGGTTGTGCTGAAACGCTTTACGCGATCGTCGCGAGATCCGCCCACGCTACGCCGTGTCCCCGGGATGGGACAGCCGGCGGTCGTCCCGGCGTCAGGCCTGGGACACCCGCGCGTGCAGCGCCTCGAGCGTGCGCCAGGCGGCCTCGACGGCGCCCTCCAGCCAGGCCGGCTGCGTGCTCGCCCCGGCGGAGGCCATGTAGATGCGGCCGTCGGGGCGGGAGATCCGCTCGAGCAGCTCGTCGGAGGGGGTCCGTGCGTAGCCGCCGAGGCTGTACGGCACCTTCTCCCACCAGACCGCGTAGGCGCGCTCGAACTCTCCGCGGATCTGCGGGTGGACCTTCGAGGCCTGTCGGAGCACGTGCTCGACACGACCCGCAACAGGCATCTCGTCGAGGCCGGCGAGCGCGCTGCTCCCGTAGTAGCCGAGCAGCACGCCCTTCTGGGTGAAGTAGCCGTTCGAGGGATAGCTGAACTCGCCGAGCTGGAGGCTCCGGGACCAGAGGTGCCCGCCGAAGATCCCGTCGTCCTCTTCCCAGAAGCGGCGGGCCGTCTGGAGACCCAGCTTCGCGACCGCGGCGTGGCCGGTCTCACTCACGGCTTGGGCCATCTCGGAAGAGAAGCCCGTGTCGATCCCCTGGAGCACCGACATCGGCAGGCAGCAGACGCAGTAGTCGGCGACCTCTTCACGTGTCTCCCCCGTACGCGTGTCGCGCCACACCACCCGCACCTCGTCCTCCGTCTGGCGGATGCGTTGCACCTCCGCGCGGAGCGTAATCCGGTCCCGCATCACACGCTCGAACGCGAACGGGATCTGCTGCATGCCGCCGACCGGCTGGAAGAGCGGGTCGGGCCCCCCGGTCTCCTGGTTCAGCGAGCGGGCGCGGATCCAGAAGCCGCTTCGCAGGAGCGCGCTCAGGTCGTGGCGCTCCTCGGCGCGGCGCGCCTCGGGCGGGCCGTAGACGAGGCTCTCGTCGTCCAGGTATCCGGAGCGGACGAGGAACTGCACGAGGCGCTCGGCGTCCTCCTCGCTGAGCGGGGCATCGATGTCGCCGGCGTCCATGGCCTTGGCCAGGAGCTCCGTGGTCGCGCCCCACATGTCCGCCTTCACCTCGCGCAGCCGCACGCGTCTTCCCGAGAGAGCCCCTAGATCCGGGTTGTCCTCGTAGAAGAGGTTGGCGTCGCTCGCGTTGATGAACACCTCGAGAGGAACGCCGAGCTCCTTGCAGTAGCCGAGGATGCCGCGGTCGGTGTGCGGGATCCTCCAGGCGCCGGCGTTCAAGTACTGGCCTTCGTCGAAGTCGCACACCTGGGTCTCACCGCCGATCTCGGTGTGCGTCGTGCCGCGGCGCACGGTCCAGGTGAGTCCACCCACCCAATCGCGGGCTTCGAGCACCCGGTAGTCGTAGCCGAGCTTGCCCAGCTCGTAGCCGACGATCAGCCCCGAGAGTCCGCCGCCGAGCACGATCACCCGGGTGCTCTCCTGCCGCCCTTGGAGCCGCGGCTTGTGGGTCGGAGTCGTGCCGCGCAGCCCCCAGGCGTCCATGGCGCCGATCATGAGGGAGGATCCTCCGAGCACGCCGATGCGCTGCAGGAGCTGGCGTCGCGTGATCTTGTCGGCTGTCATGCACTCCTCTTGGTGCGTTGGGCTGGTCCACTGGCTCGCGGAATCTAAACGGAGCATGTTCGCACGCCATGGACGCTCCGGGCCCCCTTCGCCGCTCGCACTGGCTGCCCCGCACACGCGATGGCCGCCGGGCCGTGGTCGCGTTCGTCGCGCTCTTCGCGCTCGCGCTCCCTCCCGTGACGCACACGCTGCTCGACCGCGTCGAGCCTTGGGTCCTCGGTGTGCCCTTCTTCTTCGCGGCTCTGCTCGCCGTCTACACGGCGCTCATCGGCGTGCTCCTCTGGGCGCTCCGACGGGGCGTCTGACGAAGCGCGTAACCTGCCATGGAAGCCTGGGTCGTCGCGACGAGCCTCATCTTCCTCTACCTGCTGGGCACGATCGTGCTCGGCGTCGTGGCGAACCGGCGCATGCAGGTGGACCTCGAGGACTTCCTGCTGTACGGGCGGAAGGCCGGCTTCGTCGTCCTCTATCTCACCGTGGTCGCGAGCTTCCATTCGGCCTTCGCCTTCCTCGGCTCGGGGGGCTTCTTCTACACGCACGGCGTGGGCTTCTGGGCCGCGGGCACGTGGACGGTGCTCGTCGGTGCGATCACGTACCTGCTGGGCACGCGCATCTGGGCGCTCGGGAAGGCGTTCGGGTACATCACCCCCGCGGACCTGCTCGCGGACTTCTACGAGTCCGAGGCGGTGCGGGTCACGGTCGCGATCGTCTCCGTGCTCTTCACGATTCTCTACATCCAGGTTCAGGCGCAGGGGCTCGGCTACATCATCAACGTCGCCTCGGGCGGCCGCATCTCGATCCAGCTCGGCACGCTGATCCTGCTCGTGGTCGCCGCTGCGTACCTAATGGCGGGCGGGCTGCGGGCGGTCTACTGGACGGATGTGCTCCAGGGCGTCTGGATGTACCTCGCGGTCTGGATCGGGGCGCTCGTGCTGTCGTACGAGCTCTTCGGCGGGCCGCTCGCGCTGTGGCGGCGCGTCGCCGCGGAGCGGCCCGATCTCCTCTCCCTGCCTGGGCCCCAGGGCTTCTTCACCCCCGGCATGTGGATCGGCATGACCGTGACGCTCTCCTTCGGGATCGTCTTCCAGCCGCACATGCTCATCCGCTACTACACCGCGGTCGACGGGCGCACGCTCAAGCTGCTCGGCGCGACGACCCCGATCTATCTCATGACGCTCTACATCCCGGCCGCGCTCGTCGGTCTCGGCGGAGCGCTCGCGATGCCCGGCCTCGAGCTCCCGGACACGATCTTCCCCGAGCTGCTCTTCGCCCACGCGCCCGCGTGGCTCACGGGCCTCATCCTGGCCGGCGCCACCGCCGCGGCCATGTCCACGCTCGATTCGATCCTGCACGCGAACATGACCGTGCTCACCCGCGACGTGTACCAGCGCTATATGGCGCCGGAGCGTAGCCAGGCGCACTACGTGGCGGTGGGCCGCGCGATCGTGGTGGGGCTGCTCGTGGTCGGCTACCTGCTGTCCGTGCGCAGCTACGACTTCCTCGTGGTCGTCGTCACGCTCTCCGGATCGGGTGCGCTGCAGCTCATGCCCGCGATCCTCGGCGTCTGCTTCCCGGGTGGCCGCACGCTCACGCGCGCCGGCGTGCTCGCGGGGATCGCCTCGGGCATGACCGCGCTCTGGGTCACGCTCGTCCTGACGCCGCACCCGCTCGGCATGCACGGGGGCATCTGGTCGCTCCTCGTGAACGGGCTCGTCGCGTATGGCGTCTCGGGGATCACGTCGCCACCGTCCCGGGAGACCGTGGAGCGGGTCCACGGGGAGGTGGAGCGCTTCGTCTACGGAACGGAGGAGTGACATGCAGTCGTCGCGTATCGATCGGCGCTCGCGGCGAGCCCTCGCGGTGGCCGCGCTCGCGGTGGCCGTCCTCGCGCCGGCGGCTCCCGGGCGCGCCCAAACGCCGGACGCAGCCCCGCGCGTGGGTCCCGCCAGGGGGACGATCGTGGCGGTGGGTGGCGCGCTCCGCTCCCCGGAGATCTTCCAGCGCTTCATCGCGCTCGCGGGCGGGCCCGACGCACCCATCGTCGTGATCCCGACCGCGATGGGTGAGGACGACTACGACGAGTCCAACCCGTGGGTGCAGGCCTTCCGCGGGTTCGGCGCCCGCGACGTGCGGCTCGTGCACACGACGAACCCGGGCGTCGCGGACTCCGAGGCCTTCGTGGAGCCGCTCCGCCGTGCGCGGGGGGTGTTCTTCACCGGGGGCCGCCAGTGGCGGCTGGTCGACGCCTACGCCGGCACGCGCACGGAGGCCGAGCTGTGGCGGGTGCTCGAGCGTGGCGGGGTCGTGGGGGGCAGCTCGGCCGGGGCCACGATCCTGGGGTCCTTCCTCGTCCGTGGCGACACGAGCGGCAACGACATCATGATCGGTGACCACCAGGTGGGCTTCGGCTTCCTGCGCGACGTCGCGATCGACCAGCACCTGCTGCGGCGCAACCGGCACTTCGACCTCATCGAGGTGGTCGAGCGGTTTCCGGATCTGCTCGGCATCGGGATCGACGAGGATACCGCGATCGTCGTGCAAGGCGATTTCTTGGAGGTGATCGGTTCGTCCTACGTCTCGATCGTGGACAACCGCGCTACCACCGGGCGCGACGGGCCTTTCTATTTCCTCGCGCCGGGAGACGGATTCCGCCTCGACGACCGGCGCGCGCTCCGTCCCGCTCGCACCGAGGGCGCCGTGCCGAATGTGACTCCGCGGCCCTGGCGCGGGCGCTGACCCGACCGGATCCGAGGGCGCGCGCTCCGTGGGTCTCGCCGACGACCTCATCTTCTTCCCCCCCCCGCGCTCCTACGATTCGGGGCTCGACGGGCTTGTGCGCCTCGAGACGAGCTCGGGGGAGGTGATCGCTGCCCGTTGGCTGCGGGCCCCCGACGCGCGCGTGACCGTGATCTTCGCGCACGGCAACGCCGAGGACGTCGGCCATGGCGTGCCCTTCCAGGACCGCTACGCCCGGCTCGGCGTCTCGGTGCTCGCCTTCGACTACCCTGGCTACGGCCTCTGCGGGGGGCGCCCGAGCGAGGAAGGTGCCTACCGTGCGGCCGACGCCGCGTACGAGTACCTCGTCGCGCGCGAGGGCGTAGCGCCGCCGACGATCGTGGCGCACGGCCGCTCGCTCGGCGGCGGCGTGCTGGCGGACCTAGCCAGCCGCCGGCCGGTCGGCGGCCTCGTCCTGGAGAGCACGTTCGTATCGGCGTTCCGGGTGGTGACGCGGCTGCCGCTGTCGCCCATCGACCAATTCCGCACGCTGGCCAAGCTGCCGAGGATCCAGTCGCCCGTGCTCGTGGTCCATGGCGGGCGGGACGAGGTCATCGCGCCGTGGCACGGCCAGCGCCTCTTCCAGGCGGTGCCGGAGGGGCGGCGTCACTGGCTCTGGGTCGAGCGCGCCGGCCACAACGACCTGGCGGCCGTGGCCGGGGTGGCCTACTGGGAGGCGCTCGCGGCCTTCTTCGACACCGTCGCCGACACCCCGGCCGACGGAGACTGAAGTCCGGGCTTCGCCGCGTGGCCCGGTTTCTTCCGCGCCCTCGACGACGCATTATGGCACGCCGCCGGAGCCGGAGCCGGCGCCCCCGAGCACGCCGACAAGCGAGCGCCACATGGCCCAGCACGATCCGAAGGGACGTCCACCCGTGACCGATCCCCAGGTCACCGCCCGGCACGCGGAGTACTGGCGCCGGAACATCCGCTACCTGGGGATCCTGCTCACGATCTGGTTCGCGGTGTCGTACGGGTTCGGCATCCTGCTCGCGGCCCCGCTCGACACGGTGCGTCTTCCGGGCACGGGCTTCCCGCTCGGCTTCTGGTTCGCGCAGCAGGGCTCCATCTACGTCTTCGTGATCCTGATCTTCGTGTACGTGCGGCTCATGAACTCGCTCGACCGTGAGTTCGAGGTCGACGAGGGAGGCGACGCATGAACGTCCAGGCGTGGACCTTCCTGCTGGTTGCGGCCTCGTTCGCCCTCTACATCGGGATCGCGGTCTGGTCCCGCGCCTCCTCCACGAAGGACTTCTACGTGGCAGGCGCAGGCGTCTCGCCGCTCGCGAACGGCATGGCCACAGCCGCGGACTGGATGAGCGCTGCCTCGTTCATCTCGATGGCGGGGCTGATCTCGTTCATGGGCTACGACGGCTCGGTCTACCTGATGGGATGGACGGGCGGCTACGTGCTGCTCGCCCTCCTGCTGGCGCCGTACCTCCGGAAGTACGGGGCGTACACGGTGCCCGACTTCGTGGGTGATCGCTACTACTCGCAGCTCGCCCGGGTCGTCGCCGTGATCTGCGCGATCTTCGTGTCGTTCACGTACGTGGCGGGGCAGATGCGCGGCGTGGGCATCGTCTTCGGGCGCTTCCTCGAGGTCGACATCAACACCGGCGTCTGGATCGGTATGGCGATCGTCTTCTTCTACGCCGTGCTCGGCGGCATGAAGGGGATCACGTACACGCAGGTGGCGCAGTACTGCGTGCTGATCTTCGCCTACCTCGTGCCGGCGATCTTCCTCTCGCTGCTCATCACCGGTAACCCGGTTCCGCAGCTCGGGCTCGGCGGCGTGGACCAGGCGTCGGGCATGGCGCTGTTCGATCGACTGAACGGGCTGCACGCGGAGCTCGGCTTCGCGGCGTACACGTCCGGCACGAAATCCACCCTCGACGTCTTCTTCATCACCGCTGCGCTCATGGTCGGCACCGCGGGGCTGCCGCACGTGATCATTCGCTTCTACACCGTCCCCCGCGTGCGGGATGCTCGCCTCTCGGTTGGCTGGGCGCTGATCTTCATCGCGCTGCTGTACACGACGGCGCCGGCGGTGGCGGTCTTCGCGCGCACGAACCTGATCGCGTCGGTCGCGGACACCCCGTATACCGAGGTGCCCGAGTGGTTCACGAACTGGGAGGCTACGGGTCTCCTCTCCTTCGACGACGCCAACGGGGACGGCCGCATCCAGTTCGTCGGCCCCGCCTCACCGCAGCAGAACGAGCTCACGGTCGATCGCGACATCATGGTCCTCGCGAACCCGGAGATCGCGGGGCTCCCCGACTGGGTCGTGGGGCTCGTGGCGGCCGGCGGGCTCGCGGCTGCGCTGTCGACGGCGGCTGGGCTCCTGCTCGTCGTGTCCTCCGCGGTGAGCCATGACCTCCTCAAGCGCACGTTCCTCCCCCAGATCACGGAGAAGGGGGAGCTGCTCGCGGCGCGCGTATCCGCCGCGGTGGCGGTCCTGATCGCCGGGTACTTCGGAATGAACCCACCGGGCTTCGTGGCACAGGTCGTCGCGTTCGCCTTCGGTCTGGCCGCGTCTTCGTTCTTCCCCGTCATCATCCTGGGAATCTTCTCCAAGCGCACCACACGCGAGGGTGCGATCCTGGGCATGATCGCCGGAGTCACGCTGACGGCGGCCTACATCGTCTGGTTCACGCTCATGCACCCGGAGCTGAACAACGCCGACCACTGGTGGCTCGGCATCAGCCCCGAGGGGATCGGCACGGTCGGCATGCTGGTGAACTTCGCGATCACGATGACGGTGTCGCGCTTCACGCCGGAGCCGCCCTCGCACGTCCAGGTGCTCGTCGAGCTGATCCGCATCCCGCGGGGTGCGGGCTCGGCGCACGAGATCAGCGCTTAGAGCGCTCCTGAGGGGGCTCGGCCCTTCGCGGCCAGCCCGCTTGCCCCCGGCCCGCTCGCTCGGCAGAGTGGGAGCAGGAGGCCACGTGGTGCGAGCAGCGACGATCACGAAGACCGCGCGCCGGGCGCTGACGGTGCTTGCCGTCGGCGCGACGTCGCTCGGCGCGCATCCGGCGACGGCGCAGACCGTGCTCGGACGTGTGCTCGAGCGCGGGGGTGGCGGTCCGGTCGCAGGTGCGATGGTACGCCTCCACGACGCTGCCGGCGTGCCGACGGGCGTGGGATGGCTCACGGCTGCGGACGGCCGCTTCCGGCTCCAGGCGCCCGTGGGTGGTCGCTACGAGCTCCACGTGGAGCGCATCGGCTTCCAGCCCACGGTCGTTTCGGGCGTCGACGTCGCGGACGGAGGGATCGCATCCATCGACGTGCCCGTCGATACACAGCCGATCGCGCTCGACGGCATTCAGGTCGAAGCTCGAGGCGGTCGCTGCCAGCCGGACGAGCGCGGGGGCTCGGCGCAGCTCGTGTGGGACGAGGCCCGCAAGGCGCTCGCGGCGGCTTCGTGGACGCAGACTCAGGTCGACCTGCGCTTCCTCGTCACCCTCTGGGACCGTCAGATCTCGGCGCGCACGAGTCAGATCCTCTACGAGGAGACCGAACAGCGCGAGGTGGTCGGCGCGAACTCCGTACAGAGCTTGCCACCCCAACGGCTCCTCGCCGAGGGATACGTCCACCGGGACCAGTCGTTCTCATACTACTACGCGCCCGACGCCGAGGTGCTGCTCTCGGACGAGTTCCAGGACACGCATTGCTTCCGCGTCCTGGAGCCGGAGCGAAACGCCCCGTGGCTCGGTCTCGCCTTCGAGCCGAACGCAGACCGCCGGGTCCCGGACGTCGAGGGCACGATCTGGCTCGACCGCGTGAGCGCGCGGCTCGACCGCGTCGAGTTCCGCTACACCGGCTTGAACGTGCCCGGCGCGAACCGTGCGCGGGGCGAGGTCCACTTCGCCGAGCTCGAGGACGGCCGCTGGATCGTGAGCGAGTGGTTCATACAGGCCCCCATGGGACGCGCGCCGGTCGGCACGCCCGGCGTGATGCGGCGCGGCGACGAGTCGCAGATCCACGAGGTGGGCAATTCCGTGGAGCTCGTCGAGGGGCAGGGGATCCTCTGGCGTCCCGACATCGCCCCCGCCGTGGTGCGCGGCGTCGTCTACGACAGTATCGCAGGCGAGCGCGTGGCCGGTGCGACCGTGCGCGTGGCGGGCGGGAACGTCCGCGCCTCGGCGGGGCTCGACGGGCGCTACGAGCTGCGCGGCGTACGTCCCGGGATGCACCGCGTGACGTTCAGCCATCCGCGGCTCGACTCGCTCGGCGTCACGACCGGCTGGAGGACCGTCGAGCTCCAGCCGGGCGGCGTGCTGGAGCTGGACCTCGTCGTTCCGTCGTGGACGACCCTCCTCGCGCGCTCCTGCGGCGAGGCCGGTGCGGGCTCCCTGGTCGGGTACGTGTACACGAGGGGCGGAGGCAAGGTCGGGGGGGCGACCGTGGAGGCGCTCGACCGTCGGGACGCGTCGGGCGCTCCGATCACGGCGACCTCGGACGCGCAGGGGAGCTTCGTCTTCTGCGAGCTCCCGATCGGGGTCGCGCGGCTGGTCGCGCGTATGGGGAGCGCCGAATCGGAGGTGATCGAGGTGCGCACCGACTCAGCCCGGCACGTGCAGGCGGACCTCACGGTGCGGCCGCGCGTCGCGGTGGCGCCCGTCCCGGGAGCGCTGCGGCCGGCGCTGGTGGGCACGGTCGTGGCGAGCGCCTCCCGGGCTCCCCTGGAGGGGGTGGCGGTCTCGGTGCTCGGGGCGGACGGGGAGGCGGTCGCGGGCACCATCTCCGACGAGGAGGGGCGGTTCGCGGTCGTACTCGAAGAGGGCGGTGAGGTCTACCTGAGGGTCGCGAGGCTCGGCTACCGGGGCGCCGTGAGCGAAGCGATCCGTCTCGACGACGGGACCCGGCGGGTCGAGGTCCTGCTTCCGGAAGAGGCGATCGAGCTCGATCCGGTCATCGTCGTCGTCGACACCCGCTCGCCGATCCTGGAGCGGGTCGGCTTCTACGAGCGCGCCGTGGCCCACCCCGGCTCGTTCATCCAGCGCGACGACGTGGAGGCCGTGTCCCCCGCGCGCACGAGCGACCTGCTGGGGCGGGTGCCCGGGGTCCGCGTCACCACGGACGCCACGGGGGGGCAGCTGCGTCGCAGAGTGCTCTTCAATCGCCTGGCGCTCCTCGAGGGGGAGCTCTGCTATCCGGCGATCTTCATGGACGACCAGCTCATTCGCATCGGCGGCTCCCGCAGCGAGACGCAGGCGCCTGCGATCCAGGGAGTGGAGCCGCCCCCCGGTGAGGACGTGCCCTCCGTCGACGAGCTGGTGCCGCCCCACGAGATCGTCGCGGTGGAGATGTACGAAAACGCCGCGCGCCTCCCGAGCCGGTTCATCGGCCTCGGAACGCACTGCGGCGTCATCGTCTTCTGGACGACTCGGGCGCGTTGACGCGCACGGTCGTTATTGGACTTCGGTCCCTCCCACGAAGACCCGCTCGACGCTCTTCGAGGCGGAGATGTCGCTGAGGGGATTCGCGCCCAGCACCACGAAGTCGGCCCACTTACCGGTTTCGAGCGTGCCGACATCGGCGAGCCCGAGGCACTCGGCGGCCACGGACGTCGCGCTCTGGAGCGCCTGCGCGGGCGTGAGCCCGGCGTCGACCATGAGCTGCAGCTCCATGTGCTCGAAGTATCCCGGGAAGCGTGCCGACGGGCCGGCGTCCGTGCCGAACGCGATCGGCACGCCCGCGTCTTGGAGCGTCTTGAGGTTCCGCTGCGCCTGCGTCAGCGCGACCCGGTAGGCAGCGGCCGACGAGCTCGTGCGCATCCGTTCCATGAAGGCCGGGTCGGACGCCCGGGCCAGCTCACCCGCGTGCGCGTGCTTCTGGAAGAACGGATCGTCGAAGAAGTCCGGGCGCGCTCCGTAGACGTACGTGCTCACCTCGCGCACGAGCGTCGGTACGTAGCAGACCCCGCTGTCGCGGAGCATCGAGATCAGCTCCGGATCCACGTCGCGATCACGCACCGAGTGCGCGAGCATGCCCGTGCCCAGCTCCAGGAGCCGCTTCGCGTCGCCCAGGTAGAACATGTGCGTGGCCACCGGGATTCCCCGCTCGCGCCCGACCTCCATGACCGCGGCGACGGCCTCCCACGGCATCTTGCGGCTCGCGCCGAGGTTGTCGTCGACACGCAGCTTCAGCCAGTCGACGCCCAAGTCGGCGTTCGCGACGGCCTCGGCGCGGGCGCTCGCGGCCGTGCTCTGCGGGCCGCCGATCACCGGACCGGCGGCGAGCACACGCGCCCGCGGGTCGGTCGGGCTCGCGGCATCGCGCACCGCGATCACCGTCTCGTCGTCACCGAGGCTGTTCACCGTGGTGACGCCGTAGCGGGCGTACAGGAGCAGGTCCTCCCGCACGCTCTGCATCGGGTCCGTCACACCCTCCGGAGCCCAGGCCCCCGTGACGTGCCCGTGCGACTCGATGAGCCCGGGGATCACGAAGCGGCCGGCGAGCGAGACCGTCGTGGCCCCGCGGGGCACCTCCACGCCGGCCCCGACGGCCACGATGCGACCGCCGTCCACGAGGATGGTCGCGTTCGGCACGGGCGGTGCGCCCGTGCCGTCCCAGACCGTGGCGCCCGTGTAGGCGACCGCCGTGCTCTGCGCCGACCCGCAGCCAGCGAGGGCGAGCGAGAGCGCGAGCGCCGAGAACGTTCTGAAGCCTGTCATCTTCCTGAACCTCCTACTGGGCGAGTCTCTCGCCCCGTTTGAGGAGCGTCATGTGCTGTTCCACCTGCTCGAGGCCACCCTCCGGCTCCTGCCAGCCCACGCGGCCGTCTCCGTCCACGTCCCGGCCCGAGGCGAGCGCTCGAGCCTCGATGGTCAGCTCGGCCACGGTCCTCGCGGCGGCCGAGGTACTCGTCGCGGCCTGCACCTGCTGCGCGAGCGCCACGATGCGGTCGGCCCGTTGGACGGCGCTTCGTGCGGCGCCCAGGATGTGGGCCGCGTGCAAGCGCACGTTGGCCGATGCGCCGTCGGCCCTGGCCGCGAGCTCGATGTGCTGTGCGATTCCCTCGGCGGCCCGCTTCACTCCGTAGCCGGCGCCCGGCCCGCCGGGCACCAGGCTGGGGTCGATCGCGTGGAGCACGTGGGGCATGTGCCGCCTCATCCCCTCCAGGTTGAGGGAGTCGTTGGCTGCGAAGCCAGCGTGCTGGGCCGCGATTCCCGCCTCGGCCAGCGCGGTCGCCAGGAGGCTCTGTCCGTTGGGCGTGTCGCCGAATCCGTCAGCCACGTGTCCGATGTGGACGTGCGCCTCGCTCTGGGCCGCGAGCGCCGTCGCGGAGCACAGCGTCGCCAAGGCGACGGCGATAGCGCATCCGAGGGTCTTCGTCCACATCTGCGGATCCCTATGGGCGTGGGGTGTCCCGAGACTTCGAAATATGCCTGGGTCCCGACCGGGGCAAGGAGTGGCCCCGTGTGCCCGAAGGGGGGCTCAGGGCCCCGGTCGCCGCCTCACCCGCGCGACCGACCGGTTGCCTGCCTCCGCCGGTGCCGTGCGGCCTTGGCGCGGTTCCCGCAGCGAGCCATGGAGCACCACTTCCGGCGCCCGCTCTTGCTGGCGTCGAGGAACCACGCGCGGCAGTCCGGCGCGCCGCAACGACGGAGCCGGCGCGGATCGGCGCTCGCCAGGAGCTGCGCGAGGCCGAGGGCGAGGGGTGCGAGCGTGCTGAGGAGCTCGGTTTCCGTTTCCACCTCGACGAGCCGGAGGCCGGCGCCGACGACCTCGAGTCGGCGTGCCACCCGGCTCGAGTCCAGCACGCGGCCGAGGGCGTACAGCGCCTCCGATGAAAGCGGCCGCCCCTCGCTCCGCGCGGTCAGGGCCGACCGGCCGGTCTCGCGGAGGAGCGAGGCCTCCCGGTGGAGGCGCGATGCGTCGGGTGGTGAGGCCCGGAGGGAGCTCGGCACGGGCAGGCCTGCCCCTTCGAGCCAGTCCAGGAGGTCGGCGGGGGAGGCGAGCGGGTCGGGCCCGTGGGTGCCGGCCGAGAGGAAGCCGAGCGCCACCTCCTGGGCCCGCTGCGGGTCCACCGCCATGGCTCCTCGTCCGTCCGGGGCATCCGACGACAGAAAGTAACCTTTGAAAACTATTTTGTCAGGTTAGCTCTGTCGGAGGGCCCCTCACGGCCAGCCGAAGCGCTCCAGGTCGACCGTCCCGCGAGATCCGAAGGTCACACCCTCGGCTTCGAGCAAGCTTCGCTGGAGGCGCTCGAAGATGCGTCCCCCGGACCTCGGACTGACCTCACCGCGGGCGTTGATCACCCGATGCCACGGGACGTCGGAGTCGTCGTCGAGTGCGGCGAGGGCGTACCCGACCTGTCGCGCCCGTCCGGGCAGCCCCGCCTCCCGCGCCACCCCGCCGTACGTGGCCACGCGGCCGCTCGGAATGCGCCGGACCGTCTGGTAGATGCGGGCGTGGCTGGACATGGCCGCCGAACCGTGGGATGATTCGCCCTTCCACGCAAACGGAGCACGCCCGGATGGACGATCTCAGGTACCCGATCGGCAAATTCCAGTCGGTTCGCCGCCCCCTCACGGCAGTCGAGCGCAAGAAGCTCATCGACGCGATCCGACAGACTCCGGCGAAGCTGCGCGAAGCCGTCCGAGGGCTCTCGGACGAACAGCTCGACACGCCGTACCGGGAGGGCGGCTGGACGCTGCGCCAGGTCGTGCACCACGTCGTGGACTCCCACGTGAACGCCTACGTGCGCTTCAAGCTCGCCGCCACCGAGGACTTTCCGAAGATCCGCACGTACGAGGAGAAGGAATGGGCGGAGTTGCCCGACGCGAAGTCCCTCCCACCCGAGGCCTCGCTCGCGATCCTCGACGCGCTGCACGCGCGCTGGGTGGCTTTCCTCGAGTCGGCGGGCGAGGACTACTTCGAGCGGGCGGTCGACTACCCGGGCCGCGGCGAGATGCTGGTGGACGTGCTCCTCGAGATCTACGGCTGGCACGGCCCCCATCACACGGCCCACGTCACGAGCCTCAAGGAGCGGAATGGCTGGTAAGCGGGCCGCCGGCGCCTCTCTGCTGGAAGAGCTCCGGTGGCGTGGCCTGCTGCACGACGCGACCGAGGGGGCGGCCGAGCACCTCGCCGAGGCTTCCCGCACCGTCTACATCGGCTTCGACCCCACGGGGAAGAGCCTCCACATCGGGTCGCTGCTGCCGATCATGGGCCTGGTGCACGCGCAGCGCGCAGGGCACACGCCCATCGCGCTCGTCGGCGGCGGCACGGGGCTGATCGGCGACCCGTCGGGCAAGGTCTCGGAGCGCAAGCTCCTCACGAAGGATGAGGTGTCGGCCAACGCGGAGTCGATCCGCGGCCAGCTCGAGCACTTCCTCGACTTCGAGGCCAAGTCGAACGCCGCTCGCATGCGGAACAACCTGGACTGGCTCGGCGGGCTGCCGCTCGTGGACTTCCTGCGCGACGTCGGAAAGCACTTCTCGGTGAACCAGATGCTCGCGAAGGAGTCCGTGAAGCGGCGAGTGACGAGCGACGAGTCGGGCATCTCGTTCACCGAGTTCTCGTATGCCCTACTGCAGTCCTACGACTTCCTGGAGCTGCACCGGAGCGAGGGCTGCACGGTGCAAATGGGCGGGAGCGACCAGTGGGGGAACATCACGGCGGGCATCGACCTCGTTCGCCGCATGGCGGGCGCGCGCGCCTACGGTGTCGTCTTCCCCCTCATCACCCAGTCGTCCGGGGTGAAGTTCGGGAAGACCGAGAGCGGCAACGTGTGGCTGCATCCCGAGCTGACCTCGCCGTTTCGTTTCTACCAGTACTGGATCAACGTCGACGACGCCGACGCCGTTCGTTACCTGAAGTTCTTCACCCTGCTCCCGCGCGAGCGCATCGAGGAGCTGGCCGCCGGGCTCGAGGCGGCGCCGCAGGCGAGAGCCGCGCAGAAGGCGCTGGCCGAGGACGTCACGCGTCGCCTGCACGGGGAGGGCGGCCTCGCGGCCGCGCGCCGGGCCACCGATGCGCTCTTCGGGGGTGCGATCGAGGGGCTGGGCGCCGAGGAGATCGCGGAGATCTTCGCGGACGTGCCCTCGACCGAAGTCGCGAAGGAGTCGATCTCGGGTGCAGGCGTCCCGCTCGTCGACCTGCTCGCCGAGACGGGCATCACGTCCTCCAAGGGAGAGGCGCGCCGCTCGATCGAAGGCGGTGGCGTCTACCTGAACAACGTGCGGGTCGAGGGCACGGACCGCGCCGTCACGCTCGACGACGCGATCGAAGGGCGCTTCCTCCTCGTCCGGATCGGAAAGAAGCGCTACCACCTCGTGGCGGTGCGGGGGTAGCCGACAAGAAGACGGCGCCCGGGGGCTCGCAGGTCCCCGGGCGCCGTGGTCCTCGTCGCCGAGGCGACTAGAAGAGGTCGAGCCCGGCGGTCCAGACTACGCTGATCGCCCAGTCCTGGCCCAGGCGAACGCCCTCGTAGTCGTGGTGGAGCGTGTAGACCGACTCGAGCTGG
>JBFGFY010000035.1:0-20245 GCA_041579355.1 Longimicrobiales bacterium | reverse complement strand
TCATCCGGTTGGCGGGGCTCGGGGGTCGGTGGACCGACTCTGGCAAGTCGCTGAAGAACGGGAGCGTACCGCGCCCGACAACGGCCACGACGGTAGGGACCAGACGGAGGCCCGACAAGAGCATGGCCTCTTCGAGGGGGCCGTGCCAGCCTTGCACCTCACGCGACGTGAGGTGCTACCGTCGATCCCCAACGGGGTCGACGCACAGGGGAGGGAGTGCGACCGTGGACGATGTGATGAAGGTCGGAGAGCTGGCCGAGAAGGCAGGGCTCACCGTGCGCACGCTGCACCACTACGACGAGATCGGGCTGCTGCGCCCGGGCCGGCGGACCGCCGCCGGTCACCGGCTCTACGGCCGCGTCGAGGTGGAGCGGCTTCAACAGATCGCGTCGCTGCGGCACCTCGGGCTCCCGCTGGACGAGATCGCGGCGTGCCTGTCGCGCCCCGACTACACGCTGGGGCGCGTCCTCGACCTGCATGTCGAGCGGATCGAGCGCCAGCTGGCTCGGGACGGCCGGCTTCTCGACCTCGTTCGCTCCCTGCGCGACAGGCTCCGGGCGGCGGAAGCGGTTTCCGTCGACGACATCACACGAACGATCGAGGTTACCATGAGCTACGAGAAGCACTACACGGCCGAGCAGCTCGACCAGCTCGCCGCTCGGCGCGAAGAGGTGGGTGAGGAGCGGATGCAGGCGGTCCAGCAGGAGTGGCAGACCCTCTTCGAAGCCTACGAGAATGCGATGCAGGCCGGCCTCGACCCCGCGAGCGACGAGGTGAAAGCGCTCGCGCGGAAGTCGGCCGCGCTGATCCAGGAGTTCACCGGGGGAGACCCCGGCATCGCCGCCTCGCTGGGGAACATGTACCGGAGCGAAGGACCGGATCGGGTGATGTCGAGCCACCGCATGCAGATGGCGCCCGGCCTCTGGGAGTACATGGGGAAAGCCAGGGCGGCTCTCGAAGCCGACCGCTGAGCCGGCGGGCGGCGGGCCCAAACGGCCCGCCGCCCCAGCTCACGGGGACCACTGCTCGTCTGCCGTCGGCCCGTAGATGGACGGCAGCGGCACGTCGCAGAGCCTCAGGTAGACGCTGAGCTGACCGCGGTGGTGGATGAGATGGCTGAGGTGGTTGCGGACCACCTCCCCGCGCGGACCGCCGAACGCGACGTGCTCGCCGGCCTTGAGCGACCACACGACGTCGAGCTCGGCGCCCGTAACCGACGCGAGCGCCTCGCGCGCGCGCCGCACGTTGTCGTCGAAGAGCTTCACGAGGGCGGTCGTGGGCTCGAGCGAGTAGCCGGGGAAGTCCCCGAGAGAGAGCTCCGTCGAGCGTAGCGTCTGCGCGATCCACCCGGGCATGCCCGCGATCAGCTGGGCGAGGTGGCCGAGCGGGAACGACTTCTCATGTGGCTTCCAGGAGCCCCGCGCGTCCGGGACACGCTCGAGGAGACGGCGTGTGGTCGCCATTTCGGCATCGAATTCCTGGAGCGGGATCGCGGGTCGGCGCATGACACGCCTCCTTGCCCAGAGAGCTGCCTCGCCACCGCGGCCAGGCGGGAGCGCATGGTAGGAGCCGACCAGGCCCGCCGACAGGTACCGTCGAAAGCTGGATTCCGGCCCTTGCCGCTGCGAGCTTGGCGCCGTGACGACACTCGAGCCTCTCGGCACGGTGCTCGCCTTCTCGACTCTGGCAGCGCTGGCCGCCGCCTTTGGTGCGCTCCCGCAGGCGTTCCACGTCCCGCCTCCCCGCCGCGCGATCGGTTGGGCCAACGCGCTGGCAGGCGGGCTCATGTTGGGCGTCGCCTATGCGCTCCTCACCCAGGGGCTCACGCAGGGCTTGCTCGCGGGAGGGGCCGGCGCGCTACTCGGCTTGGCGTTCGTGCGCGGCACCCACGCCCTCGCCGGAACGGGCGAGCTCGACCTCGACTCCTCCGAGTCCCCATCGGCGAGCGTGGGCTACAAGTCGGTCCTTGTCGACGCACTGCACGCGGCGGACGAGGGCGTGGCGATCGGGGCGGCGATGGCCGTCGCACTCCCATTGGGGACCGCGATGGCCGTCACCCTTGCGATCCATAACATTCCCGAAGCGTTGGTCCTGACGAGCGCCCTGACACGGGTCGGGGTGCGTCCCTACCAGAGCGCCGTGATTGCCGTGGCGGTCAACGTGAACCAGGTGCTCTTGGCCGTCTTCGTGTTCTCGCTCGTCGCGCTCTGGCCCTCTTTGCTGCCTTGGCTCGCGGGCTTCGCGGTCGGGGCGCTCATCTACCGCACGCTCGTCGAGCTGCTCCCCGAGTCCTACGCGCAGGCGGGACGGACGAGCATCGCGATGATCACGCTGCTGGCGCTCGGCGTCGTGGTTCTCCTCGTGGGGGTGACCTCGTGAGCGAGTGGCTCGTCGTCTTCCTGTACGCCCTGCTCACCGCGGTGGCGACGGGGCTCGGGGCGCTCCCGTTCGTCTTCGTGCGTACCATCTCGGAGCGCTTCGTGTCGTACGCGGGTGCCGTGGCGTCCGGGCTGATGCTCGGTGCGAGCTTCGGACTCGTCGCCGAGGGGACGGGCTACGGCCGCGGCGAGACCCTCCTAGGTGGGCTGCTCGGAGTCGCCTTCATTCTCCTCACGCAGCGTTTCCTGGGAGAACAGGACGGCCACGATATCGTCTTCGAGGCCGCGCGCGGCGAGGGCGCGAGGCGGATGCTGCTCATGGTGATCGTCATGACGGTGCACTCCTTCGCCGAGGGCGTCGCGGTCGGAGTGTCGTTCGGGGGAGGAGTGACCCTCGGTGCCGTCATCACGATCGCGATCGCGATCCACAACGTGCCGGAGGGCGTAGCGATCAGCGCGGTACTGAGGCCCCAGGGGGTCTCGGTGGGGCGGTGCGCCGCCTGGAGCGTCTTCTCGTCGCTTCCTCAGCCCCTCATGGCCGTTCCGGCGTTCCTCTTCGTCGAGGCGTTCCGGCCGGCGCTCCCCTACGGCCTCGGATTCGCCGCCGGCGCGATGGTCTTCATGGTCCTCGGAGACCTGCTGCCGGAGGCGTACGGCCACGGCAAGCGGGCACAGGTCGCCACGCTGGCGGCCGCATCCGCAGTGGCGATGGTGCTCTTCCAGCAGTGGCTTTAGGGGCCGAGCGCGAGCCTAGATCACCAGTCGCCGCTCGAGGCGAAGCTGCGCCGC
This sequence comes from Longimicrobiales bacterium, assembly GCA_041579355.1. Taxonomy (GTDB): domain Bacteria; phylum Gemmatimonadota; class Gemmatimonadetes; order Longimicrobiales; family Gaopeijiaceae; genus UBA2982. The sequence continues at coordinate 17,078 of JBFGFY010000035.1, read as the reverse complement.
GCGGGCACACCCCTCCATGACCTGGAAGTACCGCTGCACCGCGTCCTGTCCGATCTCGTAGGGGTGCGGTCCCGGTGCCTGGCCCAGCGTGGCCAGCGCACGCCACCCCGCGAGCATGCGGTTCTTCGTGACCGCGCCGTCGAACTCCGAGTGGTTGGAGAGCAGCACCGTCGCGCCCGAGCGCCTCGCCTGCTCCGCGATGTGGCGCTGCGACTCGATGTAGGTCTGGAAATTCCGGATGCCCGGGTCGGGGGTGTTGTTCACGAAGTTGAACGCCGTGCCGCCCGAGTAGGCCACGCTGACGGGACGCCCCTGATCGCGAGCGGTGAACGTGTAGGAGAGCGTCCCCTGGGTGTGGCCGGGCGTTTCCCAGAGCGTGACGGTCTGATCACCCAGGGTGATCCGCATGCCGTCGCTTGCCACGACGTCGCGCCTCGGGGCCATGCTGCGATAGCGGTTCGGGTAGCGCTCCACCAGGGTCCAGTCGGCAGCGCCCATCACGACCCGCGCGCCGTACCGCTCCTGGAGCATCTGCGCACCGCCGATGTGGTCGCCGTGCGCGTGAGAGATGATCACGTAGCGGATATCTCGCGGGTCTAGTCCCAGCCGCTCCAAACCGCCGACGATCGCTTCCTCCGAGTTATACGGATAGAGCGTGTCGATGATGATGATCCCTTCGCTCGTGGTGATGGCCCACGAGCTGTGGATGCTCCCGCCCACGAAGTAGAGGTTGTCGAAGACACGCGCGGGCTCCGCCCACCAACTGTCCCGCGGCGGCGCGGCGCTCGGCTCGAGCACGTAGCGGGGCACCTGGTCGCTCGTGTTCTCGCCGCCGCTCGCGGGGAGCAGGCAGACCCTGTTGAGCGTGCCGAGGTGGTCGAACCCGGCCGCGTCCTTCGCGGAGCGGATCGCGGCTTCGATCTCCGCGTCGAAGTCGCGCCCGCCGCGGGCGTTCTGCGCCGCGGCCGGGGAGGCGGTGGCCGCTCCGACCGCCACCGCGGCGACAAAGACGAGCACGCGGTGCATGGTCATTTCATGGGTGAGAAGTCGGCTGCGTCGAGCCACATACGTTGGACGCCCGCCACGATGCGACCGTCGCGCTGCGACTCCTCGGACACCCGCTGCCACTCGGGATCTGCGGCGAAGTTGCGCCAGGCTTGCTCGCCGGCCTCGCGAGAAGGGTGAGCCAACAGGTAGACCAACGTGTTCTGCCGGAGCGTCTCGTCCTGCGGGAGCCAGTAGCCGACGTTGGTCATCCCGTGCTTCTCGAAGATCCGCAGCGTGTGGTTGCGGAAGCGGGCCAGGAGGTCGTCGAGCTTCCCCTCCGGGGCGGTGTACGTCCGGAGCTCGAAGATCCGGTCCGCCGCCTGGATCGTCGGCGCCGGGCTCGCGGTGGCCTCGGCGACCAGGCCCTCTCCGCCGGCCCGGAAGCCGATTCCGTAGCCGGCTCCGAAGAGCATGAACGCGGCGGTGAGCAGTGCGAAACGTTTGGCAGCCATCGTTGCCTCCCTGTGCGCTTTGTTCGGCGGGGGCCGGCGCGCCCGCCCAGAAGCCGGTCGGGCCCCCCGGCACTTTACGGGGCGCGAGAACGGGTCGCTACGGGAAGGGGGTGGCGGACGCGGTCCGCCACCCCCGATGAAAGAGCCGCATGCCGCGCCCGGGCGGCTCGCACGCTCAGCGCCGCAGTCGCCGCAGCGGCAGTCTCCCCTCGCGGGTCGACAGGTCGATTTGGTACTCCTCGCCGTTCACGACGGCGGTCGCCGTGCTCGAGCCGTTGAAGGTGATGACCACCAAGACCGTGCGGGTCCGCTCCCCGTCCGGTCCGGAGATGGTCACCGTGACGGAGCGGGACACGGTGCCCGAAACCGGATAACGCGGGACCGTGCCCGGGATGGGCACGACGACGTCCCGGTAGGTGAACTCGCCCACCGCCTCGTAGGAGCGGACTCCGCCCTCGAGCGTGCGCTCGCTGCTGACCTCTTCACGGCCCGACCCGTTCCAGGTGCGGTGCGTCTCCTGACCCGCGAGCCCGGAGACGACCATCTCGCGCTCCCGGTGCAGGCTCACGCTCCAATCCTCGCGGCTCGCCTCCCCCATGACCTCGTGGGAGATGTGGATCTCGGCGGTCGTCAGCTCATCGTACGCCGTCTGCACCTGGCCGTTGGCGTCGTAAAAGACGACCGAGCGCGTCCCCGAAAACTCGCCGCCCCATCCCTCGTGCCCACCCGGACGGCCCGGCGCGGCGGCGGGGGCGGGACCGAAGCCGAAGGGCTGACTCCACATGGCGATGTCTTCGAGCGTCGCGTCGGCGGCCATGACGGCCACGTCGAACCGGACCGCCTCGTCGGCGGCGTCGGGCCCGGTGCCGTCGCTGCACGCGCCCAGGAGGAGCACGGCCATGGTCAGCGCTCCGTAGCGGGGTACCGCGTTCATGCTGTCCGTTCCTTGCGTAAGGCTGTCAGGGGACCCGTCGGGTGCCCTCAGTCAATTGGAGTCCTGGGCGCCCGGTTGTGTTAGAGGACCGGTCGTCGGGGTGGCCTCCTCCATGAAGCCGTGCCGGGGATCGGCGAAGGCCGCCAGTGAGGTGCGCAGGATGGCACGGTCGCTCCTCGACTGAGTGTCGGGGGCCAGATGAGGGGGGCGGGCGAAGGCCCCCGCACCCAGGAGCTGTTCAGGCCGCCACAGATCCTCGACGACGTGCACTCCGATGGGCTCGGCGGCCGGCATGTCCACCTCGACCACGAGAAGGGAGTCCGGCTCCCCCCAGTGCTGGACGCGCTCGAGGCTCCCGGGCTGGCCGACGGCCACGCCGTTCACCGCCAGGAACCGGGTTCGCCCAGCCGCGTCGAGCGTGAGCGTGAGCCGCTCCGCGCCGACCCGCGAACGCACGCCGAATGCGACCCTGCGCTGCGTGCCCGCGATCGTGTCGGTCAGGATCACGACTTCCGGTCGGGGAGCCGTGACGAGCGGCGCCGTCGCGACCGGTGCCTGCGCCCACGCCAGGCCGAAGGGGCGAACGTCGTCGGTGCCGTCGAAGGGAGCCGCGGCACGCGCGGCAGCCCAGTCGATCGCCTCTTCGTCGAGGAGGATGTCGGCACCGGGGTCGGTGACCCAGCGTGCCGCTCCGGTCCCGTGCTCGTACGTGTAGATCAAGGTGCTCGGCGCCGGCCGCGTCGCGGTCGGGCGCGCCGACCGGACGCCGATCGCGAGTGCCGAGGCGGCGACCAACACGCCCGTCAGGGGCGCCCACCACCCGTTGGGGCGGCGGACCGTGTCCAGCGCGGGCAGCGAGAGGTGCAGCGTGACGGCCACGAGTACGGCGATCATGCCCGCCCCAGAGAGGCTGAACGCGAGCCAGAGCAGCTCTACGAGCGGCACGAGAAACGCCAACACGGGTGCGGTCAGGAGGAGGACCGCGAGCCAGCCGACCAAGCCCTCCCGTCGCGAGCCCAGCAGCGCCAGAGCGATCACGGCGAGCAACGAAGCCGCTACCGGCCACTGGAGGTTCATCGCCGCGAGCGGCGCCGCGAAGCTCGCCCAGGCGGCCACCGCGAACGGGAGCAATGCCGCGCCCAGGAGCAGCTCGAGTGACGAGAGCCAGCGGCGCGCGACCGCGTGCAGCGCGGTCACCACCGCGAGCGTCGCGCCGACCAGGGCCAAGACGTACCAGCCCTCGAGGTGAAAGAGGGATCCGTCGAGGTGGCCCGCCTCCGGGTGGAAGCGCGCGACCCACGCGCCGAGGCCGAGCGCGATCCCGTAGCTGAGCGCACCCCCGAGGATCGCGAGACCGAGGCCGGTCACGAGTCCGCCCACGCCGGCTCCAGCGCGGAGCGCCGCGCCGGCGGCCAGGAAGAGGAGCAGGAGGAGGCCACCCGTGACCGGCAGGACCCAGGAGCCGTCGTAGACCAGGAGGCCGAAGAAGGGGACCGTGAAGAAGACGGCGTCGCCGGCCGTGACCCCCTCGCCCAGGTCGAGGTTCCCGAAGTGGCGCAGGGCCGCGACGGCACGCACGCCGTGGTGCTGCAGGGTGGCCTCGTCGAGGTTCTCGGGCGTGTCCGTAGGCTGGTGGTAGACATGCGCTCGGCCGACGGCGGCGAAGTTCAGCCCTTGCTTGCCGGCCTCCCTGAACGGCGTGAAGTCCGTGTCGTTCGGCATCCGCCGATAGACCTCGGTGGACATCGAGTTCGCCAGCGGCCTGGGATCGAAGTCCGCCAACTGGCGCACGACCCAGCCGTTCTCCGCGCCTGTCTCGAACATCATCGAGGGCCCACCGCCGCCGCGCATCTCGAACGAGAGCACGAGTGCCACGTCACGCATCCAGGGGTGGTCGCGCGCGAACGCGCGCGCTCCGAGCAGCCCCGCCTCCTCCGCATCGGTCAGGAGGACGATGACGTCGTTGCGGAGCGAGCCTCCCGCGCGGACCGCTCGCAGTGCCTCCAGTATCGTCACGACACCCGTTCCGTCGTCTCCGGCACCGGGTGAAAGCTCACGACTGTCGTAGTGCGCGGTGATGAGGATCGCCCCTGTCGAGGCAGATCCTGGGATCCTGACAACGAGGTTGCGCACCGTAGCCGCAATCATGGCCCGCGAGTCCTGCACGACGCTGGTCGCGGTCTCGACCTCGGGCTCCATACCGAGTCCACGCAGGCGCTCGGTGAGATAGGCGCGCACCCGCGCGTGCTCGGGGGAGCCCGGAGGGCGCGGGCGACGCGCGATCTCGGTCAGCGTAGACATGGCGCGTGCCGACGAGAACACGGTGTCGCTCGCATTGGCCGGTACGGGCGACGGCATTGTCATCCGGCTGCTCGAAAGCACGGCGACACCGAGCAGGAGCCCGAGCGTGACGGGGCCTCTCCAGCGGGCTGCTCCGCCGGGCGTAGCCGGCGACGAGCCGGCGGTGGCGCCTTCCCCGGCGGAGAGGGCCTTCGCCGCCGCCTCCTTACCGCGCTTCTCCTTAGGCGGCTTCGCCTTCTTCTGCTTCTTCTCCTTCTTGGCCCTCGCTCGCTTCTCCTTCCGCGACGGCGGTGCCGCGGCGCCCTCCGGACGAGCCGTCTCGCCGAGCAGGGCTGCCATCTCGGCGTCGCTCAGCTCCGGGCGCTCGGCGGGGAGGTCCTCCTCGTAGGCCCGCCGGTCCTCCTCCGTGATCCCGAGCTCGTCGTCGGAGGGAAGGTCGGGAAGGTCGTATTTGCCCATCGTCGGGGTGTCGTCCTCGTCGGCTAGCGGGCCAGGGTCCGCACGAGGTCGTCGATGGCGTCGCGCACCTGGGTCGCGCTCACTCCGGTTCCGTTCGTGAGGATGGAGAAGATCAGCTCCTGTCCGCTCTCCCTTACGAGGTAACCCGACAGATTGTTGACGTTCGAGATGCTGCCGGTCTTGGCGAAGACCCGGCCCTCGAGACCGCGGAGGCGGTCCTCGAGCGTCGAGTCGATCTCACCCGGCTCGGCGAGGGCGCGCCGGTACAGGCCCGCGTCGGCGCGCGCGGCCATGAGCTGGAGGAGTCGCACGAGGGCACGGGGCGTCACGAGGTTGTAGGCCGAGAGCCCCGAGCCGTCTCGTGGGCGCACGGCCTGGGGCTCGACTCCGGCCTCGGCCAGGAAGACGCTCACCTGGGTGAGCCCCTGTGACCAGCTTCCCCGCTCGCCGAGCTCCGCCCCGAGCGTCAGGAGGAGCTGCTCCGCCATCCAGTTCTGGCTCGGCCCGAGCACCCCGGCCGCGAGCTCCGAGAGCGGCGGCGACTCGAGCACCGCCAGCGGCGCGCCCTCGTGGCATGTCGCGGTGGCGCCGCGACGGGGCCCGCGGCATCCGGGCACCCCGACCGACAGGTGCCCGACATCGCCCGCCTCCCAACGCACACGCCAGCCACGCCGCACGGTGATGCCGGTGCGCTCGAGCGCCGCTGCGAGCTCGGCCGCGGCGACGCGCACCGGGTCGCGCTGCGCGAACACGAGCGAGTCGGCGGCACCCGGCGCCACCGCGCCCTCGAGCACGAGCTGCCGGGACTCCGGCTGATAACGGGCGGTGACGCGCCGCTCCTCGCCCGGGAGGGCCGTCGTCACGCGCGAGAACACACCGCCTGGCCCACGCGGCGTCCACTCCACGTCGGCGGGCTCCCCGGCACGGGCGGCGCCCCTCGTCACCACGTGGAGCTCGCCCTCCTCGATCGCGAACGCGCCACCCGTCGCACCCGCGCGCACGACGAGGTCGTCCACCTCCCTGGTCGGGGCGACGGTCGTCGAGTCCCAGGCGGACACGTCGACGATCAAGGAACCGGTCACCTCGCGCAGCCCACCACGCCGCAGGCTATCAGCGAGCGCGTCGAGCGCGCTCAAGCCAGAAGGCCAATAGCGCCGCGAAAGAGACGGGTCTCCCGAGCCGATCACGACGAGGTCGCCGTCGAGACGGCCGCCTGCGAGGGTCCCCTCGGCACGCACCTCGGTGCGGTAGCGGTAGTCGGGCCCGAGCAGCGACCACGCCGCGGCCGTCACCACGATCTTCTGGTTCGACGCCGGCACGAACCAGCGGTCGGCGTCCCGTTCGTAGAGCGTGCGCCCGGTGCGTAGGTCGACCACCAGCACCCCCACGTGGGCGCGGTCGAGCGGTGGCGTCCGTAGCCGGTCCTCGATGGCGGCCCGGTCCACCCCGGTGCCGCTTCCTCCGGCGAAGCTCGCGCAGCCGGCGAGCACCGCGAGCAGCACCAAGGACGCGATCTTGCCCAAGCCCCCGCGGGACTTCCGTCGGGGCTCGGGGAAGAGGGCTTGCCGCACCCGCTCCATGCCGCCCTCGGTCGACACCTCGCCGGGTGTGAGGCCGGTCTGGCGCTTCATGGCGCGCGCCAGCGACGTAGCCGTCGAGTACCCGAGTGAGAACGCGACGTCCTCCACGGTGCGCCCGTCCCTCCCGAGGCGCGCGCCCGCGAGGAGAAGCCGGCCCCAGAGCAGGATACGTGTCGGGCCCGGGAGCCCCGCCTCCTCCAGCGCCTGCCGGAGGCTGCGTGGCGTGTGCCCGAGCCCGGCCGCCAGCTTCTCCACGCTCGTGTCGCTTCCGGCGTGCTCCACGGCCCACCGGATCGCGTCCGGGCCGGGTGGCGCGAAGCGGCCCTCGAGCGATCGAGTGATCCGATCGGCCCGCGCCGTCGCGAGCGCGCGGTCCACCTCCGCCCGGAGCTTCGTAGCTGGGAGCGTGCGGCTCGCGATGAGGCCGGCGAGCCCGAGCTCGCCAAGGTCGTAGTACCCGAGGTCGTATCCCTCGCCGACACAAGCGATGATGGCGACCCCCGGCCGCTGGTCACGGATCGTAGCGATCTCGCGGAGCGCGGAGGCGCGGTCCGGGTGGTCCGCGTCGACGAGGCACGCGTCGAAGCTCTCTCTCGCCAGCGCCCGGTGGAGCGACTCCCAGGTCGAGCGCACGACGACCCGGTGCTCGCCGCCCAAGGCCGTGGAGAGACGAGCCGCCGCGCGCGCATCCGCTTCGAGTATCGCGAGAACTGCCAAGGTGCCTTCCCGATGGGGCCCTCTGGGGAGGGATGAGGCAATGATGTCCAGCCGCGGGTCGCCGCAGCAAGGAAGCTACGCGGCGGGGAGAGGCCCGTGTGAGGGGTCGACGAGCCGGCCTATTCGGCCGATGTCAGCCGGACAGCGGTTCCGTAGCAGAGCATCTCGGCCGCGCCGGACATCACCTCGGAGGTCTGGAAGCGAACGGCGACGACCGCGTCGGCCCCCAGCGCCTGCGCCTCCTCGACCATCCTGTCGATGGCCTGCTCCCGCGCCTCGGCGAGCACCTTGGTGTACTCCTTCACCTCGCCGCCCGTGATGTTGCGCAACCGCGCCGTGATGTCCTGTCCAAGGTGCCGCGCGCGGATGGAGCTGCCGCGCACGAGCCCGAGCGTCTCGACGACCCTGTGCCCCGCGACCTCGGCGGTCGTCACCACGATCATCGGTGCACGTCCTTGTAGGGGTCGCGGTCCCACTCCCGGTAGCGCTCCCAGATGACCGAAGCGAAGAGCATCAGGATGCCGATCGCGACGGCGCCGGTGGCCAGCTTCTCCCACGGATCGGACGGCGACGTCGCGAATATGTACGCGCCGTACGTCATCCAGACGGCCAGACCGGCGATGATCAGGAGCCACCCGACGGGTCGGGTGACCCGGTCGTTCACGCGGTCCCAGATCGACTTGCGATACGTGGCCGGATGGAAGCTCAGCTCCTGGAAGTCCTCCTTGAGCGAGCGGAAGATCGCGACCTCGCGCTGTAGCTCCGTGCTCGTAGCCAGCTCGGCATCCACGCGCGCCCGCTCTTCCGGCGACAGCTCGCCGTCGAGATAGCGCATGAGATCTTCGGAGGTGATTCGCCCGCCCATCAGGGGTACTCCACGTTCAACTCGGTCAACGCGTCGCGCAGCGCCTGCCGCGCATGGAAGAGCCGGCTGGCCACCGTCCCCTCCGGGATATCGAGGATCTGGGCGATCTCGCCGTAGCGGAAGCCCTCCAGCTCCTTGAGCACGAGGATCTCGCGATGCTCGGGGCCGATCCTCTCCAGGCCCCTCCAAAGCAGCTCACGCGCCGCGTTCCGCTGCCGCGCCCTCTCCGGGCCCCGCTCCGCGTCACCGGGTCTCTGCTCGACCTTCTCGTCCAGTGCTTCGACCTTGAACTTCGCGTTGCGGCTCCTGAGCATGTCGCGGCACTGGTTCCTCAGGATCTGGAAGAACCAGGGCCCGAACGGCCGTCGCAGGTCGAACCGGTGGAGCGTGTCGTACGTCTTGATGAACGCCTCCTGCAGCGCGTCCTGCGCATCCTCCACGTTTCCCATCATGGCGACGGCGAGGCGCAGCCCCGACGGCTCGTAGGCGCGCACCAGGGGCTCGTAGAACCTCGCGTCTCCGGCTTTGCACTTCCGAATGAGCTCTCGCTCCAGATCCGGCTGCAATCTCTGGCATTCCTTTCCGAGTCACCCTGGGACCGAAGCGACCGAACCGCTCCGTGCCGGGGTGCTCGTGACGAATCCTACGTGGCCCGGCGGAGAATCCTTCACAGTGGCGTACGATCGCGAGACGCTCAAGCGCCTCGAGGCCTGACCGCGGACGCGATCTGCTCCATATTCCCCTTCCTCGTCCGAAGCCCCTTCCACCCCCGCCCCGAAGCCCTTGGCAGCACGCCACTCCGATGAACGGCGCAAAGGCGGGGGCGCGCCCGCGGACGTGGCGCGGGAAGCGGCCGAGCTGCGGAGCGCGATCCACCGCCACTCCTACCTCTACTACGTGGAGGCCAGGCCCGAGATCTCGGACGCCGAGTTCGACAAGCTCTGGGGGCGGCTCGTCCAGATCGAGCGCGAGCACCCGGAGCTCGCCGCCGCGGACTCACCCACTCAGCGCGTAGGGGTCGATCCACAGGACAAGTTCGAGACGGTCGAGCACGTGGTCCCCATGCTCTCGCTGGACTCGACCCAGAGCGAGGACGACGTGCGCCGCTTCGACGAGCGCGTGCGCAAGGCGCTCGGTGAGGGGCTCGAGCCCTTGTACGTGCTCGAGCCGAAGCTCGACGGCGCGTCCCTGGAGCTCGTGTACGAGGACGGAGTGCTCGCGCGCGCTGTCACTCGCGGCAACGGGCGCGCCGGAGAGGGCGTGACCGAGAACGCCCGCACGATCCCGACGGTGCCACTCCGCCTGCGGACCGAGGAACGAACGGCCCCGACCCTGCTCGCAGTGCGCGGGGAGGTGATGATGTACATCTCCGACTTCCAGGAATTCAACGCGGGCCTCGTGGAACGTGGAGAGGAGCCGTACGCCTCCCCGCGCAACTCGGCCGCCGGCGCCATCCGCCAGCTGGACTCGTCGGTGACCGCGAGCCGCAAGCTCGAGGTGCTCGCCTACGACGTGCTTGCCGTCGAAGGTGAGAGCTTCGCGTCGCACTCGGCCGGCATCGAGGCCCTGCGGCAGTGGGGCTTCAAGGTCCCCGCTCGGGTCGAGACCGTGACGACGGTGGAGGAGATACTGTCATACCACGCGGCATTCGCATCCGAGCGCGACGACCTCGACTACGAGATCGACGGGGTCGTGATCAAGCTCGACGACCTTGCCGCCCGCGATGCGATGGGGTCCACGTCGCACCACCCCCGCTGGTCGCTGGCCTTCAAGTTTCCTCCGCGGCAGGAAGTGACGCGGATCGACAAGATCGACGTTCAGGTGGGCCGCACCGGGGTTCTCACGCCCGTCGCGCTCCTGCGCCCGGTCGTCGTGGGTGGCGTCACCGTCTCTCGCGCCACGCTGCACAACCGGGAGGAGCTGCGTCGGAAGGATCTGCGTGAGGGGGACACCGTGCGGATCCAGCGGGCCGGGGACGTGATCCCACAAGTCGTCGAGGTCGTCGAGCCGGCAGAGGACCGCCCGGCACCGTTCGAGATGCCGACGGAGTGCCCCGCCTGCGGAACCTCGGTCGTGGAGGAGGGCCCACGGACCGTCTGCCCCAATCGCTACGGGTGCCCGGCGCAGCTCAAGGGGCGCATCGTGCACTTCGCGGCCCGCCATGCGCTCGACATCGAAGGGCTGGGCGAAGAGACGGCGTCGCTCCTCGTCGAGCGGGGGCTCGTGCGTGAGCTCGCCGATTTGTTCGACGTCGAGCCCGAGCGGCTCATGGAGCTCGAGGGCTTCGCCGAAAAGTCGTCGACCGCGCTCGTGGAGGCGATCCGGGCGAAGAAGACGCCGGAGCTCGCGCGCTTCCTGGTCGCGCTCGGAATCCCCGAGGTCGGCGTCGCCGTGGCGCGTGACCTGACGTCGCACTTCGGAGACTTCGACCGGATCCGTGCGGCGACCCGGGAGGAGCTCGAGGCCGTGCCGGGTGTGGGGCCGAGGATGAGCGAGGTCATCACCGGTTTCTTCGCCGACGCGCGCAACCAGCGCGTCGTGGAGGGGATCCTGGCCCGGGGCGTACGCCCCGAGGTCACCGAGCCGGTCGCCGTCGACCTCCCCGACCTCGGGACCGCCGTCTTCACGGGCACGCTGCCGGTGCCGCGCGTCGTCGCCGAGACGGCGTGGCGTCGGCTCGGGGGGAGCACGGCCGGCTCGGTCTCCAAGAAGACCGCGTTCGTGGTTGCCGGGGAGAACGCCGGGTCGAAGCTCGAGAAAGCGGAGAGGCTCGGCGTGGAGGTGCTGGACTTCGAGCGCTTCCTCGAGCGGCTTCGCGAGTACGGCGGCGATCTCGAGATCTGAGCGCGGCCGACCGTGGAGAACCTCGACGTAGCGCGGACGCTCACCCTCCTGGCGGACCTGCTCGAGATCCAGGGCGCCAACCCGTTCCGCATCCGGGCCTACCGCAACGCCGTGAACACCGTGAACGGGCTCAGTCGCCCGCTCCAGTCGATGGTCGATGCGGGCGAGGACCTCACGGAGCTGCCGGGGATCGGCAAGAACGTCGCCGCGCATATCGAGGAGCTGCTCGCCACCGGATCGATCGATCGGCTGCGTGAGGTGGAGGCCGAGATCCCCCGCTCGCTGGTCGAGCTCATGGCGCTGCCCGGGGTCGGCCCGAAGAAGGCGAAGAAGCTCTTCGAGCACCTCGAGGTCGCGTCCGTCGACGACCTGGCGGCGGCGATCGAGGCTGGGTCGGTGGAGGAGCTCGAGGGCTTCGGCGCGCGCAGCGTAGAGAAGATCGGCCGCGCCATCGAGAGCTACCGCCAGCGGACCGGCCGCTTCCGGATCGACGAGGTCGAGAAGCTCATGGCTGGGCTGCTCGAACACATGGAGGGAGCACCGGGCCTGCGACGGCTCGAAGTGGCCGGGAGCTTCCGGCGCCGGCGGGAGACGATCGGGGACGTCGACCTCCTGGTCGAGGGCGCGGGCGAGGACGGCACCGAGATCGTCGAGCACTTCAACGCGTTCGAGGGCGCCGCGCGCGCCCAGGCGGCCGGACCGACGAAGGGGAGCCTCGTGCTGGAATCGGGCCTGCAGGTGGATCTCCGCGTGGTCCCGGCCAGGTCGTTCGGGGCCGCGCTCATGTACTTCACCGGCTCCAAAGACCACAACGTGAACATTCGCACACGCGCGGTCCGGGGCGGGCTCCGCGTCAACGAATGGGGCGTCTTTCGCGTGCCCGAGGGGGCCGACCCCGAAGAGCTGGGCAAGGAAGACGGCGAGCGCCTCGCGGGCGCGACGGAGGAGGAGGTGTATGCCGCGCTCGGCATGGCGTGGGTTCCGCCCGTCCTCCGCGAGAACCGGGGTGAGGTCGAGGCGTCGCTGGCGGACGAGCTGCCCGTGCTCGTGTCCCTCGACGACATCCGCGGCGACCTACAGATGCACTCCACGTGGAGCGACGGGAAGGTCTCGATCGAGGAGATGGCGCGGGCGTGCGCAGCGCGGGGCTACGAGTACATGGCGATCACGGACCACAGCCAGGCCATGGCGATGGTGCAGGGGCTCACTCCCGAGCGCACGCGTGCCCAGTGGGAGGAGATCGACCGGGTTCGAGAGCAGGTCCCCGAAATCCGCATCCTGCGTAGCGTGGAGGTGGACATCCTGAGGGACGGGTCGCTGGACCTGCCGGACGACGTGCTCGAAAAGCTCGACCTCGTCGTGGTTTCGGTGCATTCGTTCATGGATCTCGACAAGAAGGCCATGACCGACCGGGTGCTGCGCGCGATCGCGCACCCGGCGGTCGATATCCTCGCGCACCCCACCGGGAGGCAGCTCGGCAAACGTGACCCGTACGCGCTGGATGTCGAGGCCGTCCTGGAGGCCGCCGCCGAGCACTCGGTCGCCGTGGAGCTGAACGCGAACCCGCGCAGGCTCGACCTGAGCGACGTGCACGTGCACCGCGCCAAGGAGCTCGGTGTGCCCGTCGTCGTCTCGACGGACGCCCACTCCCCCAGGGGCCTGGACGACATGCGCTTCGGCGTCGACCAGGCGCGGCGCGGATGGCTCGGGTCGGGCGATGTGTTGAACACGCGCTCGACCGCCGAGCTCGCACGCTGGCTGGAGCGGCGCGCTTGATCGGGAGTCTCGCGCTCGACACCGCCGTCGTCGCCGTCGGGATCGTGGTGCTCTACTTCGGCGCCGACTGGCTCGTGCGCGGCGCGGCGCGGCTGGCCGGATCCGTGGGAGTGAGCCCGATGGTCGTCGGCCTCACCGTCGTCTCGTTCGGGACGTCCGCCCCGGAGCTGGTGGTGGGCACGGTGGCCGCGCTCGGCGGCAATCCCGACCTGGCCGTCGGCAACGTGATCGGCTCCAACATGGCCAACATCGGCCTCATCCTCGGCCTCACGGCCCTGGTGACGCCGCTCGCCGTCCAGTCGCGCGTGGTCTGGCGGGAGATGCCGGTCATGCTGCTCGTCACCCTGGCGCTGTATCCGCTGTCGTGGGACGGGGCGCTGGGGTTCGGAGACGGCGTGCTCCTCCTCGTCGCGCTGGTGGCGTACCTGGGGTTCGTCTTCCGGTCGGTACGGTCGGAGGCGCCCGCGATCCAGGGAGAGTACGAGGACTTCGTGCGTGCCTCGATCGACGGCCGACCGCCGGCGCTGTGGAGGGACGTATCGCTCATCGTGGGCGGGTCGGTGCTGCTGGTGTTGGGGGGGTGGGTGATCGTGCAGGGTGCGATCGGTGTCGCGGCCCGGCTCGGCGTGTCCGAGGTCGTGATCGGGCTGACCGTCGTCGCCGTCGGTACCTCGCTGCCGGAGCTGGCGACGTCGCTCGTCGCGGCGCTGCGCCGGGAGACCGACATCGCGGTGGGAAACGTGATCGGCTCGAACATCTTCAACATCGCGGGCATCCTCGGCGTCGTCGCCGTGCTCGAGCCGATCGTGCTCCCCGCCCACATACTCGTACGTGAGCTCCCCGCGCTGCTCCTGCTCTGCTTCGTGCTCTTTCCGCTTCTACGCAGCGAGTGGCGAATCGAACGTTGGGAGGGTGCGGTGCTCGTGGGCGGATACATTGCCGCGGGCGTTCTCTTGCTCTGAGGTCACGGCACCATGAACGACGAATCCAAGGTGATACTCGAGGCGATCGAGCGTTGGGCGTCGGATGATCTGATCGACCGTGAGACCGCGGACAGGCTGCGCGCAGCGGCAACGGAAGAAGCGGGCGCGGGCACGCGGCGGCTCTCGCAGTACATCCTCGCCGCGACGGGAGCCGTGGCGCTGCTCATCGCGGGCGGCGTGTTCCTGGATTGGGCCTGGCCGCTCCTCGATCGGGCGGCGCGGAGCGTCGCGCTGGCCGCCGTCGGGCTCCTGGTCGTCGCCCTGGGCGTCCGAGTCGAGCTCGGCCGGCGCTGGCAACCGGCTTCGTACCTCATGCAGACGGGCGGCCTCGGCCTCCTGCTCGCCGCGTTCGCCTACTCCGAAGAGGTCTGGAGGGATCAGACCCCTGCGGGCATCACGATCGGTGTGCTCGCGCTCGCCGTGCCGATCGTGCTCGCGCCGAGGGCCATGCGACGCAACGTGGTCATGCCCGCCGTGCACCTGGCGTTCGGGCTCGCGTTCCTGGCCGTCTTCCTCGACCGCGCCACCCCGCTCTCCGACGATGCCGTGGTGTGGGTGCTCGACGGTGTGCTGCTGCTCGCCGGGTTGACGCTCATGCGCATGATCGCGGCGGACCCGGACGGGGAGCGCCACCCGTGGGCTCTGAACGCGTTCGTCATGGCGATGATCGCCGGCTTCCAGATGATCCTCGTGACCGGGCTCGGCCCGCTCGGGCTGTCCGGGGACGTGGTCTGGCCCCTCGACGTGTGGCTCTTCCTGTGCGCGGCACTGACCGTCATCGGTGTGCGGCGGACGCCCTACGGGGCACGCCGCGACTGGCTGGGCCGGGCGCTCGCGGTGCTCCTGTGCGTTTGGATCGGGTTCGGCTTCTACACGGCGCTCGAGGCCCTCGACGGCCCGCCCGAGCTCGCCGTAGCGCTCGTCGGCGGAGCCGGCGTGGTCGGCTTCTTGTACGCGAACGCTTCGGGCTTCCGGCACCTCATGGGCGCCGCGGCCCTCGCGTTCATCGCGCCGCTCTGGTACTGGGGCGTCGAGCGAGGTGGCGCGATCGGCGCCGCGCTGGCGCTCGCGGCGACCGCGGGCATCCTCTTCTGGCTCTCGGGCCGGGTGGGCTCGGGCCCCCGGGCCCATGACGACGCGGGGTAGGCGACCCTCGCGCCCCCGGGTAGCTTTGCACTCCACGACAACAGGAGCCGCCGCCTCATGCTGCCGATCGATCTGACGGGAAAGCGCGCCTTCGTTGCGGGCGTTGCCGACGACAGAGGGTACGGATGGGCGATCGTACGTGCCCTGGCGCGTGCCGGCGCGTCGATCTGTGTCGGCACCTGGCCCCCGACCATGCGCATCTTCACCAAGAGCCTCGAGCGCGGGAAGCTCGACATGTCGCTGCCGGGGGGCGGTGAGATCGTGCTGGAGAAGATCTATCCGCTCGACGCGGTCTTCGATACGCCCGGCGACGTCCCCGAGGAGGTGCGCACGGACAAACGCTACGTGGAGCTGACGGGGTACACGATCCAGGAGGTCGCGGACCAGCTTCGCGCGGACTTCGGCGAGCCGTGTCTGGACGTGATCGTGCACTCGCTCGCCAACGGACCCGAGGTTCAGAACGCCCTGCTCGATACGAGCCGCGCCGGATACCTCGCCGCGGTGAGCGCGAGCGCGTACTCCATGGTGAGCATGCTCCAGCGCCTCGGTCCACTCACGCGACCCGGTGGGGCGCTCGTGTCGCTCTCCTACCTCGCGGCTGAGCGGGTCATTCCGGGCTACGGCGGCGGCATGAGCTCGGCGAAGGCGGCGCTCGAGGGCGATACCCGCACGCTCGCGTTCGAGGCCGGGCGGCGTTGGGGTCTACGGGTGAACACGATCAGCGCGGGCCCGCTCGCGAGCCGCGCGGCAAAGGCGATCGGGACGATCGACAAGATGGTCGACTACTACCGCGCCAACGCGCCCCTTCCGGAGGCGAACACCGCGGACGAGGTGGGTTGGGCGGCCGCCTTCCTCTGCTCACCCCTGGGTTCGGGCATCACGGGCGAGACGCTCCACGTGGACAAGGGTTACCACGCGATGGGAATGCAGGCGGAGCCGCAGCTCTCGGCGGAATGACGCGGGCAGCACGATGGGGGTGAGCCGCGTCTCGCTCGGAGGCCTCCTCCCGGACGTTCGGGTCACACCTCCCGGGCCAGCGTCCCGTGCGCTCGCGGATCGGCTGCGCCGGGTCGAGTCGCGAGGGGTGACCTACCTGACCGACGACTGGCCCGTGTTCTGGGAGGAGGCGGCCGGCGCCAACGTGCGCGACGCGGACGGCAACGTGTACGTCGACCTGACCGCGGGGTTCGGGGTGGCGCTCTTGGGGCACGCCCACCCTGCGGTCACCACGGCGATTGCCGGACAAGCCGGGCGTCTCGCGCACGGCATGGGAGACGTGCACCCTCCCACCCTCAAGGTCCGCCTCCTGGAGCGGCTCGCCGAGATGGCGCCCTGGCCGGGTGCCCGCGCGGTCCTGGCATCCACGGGCGCCGAGGCGGTCGAGGTCGCGCTCAAGACGGCGCTGCTCGCGACCGACCGACCGGGGATCCTCGCCTTCGAGGGCGGCTACCACGGCCTCACGCTCGGCTCCCTGGCCGTCACGTCCCGGCCTCACTTCCGCGCCCCGTTCTCCACGCGCCTCTACCAAGGCGTCGCGTTCGCCCCCTTCCCGTCAGCGAGCGGGCGCAACGTCGGTGCCGACGAGGCGCTGGTCGCGATACGTCGGACCCTGGCTGCCGGCGCCCCCAACGGGGACCCGAGCGGCGCGGTGATCGTGGAGCCCGTGCCGGGGCGCGCGGGCGTGCGCCTCGCGCCCGACGGCTTCCTGTCCGAGCTCTCGAGCGTGGCGAGGGAGGCGGGTGCGCTTGTCGTTGCCGACGAGGTCATGACGGGCATGGGGCGCTGCGGTGCGATGCTCGCCTCCGGGCGCTTGGGCCTCCGCCCCGACCTGGTGTGTGTGGGCAAGGCGCTCGGCGCTGGGCTCCCGCTCTCCGCCTGCATCGGCTCCGCGGCGACCATGGAGGCGTGGCCGGCGAGCGGTGGGGAGGCGGTCCACACGAGCACCTTCCTCGGTCACCCCCTCGCGTGTGCGGC
>JBFGFY010000034.1:0-20245 GCA_041579355.1 Longimicrobiales bacterium | reverse complement strand
CGGAGGACCCGAGCCTGCGCCTCCGTGAGCGTGAACGGGAGCGCCTCGTGAAGCGGACGTACGAGCGTGTTCGTCCGTGAGTGCGCGATCCCCGGCTGGAGCTCGGTGGCGGCTCGCCGGGCCCGCGCCTGGACCAGCTGGAGGAAGAAGAGCTCATCGTAGGCGAGGCGCCTCCTGCCGGCATCGGCCTGGCCGAGCCCTTCCGGGCGGTGGACCCACCGGAGCGCTTCGGAGAGCCGCGGCAGCCGCAGGCGCGCGAGGGACTCGTGTGGAAGGTACTCGTCGTCGTCGGCCCACGAGAGCAGCTGATCCAGGTTGCGGGAGAACACCTGCCGGAGCACCCACTGTGGCAGCTCCTCGCTCGCCGGGTAGGTGACCCAGATCACCCCCTGCGGCTCCTCGGGATCGGAGCCACGCGCTACGACCGTCATCTCACGCGGTTGGATCTGCCGGCCGTGGTAGAACCTCACGGGGCCGGTCACCAGGATCCTGTCACCCTCCCGGATCTTCCGGTCCAGCCACGGCTGCCCGGGCCAGGCGACCGTGATCATGCCGGTCTCGTCCTCGAGCACGGCCTGGAATATCCGGAGCCCACGCCGTGTGGGGATCACCCCTTTGCTGCGGACCCGCCCGAGCGCCGTGGCGTCCATGCCGACGTCCAGGCGGCCGATCGGCGTGACCGTGCTGGCGTCGTCGTACCTGCGTGGAACGTGATACAGGAGGTCACGGGCCGTCGCGATCCTCAGGCGAGCGAAGGACTCCGCGCGCTTCGGCCCGACTCCCTTCAGGAACTGCACGGGCCGGTCGAGCTGGGAGTAGCTCACGGACCCGGTGCGAACACGGCCTCGACGAAGGCGTCCGGATCGAAGGTGGAGAGGTCCTCGAGCCCCTCTCCCGTGCCCACGAGCTTCACGGGAATGCCGAACTCCTGCTGGAGCGCGACGACGATGCCGCCCTTGGCCGTGGAGTCCAGCTTGGCCAGGACGATGCCGCTCACCTCGACGACCTGCCGGAAGGCCTCGACCTGCCGAACGGCGTTCTGTCCCACCGTGGCGTCCAACACGAGCAGGGTCTCGTGGGGAGCTCCCTCGATACGGCGCCGCACGACCCGGTCGATCTTGGCGAGCTCCTGCATCAGCCCGCGGTTCGTGTGCAGTCGCCCCGCCGTGTCGACGAGGACGACGTCGACGCCCCGCGCCTCGGCCGCGTCCAGGGCGTCGAACGCTACGGCGGCGGGGTCCCCACCGTGCTGTCCCTTGAGGAATCCGACGCCGATGCGCTCGGCCCACGTCTCGAGCTGTGCGACGGCCCCGGCGCGGAAGGTGTCAGCGGCGGCCACGAGCACGCTACGACCCTCTCGCGCGAGGTGGTGTGCCAGCTTCGCCACCGAGGTCGTCTTGCCCACGCCGTTCACGCCGACGATGAGGTAGACGGTGGGTCCCGATTCCGCAGCGCGCAGCTCCGTGTCCCTCGACGGACCGAGGATCTCGGTGATCTCTCCCCTGAGCGCCTCGGCGAGCCGGGCGCCGTCGCGGGCCTTACCCCTCCGGAGCGCCTCCTCCGCCCGGTCGGTCAGGCGCAGGGTGGCCGCGACGCCGAAGTCCGCCTGCAGCAGCGTCTGCTCGAGGTCTTCCAGGGATGCGTGATCGACGCCACCTGCCAGCACACGCACATCGGTCATGCCCAGGTCGACGAGGCGACGCCAGAGTCCCTTCTTCTTCTCGGGGGCGCGCTTGAAGAGGCGTGCTCCGCTCACCGGAGGCCGCTCCGCCGCCTCGCGACCCACTCGCCGCAGAGCAGCCCGATCACCAACAGGTAGGGCCACGGCAGGGTGCGCAGCGGGCGACCCGGCGGCTCGACGCCGGCCTGGAGGGGCCCGGCTCCCGCCGCTGGCTCCGGCTCCTCGGGCGCCGGCACCATCTCGGCGGTCGCGGACGCCACGTCGAAACGCCCCTCCGTCCGGAGGGTGCCGGCCCCGTCCGTGACCCGATACCGGTAGGGACCAGGTGGGAGGACGCCCGTGGAGAGACCTCCCCCCCTCACGGTGGCCTCGGCCAGCACCGAGTCCGCCGTCCCCGCGGTCGCGGAGTCGATCGCCACCACCGTGAGGTGCAGCTCGGTCGTGTCGGCTGGCACCGACCAGCTCACGGCCTCGCCGCGGGCGACGACCCAGCTCGTGGGTCGCACTTCCGACGTGTTGACGCCTCGGTCGGCAAGCAGCCAATCCGCTACACCGGACCAGACGCGTCGGTACGGCTCGCGTCCCTCGGCCCGGGCCGCCCACCTCCAGAGGCCCGAAGCCAACAAAATGGCGGTCCGGCCGTCCTCGAGGTCGTCTAGGTGGAGCGCCGCCTCGGGTGCGCCGGCCCCCCGAAGCTGCACCAGCAAGGCGCCGCGCACGCGCGCGGGATCGTCCGGGAGCAGGACCCCGGTGAGCGGGGGGAGACCCTGTAGCGAAAGCCCGGAGAGCGCTCCGGCGATGGGGGACGTCGGAACGTCGGCCGAGGCGTACCACTCTCCTCCGCGGGGCTCACCCGCCGTAATGCCGGCGAGCGCCGCACCCTCGGCGTCCACGGGCGCGAGGATCTTCCGGCCCGGGCGAGACGCCAGCCCACGCGCCCAGGCGTCCGCGTCCGCACCCAGACCGTGCAAGACGAGCACCGCCGCGTCGGCCGCGGCTCGGCTCACCGAAGCCGAATCCACCGGAGGCCCGCGGTCGAGCGCCCGACCCATGGGAACGAACGCGTCGGGCCCGACGCGCAGGTAGCCGATCGCCGGGAGGCCCGTGACCTCTTGGAGAGCCGGCAAGAGGTACCGTGGCTCCCAATCGGGACGCAGGGACACGAGGAGGAGCGCCCCCTCCGGGTGTCCGACGCTGGTGTAGCGGGTGGCGGTGTCGTCGGAGGGGAACCCGTCCCCGTCCAGCGAGACCGACGCACGGTAGCGCACCCGCCCCTGCGTGGACGGCGTCGGCAGCTCCACCGTCAGGCGAGAACGCAGCCCGGGCGATGGGGCGGCCACACGCAGCTCGGCCACCTGGCTGTCCTCCTCGAACACGCGCACCGTGAGCGAGTCTCCGCCGGTCGCATGCACCTCGATCTCCGCGTCGACGGAGCCGTCCGGTCGCACCAGGTCGGGGACGTCGAGAGCGGACACGCCGGCGTTCACGATCTCTCCCCCGAAGCCCTCGAACGTGACCTCGAGGGGGAGGGCGGCGAGCGAGGCCCGCACGGCGACCTGGTCCTCGAGTCGCAGGTCCGACAGCACCCGGACGGTCCGAACGCCGGACTCGGCCGCGCGCTGCAGCGCCGGGGCCAGCCGGCTCGCGGTCCCGAAGGGCCCGTCCGTCTCGGCGCCGCCCTCGGCAGGGGCAGCGAAGCGTACGACCCGCCAGCCCTGGCGGTCCAACGCTCCCGCGCGCTCCCGTGCCGCTTCCCAAGCCGACGTCCCGTCGGGTCCGGTCGCCCCCATGCTGAGCGAGGCGTCGAGGAGCACCCAACGCTCGTCCCTCCCCCCCGGGCCCGACGCTGGGAGGCGCAAGTCGAAGAGGAGCGCCAGAACGACGACCAGAGCCAGCGCGCGCAGGACGGCCAGACGCCGACCCCAGGCCACGCTCAGCTCGACCCTCAGGTAGACCCAGAAGGCGTACGCGACGAGCCCGCTCGCGAGGGCGAAGAAGAGAAGCCAGCGGATCACTCGCGACTACGCCATCCCGAAAGGGCCAGCGGTGCGCTGGGAGGGGCGTCCCGGGTCACGGGACGTCGGCTACTGCCCCCCGCTGGGCGTCTCGGCGAGCTCGCCCGTCGCCGGCTGCGCGCTCGTGGCCTGCGCGAGCACGTCTCGCACCGGCCCTGCGCCGGGGATCGACTGGAGGAGCGCGACGCGGACCGACATCTCCCGGCCCCAGCGCGCGCGGTCCTGTGACGGCACGGGATCGCCGGCCGGCAGGTCCACGGAGAGCGGGTCCATGTGGCGACCACCACGCAACATCTCGTAGTGCAGGTGGGGACCCGTGGCGAGCCCCGTGGACCCCACGTATCCGATGACGTCACCCTGCCGGACGCGCGAGCCCACCACGATGCCGCTCCGGAAGGCACGCATGTGCGCGTAGCGGGTGACGAAGCCGTTGGGATGCCGGATCTGGACGGCGTTTCCGTAGCCACCGTCGGGGCCCCGCTGGATGACGACCCCGTCTGCGGTGGCCATGATCTCCGTCCCCGCGTCGGCCGCGTAGTCCACTCCACGATGGGATCGCCAGGTTTGCAGAATCGGGTGGAAGCGCGAGTTCGTGTAGCGTGAGGAGATGCGGCGGTACGCGAGAGGCTTCAGGAGGAACGCCCGCCGCACCGACTGCCCCTCGAGGTCGTAGTACGATCCGCTCCCGTCTCCGTTCGGGTCGAACCAGACCGCATGGAACGGGCTTCCGCTGTTCACCAGCTCCGCGGCGAGCAACCGGCCCGCACGCATCGAGCCGTCCGGTCGGACCTCGCGCTCGAAGACGAAGCGGTAGGTGTCGCCCACGCGGATCTGCCGCGAGAAGTCCACCTGCCACTGGAACACCTGGTCGAGGTGGTCGATGAGGCGGTTGCGGTCCTCGTAGGTCAGCTCGGAGAGCACGGGGTTCCGCACCACGGCGTTCCACAACACCGTCTGGATCTCACCGCTCGCGTACAGCGTGTCGATGTAGATCGGTGTCTGGATGAGCTCGGAGCGCCACCCGAGCGGCTCTCGTGTGAGGCGTACGGTCTCGTCGGGCGTGAGCGCCACGTCGACTCCGCGCAGCTGC
The DNA here is from genome assembly GCA_041579355.1 of Longimicrobiales bacterium. Classification (GTDB taxonomy): domain Bacteria; phylum Gemmatimonadota; class Gemmatimonadetes; order Longimicrobiales; family Gaopeijiaceae; genus UBA2982. The sequence continues at coordinate 15,459 of JBFGFY010000034.1, read as the reverse complement.
TCCTCCTCAGGGAGGAAGCGCAGGGTGATCTCGGTCCCTTGGCGCATGCGTCGCGGGGAGGCGTGCTCGCGGAAGGCCATGAGGAGCCCGGCCTGCTCGTTCGCGGAGATGGTGCCGTTCAGGAGTCCCCCGAGCGTCTGTCCGCTCCCGAGGGAGTAGATCCGGATGTCCTCCGCGGGCGGCACGTACACGCGCGCGAGCCGGCCCGCGTCGGGCGGCTGCAGCTCGCACGCGGTCGTCGCGACGGCCGCGAGGGCCACCGCCGTCCACCGTCCCCGTCGACGCGGGTGTCCGTCCAAGCCCTTCCCTCCCATGGCTGCCACCATCTCCTCCTCCCGAACCCTTCCCGTCCCTCAGTCCATCTGGCGGCGGATGAACGTAGGAATGTCGAGCCCCTCGATCTGGTCCCTGGAGACCTTCCTCTCGGGGAACCGACTGAGCGGCACGACACGCTCCGCGCCACCGCCGGCCACGGCGCGCACCTCGGCCCTGGCCTGCTGTACTCTTCCAATATCTGTCACCGGCGGCTCCTGCGCAGCAGGGACCGGTGGCTGGGGCTGGGGCCGGGGGCGCCGGAAGTCTCCCGGAATCACCTTTTCCTCGACCCCGGAGTCGAATCCCGTCGCGATGACGGTGACCCGGATCTTGCCGTCGAGGTCCGGATCGTGGACGGCGCCGAATATGATCTCGGCGTCGTCTCCAGCCTCCTCCTGGATAATCGAAGAGATGGTCGTGACCTCGTCAATGGCGAGGTCCATGCCACCCGTGATGTTGATGAGCACCCCCTTCGCGCCGGCGATCGAGACGTTGTCGAGGAGCGGCGAGGAGATCGCCTCCTGGGCCGCCTCCTGGGCGCGGTTGTCACCCTCGCCGAACCCCGAGCCCATCAGGGCCGGGCCCCGGGACGCCATGACGGTGCGGACGTCCGCGAAGTCCACGTTCACCTCGCCGGTCACGCTGATGAGATCCGCGATCCCCTGGGTTGCGTGGAGCAGCACCTCGTCGGCCTTCTTGAGGGCGTCCTTGAACGAGGTGCCCTTCGGAACGACGGCCAACAGGCGGTCGTTGGGCACCACGATCATCGTGTCGACACAGCGCCGCAGCTCCGCGAGCCCCTGCTGGGCCTGGCGCTCGCGCTTCTTCCCTTCGAAGGAGAACGGACGCGTGGTGATCCCGATCGTGAGCGCTCCCATGTCGCGCGCGATCTCGGCGACGAGCGGCGCCGCCCCCGTCCCGGTGCCGCCGCCCATGCCGGCCGTCACGAAGACGAGGTCCGCCCCCTCGAGCGCGCGCCGCACCTCCTCTTCGCTCTCGGCTAGAGCTTGCCGGCCGATCTCCGGGCGTGCGCCCGCGCCCAGACCACGCGTCAGCTTCTTGCCGATCTGGATCGTGACCTGCGCCTTGGAGCTCTTCAGCGCCTGGCCGTCCGTGTTCATGGAGATGAACTCGACGCCATCGAGCTCCTCGTCGACCATCCGGTTGACCGCGTTGCCGCCGGCGCCGCCCACGCCCACGACCTTCATGCGGGCGTTCCGGATCGGGGTCTCCTCGAACTCGAAGATCATCATGACTGCCTCCGCGACGGAGTGGTGAGAATCAAAAGAATTCCTTGAGCCAGGTGCCGAGCTTGGTGAAGACGCCCGACGTCACGGTCGAAGCGCCTCTTCCCGTCTCGGCGAAGCGGTCAGCGCCCCAGAGAGCGAGCCCCGCCGCGACCGCGAAGCGGGGGCGCCGCACCGAATCCGCGAGCCCGCCGAGCCCCTCCGAGGGCACGCCGAGCCGCACGGGTGAAGCAAAGATCTGTTGGGCGAGCTCGACGATACCCGGGATCGCCACCGTGCCTCCGGTGAGCACGACGCCGGCGCCGAGCTTGTGGAGGAGCCCTTGGGCCTCCAGGTCGCCTTGGATGATCCCGAACATCTCGTCGAGCCGCTGCTCGATGACGTGTGCAATCAGCTCACGCGCGACGGCCCGGGTCTGCCCCGGGGAGGGCCCCGGCATCTCCACCGTCTCGCGCGGATCGACCATCTGTGCGAACGCGATGCCGTAGTGCTCCTTCGCGCGCTGCGCCTCCGCATACGGCACGGAGAGCCCCCGGACCAGGTCGGCCGTGAGGGTCGTGCCCCCGAAGGGGAGGATCGCGACGTGCTGGATCTTGCCTTCGTAGTAAGCGGCCACGTCCGTCGTCGCCGCGCCGATCTCGACCATGACCACGCCGACTTCCTTTTCGTCTTCGGTGAGCACGGCGCGGGCCCCGGCGAGCGGCTCGAGGACGAGCTCCTGAACCCGGTAGCCCGCCCTGTTCACCGCCTTCGAGATGTTCGCCGCGGCGGTGCTCTGGCAGGTCACCAGGAAGACCTCCGCTTCGAGGCGGACGCCGGCCATGCCGAGGGGATCCTTGATCCCACGCTGGTTGTCGACGCGGTACTCCTGGGGGATCGCGTGCACCATCTCGCGGTCGGGCGGCAGGGCCACCGCCCGGGCGACGACGTGGACGCGCTCGATGTCGTCGGCCGTCACCTCCTCCTCCGAGATCGCCACGACCCCCATCGAGCTGGACGCACGCACGTGGTCGCCACCGATGCCGGCGTAGACGCGGTCCACCGACACGCCCGCCATCAGCTCGGCCTCCTTCATGGAGCTCCGCACCGACTCCGTGATGCCGTCGATGTTGATGACCATGTCGCCCCGGAGTCCGCCCGTGCGAGCCTGTCCGACGCCGAGAATGGTCAGCCCCGGCCGCCGCGGATCGCTGACGATCTCGCCGATGACCGCGCACGTGTTCGCGGTGCCGATGTCCAGTCCAGCGATCAGGTTCGAGCGCATCCTAGGAGCCCGTGTCGGAGGGTGCGCGCCGGACGACGACTTGGTCCGCGAAGCGCAGGTCGATGGCGGCGGGCGGGCTGTCCGGGGCCTTGGCGACGGCGTCGGCCAGGGCTCCCAGAGCCTCCCGCAGACGGGCGGGGGAGGCATGCGGTGGCAGGAGGAACGTCACGGGCGGCTCGGTCCACCGCGCCACGACCGCGCCGCGCCCGTCCCAGGCCACGCTCGACACGAGCTGGAGGAAGGTCGTGTCGGAGGCCATGAGGTGCTCCACCTCCGCGGCGAGGAGACGGACGTCCTCGGGGAAGAGGCGGGAGCCGCGCGCGGGCCTGCGCGTCGTGTGGATGACGGGCAGGTCGAGGCGGTACTCGGATGGGTCGAGCGGGAGCCGGAACCCCTCCGCATCGATCGGCTCGAGCGCGGGCGCGGGCGCGAGCGCGATCGGCGTCCGCTCCCTGACCTCGACGAGGAGGCCATCGGGTATCCGACGCGTGACGCGCACGTCTTTCACGAGCGGATGCCGGCTCACCCGCTCGCTCCAGGCCGACTTGTCCGCCCAGACCGTCGTCTCGGGCGTGAGCGTGAGGAGCTCGACGACGTCGTCGCGTGACAGGAAGCGCAGGCCTCGAACCTCGACTTCGTCGGCCTCCAGCCGGAAGACCTCGTGGCGCACGAGCGCGTCACGCGCGTCCCCACCCCACGCCGCGACGCCGCCGAAGGCCGCCGTCACGAGGAGGATCTTCGCGTCTCTACGCATGGATGGGCTCCCCCAGGCGCTCGAGCACGTCCTGGCCCAGCGTCTCGATCGAGCCCGCCCCCAGCGTGATCAGCACGTCCCCTCGGCTCAGCGCGTCGACGAGGGCGTCCGGCAGCGTCGCGAGGCTCGCGTGGTAGTGCACCTCGGCGGCGCCGGCGGCGCGGGCGGCGTCCGCGACCACCTCGCCCGTGATGCCCGGAAGCGGCGCTTCACGGGCCGGGAAGACGTCCGTTACCCAGACCACGTCGGCCACGGCGAGCGCCGCGCCGAACTCGTTGCGGAAGTCGCGCGTCCGCGTGAAGAGGTGCGGCTGGAAGGCGGCCACCAGGCGCGAACCGGCGAAGACCGCACGCGCGGTCTCCAACGTGACCCTGATCTCGGTCGGGTGGTGCGCGTAGTCGTCCACGACCACCACGCCACCCGCCTCGCCGAGGCGCTCGAAGCGGCGCGCCACACCTGAGAAGTCGGCGAGGGCCTCCAGGATCGGCGCCCACGCCACGCCCAAAGCGCGTGCCACTCCGGCGGCGGCCAGCGCGTTCAGGACGCTGTGCCTGCCCCCCTTCTTCAGCACGAGCGCACCGGAGCGCTGGCCCCCTTCGACCACGGTGCAGCTCGTCACTCGCGGACCGATCTTCACCTCGGTCGCGCGCAGCATGGAGCCCGCGGAGGTGCCGTACGAGTAGCCGTTGGCGCCCAGCGCCGGCAGGAGCGACGCGGCTCCATGGTCGTCCCCGCACACGAGAACGCGTCCGTCGGGCCGCAGGCGGCCGAGAAACTCCACGAAGCCGGCGCGCACGCCTTCGAAGTCCCCATAGATGTCGAGATGGTCGGCCTCGACGTTCGTGACCACGGCCACGTCGGGCGCAAGCGTATGGAAGGAGCGGTCGTACTCGTCGGCTTCCACCACGAAGAGCGAGCCGCCTCCGAAGCGCAGGTTCCCCTGCCAGCCGGCGACGCGGCCTCCGACCAGTCCCGTCGGATCACGGCCCGCTCTGGCCAGCACCTCGGTCGCCATCGCGGTCGTCGTGGTCTTCCCGTGGGTGCCGGACACGGCCACCACGGTCCCCTGCGAGACCCAAGCACCCAAGGCCTCCGCGCGCTTGAATACCGGCTTGCCCGCCGCGCGCGCGGCGGCGATCTCGGGGTGGTCGGCGGGCATCGCGGAAGTGACCACGAGAGCCGAGGCCCCTTCCACGTGCGTGGCGTCGTGCCCGACGTGTACCGTGGCGCCCAACCGAGCGAGATCCCGCAGGGCCGTGCTCTCCTTCAGGTCACAACCGCTCACTTTCCCGCCCGAGCGCAGGAGGAGCTCGGCGAGCGCGCACATGCCCGCGCCACCGGCGCCTACGAAGTGCACGGGGCGCTCGCCCGCCAGCGCACGCAGGTCCGTCGCCTTCATCGTCCGGCTCCCGGCCTCGACAGGAAGGACGCCACGTCCTCGGCGATGTCGGAGGCGGCCGAGGGGCGCGCGAGCGCCCGGGCCGCACTCCGCATGCGCGCCAGCCGATCCGAATCCGTCAGGAGGCCTACGACCTCCCGCCAGAGCCGCTCCCCCGTGAGCTCGTCTTGGGGGGCCACCACCGCGGCTCCCGCCTGTTCGAGCGAGCGGGCGTTGTGCATCTGGTGACCGGCCGCGGCGCTCGGCAGCGGAACCAGGACCGCAGGCAACCCGCGATCCAGCAGCTCGGCGGTCGACATCGCCCCTGCACGAGACACCGCCAGGTCTGCGGTCACGAGCGCACTCGGCAGGTCGTCGAGGTACCCGACGGCGTGGACCCATTCCGGGGAGTGACACTCGCGTAGCACGGCACGGGCCGACTCGACGTGCGAGGGCCCCGTCACCCACAGGACATGGAGTCCGGGCGGCCTCCGCAGTCGGCCCTTGGCGATGTCCCGGAGCGCCTCGCCCAGGACGCGGTTCAGCGCGAGGGAACCCTGGCTGCCCCCCATCACGAGCAGGAGCGATGCGCCCCCGGGGATACCCAGCTCGGCCCGGACCATCTCGGGGCTCCGCTCCGTCCGCCCCCGGACCGGGTTGCCGCTGAGCCGCTCCCGGCCGGTGGCGCCGAGCCGCTCGATCGCCTCCGGAAAGGCCACGTGCACGCGCGAGGCCCAACGGGCCAGGAGGCGTGTCACCACACCGGGCTCGGCATTCTGCTCCTGGAGGACCAGGGGCACGCCTTGGAGGCCCGCCACGATCCCTGCCGGAGCGCCGGCGTAGCCACCCGTCACCACGACGACCTCAGGGCGCAGCGCCGAGAAGAGGCGCCGTGTGCGGAGGAGCGCGACGCCGAGCCCGGCCAAGGCTCGCAGAGCAGTGAAAGGGCGAGAGCGGTCGATCCCGTGCACAGGCAGCAGCTGGTGCTGCTCGCCCCGAGCGGGGAGCACGCGGGCCTCGAGACCGCGGAGGGCGCCCACGAACACGACCCGCGCGTCGGGTCGGAGAGTCCGCAGCGCGTCCGCGATCGCGAGCGCCGGGTAGAGGTGCCCACCCGTCCCGCCGCCCGAGACGACGACCACCGGGCCCTCATGCACGGGCTGCCTTTCCGCCCGGGGCCGCACGCGCCACCGAGACCAAGATGCCCAGCGACACCAGGGTCACGATGAGGTTCGAACGCCCGTACGAAACGAGCGGCAGGGTCAGCCCCGTGGGCGGAGCGAGGGCGAGCGCAACCGCCATGTGCAGCAGCGCCTGCACGCCGATCAGGCTCGCACATCCGACCGCGAGCAGCTCGCCGAAACGATCGGGCGCGCGGCCGGCTATGCGGAAGCCGACCAACACGATCGAGGCGTAGAGGGTGACGAGGAGCAGCACGCCGAGGAAGCCCCACTCCTCTCCGATCATCGCGAAGATGAAGTCGTTGTGTGCCTCGGGGAGGAAGCCGAACTTCTGCCGCCCTTCCCCGATCCCCACGCCGGAGAGGCCTCCCGAGCCGAGGGCGATGAGCGATTGATGGACCTGGAAGCCGGCCCCGGTCGGGTCGGCCGCCGGGTTCAGGAACGCCTCGATGCGGTCCGCTCGGAATCCGACCGTGACCTGCTGCCAGAGCAGCGGAGCGGCGAGGGCGGCGAGGAAGATGAAGTGCGAGATACGGGCACCGGCCACGAAGACGATCAAACCGCCGAGCGTCGCGATGACGATCGCCGTCGAGAGGTCCGGCTCGAGAACGACCAGCCCTACCACCAGCGCCCAGACCGTCAGGAACGGTCCGAGCCCGCGCCGCAGCGACCGGAACTGCTCCGCCTTCTTCACGGCGATGGCGGCGGTCCAAACGATGACGGCGAGCTTCGCCACCTCCGAGGGTTGGAAGTTGACCGGCCCGATCCGGAGCCACCTCCGGGCGCCGTTGATCTCGGGGGCCATCGCCAGGGTCCACGGGAGCAGGACGGCGACGAGGCCCGCGACGCTCAACAACAGGATCGGCCAGGCACACCGCTCCCAGAGGCGGTACGGCAGGAGCGCGCATACCACGAGCAGGATCACACCGACCCCCGCGGCCGCGGCCTGCCGGAGCACGAAATAGGTGTCGGGCAGGGTTTCCCGCAGGGCGAGCACGGAGGACGCCGAGTAGAGGAACACGAGGCCGAAGGAGAGCAGCAGGAGTGTGAGCCCCATGAGCGCCGCCGCCTCCCAGCCTCGGCCGAGTCCCGAGTCGGGGAGTCGCACCGGTCCGGCGGGAGCGATGTCCATGGAGCGGTGGCTGCGCTTCATGCGGCCCCCCTCACCAACTCGGCGAACCGCCGACCACGGTGCTCGTAGCTGTCGAACATGTCGTAGCTCGAGCAGGCCGGAGAGAGGAGAACCAGGTCACCCGGCTCGGCCAGCGTGGCGGCCCGGGCCACCACGGTGGGGAAGTCACTTCCGAGCAGCTCCAGGTCGACCACGTCCCCGAGCTCGGCCGCGATGCGCCGGCCGGCCGCGCCGTACGCGACCACGTGCCGGACGCGCCCTCGGAGCGCGGGGCCGAGCGGCCGGAAGTCCTCGCCCTTGTCCTTCCCGCCGAGCAGGAGCACGACCGGGCGCTCGAGGCTCGCCAGCGCGCTCTTGGTCGCGGCCACGTTCGTGGCCTTGGAGTCGTTGACCCAGAGCACACCCCCGCGCTCGGCCACGGGCTCGAGCCGGTGGGGGAGCGGTCGCGCGGTGCGGAGACCCGCAGCGATGCCCTCGGCCGGGGCGCCGGCCAGACGGGCAGCCAGCGCGGCTGCCAGCGCGTTGTCGACGTTGTGCCGACCGAGCAGCGCGAGGTCGCTCACGGGGATGAGGGTCTCGGGTACGCTCCCCGTACGCAGCGTGAGGGCTCCTCCGGCGACATACGCGTGGGTGCCGACCTCCTGTGCCCCGCCGAACCGGTAGCGGGCGCCCGGGGCGTCTCCTGCGAGCGTCTCCACCGCTTCATCCCCCGAGGGGAGCACCCAGCGGCTCGCCTCGTCCGCGTTGTCGAAGAGGTGCGCCTTGTCGGCGTAGTAGGCGGCCACGCTCGGGTAGCGGTCGAGGTGGTCGGGGGAGAGGTTCGTGACCACCCCGATATCGGGCCGGAACGTCTCGATCGCCGCCAACTGGAAGGAGCTCATTTCGAGCACGTACCACTCCGGCGGCTCCGGAAGGAGCGCGAGGTCCGAGGCGGCCGGTGCGAGGCCGCCGCCCACATTACCACCCGCCGTCGCGCGGATGCCTGCCGCCGTGAGCAAGTGCGCCACCAATAGGGTCGTCGTCGTCTTCCCATTCGTCCCGGTGACGGCGATCAGTGGACCAGTGTAGAACCGAACGGCGAGCTCGGGCTCGCTGATCCAACGGACGCCGCGCCCGGAGAGCGCCCGGAGCACTGGAGCGTCCGGCGGGACTCCGGGACTGACCACGACGAGCCGGGCGCGTGCCACCCGCTCGAGGTCGTGTCCTCCCAGCTCGACGTCGGCTCCGGCGGCCCTGAGGTCGGCTCCACGAGCTGAAGCCGCGGCATCTGAGCTCGAATCCGAGACATAAACTTCTCCTCCCTTAGCGAGAACCAGTCGGGCCGCGGCGGCACCGCTGGCTCCGAGGCCGATGATTGCCACACTCTCTCCGTCGATGCGCTGCATGCCGGCTCACCTTTCGCATGGGCGCATCATATTCGCTCAACGGATCTTCAATGTGCTGATCGCGAGCATCGCGAAGAGCACGCCGAGGATCCAAAACCGCGTGACCACCTTGGTCTCCGGCCACCCCACCTGCTCGAAGTGGTGGTGGAGGGGAGCCATCCTGAAGACGCGCCGCCCTTCGCCGTAGCGGCTTCGCGTGTACTTGAACCATCCCACCTGGACCGCGACCGAGAGCGTCTCCAGCACGAAGACGCCGCCCACGATGACGAGCAGGAACTCCGCCTTGAGCAGGATCGCCATGACACCGAGCGCGCCCCCGAGCGCGAGCGAGCCCGTGTCGCCCATGAAGACCTGCGCGGGATGGGCATTGAACCAAAGGAATCCGATCGCTGCGCCCGCCACGGCGACCGCGAAGATCGTCAGCTCTCCGGCACCAGGGAGGTAGAAGAACCCGAGGTACTCCGAGGTGTCGGTCCGGCCTGCGATGTAGGCGAACACGCCGAGCGTCGCCGCCGAGATCGCGGTCAGCCCGGCGGCGAGGCCGTCGAGCCCGTCCGTGAGGTTCACGGCGTTGGACGAACCCGACACGACCGCCCCCGTGAAGAGCACGAACACCACCGGCGAGAAGACCGCGGCGAGGTCGGAGAAGAACGGGACGGTCGTCCAGGTCGTCGGGTGCGGCGAGATGGGGTTCGCCAGCAGGAACGCACCCAACGCGAGGCCGAACGTCCACTGGCCGACCATCTTGTAGCGAGCGACGAGCCCGCGTGTCTTCCCCTGCACGACCTTCAGGTAGTCGTCGAGGAAGCCGATGGCGCCCATCCACAGGAAGGAGACGAGCGCCACCATCGTGTACCAGTTGGTGAGCTCGGCCCAGAGGAGCGTCGAGATCGCGGCGGCACCGATGATGATGACACCGCCCATGGTCGGGGTGCCGGCCTTGCCGTGGTGTGACGCGGGCCCGACGGCGCGCACGATCTGGCCCACGCGCGCGGCCTCGAGGCGCCGGATCACGATCGGTCCGAGGGCAAACGCGATGAGCAGGGACGTCACCACCGCGCCGGCGGCACGGAAGGTTATGTAGACGAAGACGTTGAAGACCACGTGCACGTCGACGAGGCCCGGCAGGAGGTGGTAGAGCATCAGAAGTCCTCCTCCAGGAGCGGCAGGAGGCCTTCGAGCCTGACGCCCCGCGAGGCCTTGAGCAGCACGATCTCATCACCCGCCAGTCGCTTCCGCAGCTGCGGATACGCCGGTTGCCAGTCCGGCGCCGTGACGACGCGCGTATCCCCGTCCACGTGCAGAGCGCGCGCAGCGTCCGCGAAGCCCCCCGTGGCCACGACGACGTCGATCGGACGGGAGAGCGCCGACTCGAGCACGCGGCTGTGCAGGCCGGCCGACTCGGGACCCAACTCGAGCATGGTGCCCAGCACGGCCACGCGGCGGGCGGCGGCGCCTTGTCCTTCCAGCACGTCCAGCGCGGCGAGAACGCTCTGGGGGTTCGCGTTGTAGCAGTCCACGATCACCGTGAGGCCGCCGATGCGCCGCACCTCGCCGCGCAACGGGTTCGCCTCGGCCGTGGCCAGCCCGAGGGCCGCGTCTTCGGGGGACACGCCCAGCAGGTCGGCGATCGCGAGCGCGATCATCGCGTTGGCGACCGCGTGCCGCCCGATCATCGGCACCTGCACGTGGGCGCCGCGCCAGCGAAACTCGTACCGGCCGAAGACGTCCACCTCGGCGTCCAGTGGGCGGAGGTCGGCGTCGGCCCGCTCGCTCCATCCGGCCACGCGCAGGCGGTCGCACAGGGCCCGAGCCCGCTCGGCGAGCGCAGGCGGCTCGTCGCCCACGACCCCCTGTCCTCCCGCGGCGAGATGGCGGAGCATGTCGAGCTTCTCCTCCAGCACGCCCTCGAGCGAGCCGAGCTTCTCGAGGTGCGCCTCCCCCACCGTGGTGACGACGCCGATGTCCGGCCTGGCGATCTGCGCCAAGGTGCGGATCTCTCCCGGCTCGTTCGTCCCCATCTCGAGGATGACGGCCTCGGCCTCCTCGGGTACCCCGAGCAGCGTGAGCGGCATGCCCACCCGGTTGTTCTGGTTGCCCCGCGTGGCGTGGACGCGTAGCGAGCCACCCACGGCTGCGGCCGCCAGGTCTTTCGTCGTCGTCTTGCCCGAAGAGCCCGTGATCCCGACGACGGGCGCGCCCAGCCGGTCGCGCCGGAACGACGCGAGCGCCCCGAGAGCGACCAGGGTGTCGTCCACGGGATAGAGGCGGGCTTCCTCTCCACCCGACGGCGGCTTGGAGACGACCGCCCCGAGCGCACCGCGAGAGACCGCGTCCGCAACGAAGTCGTGGCCGTCGAACCGCTCGCCGACCAGTGCGACGTACAGCTGCCCGTCGCCGATCTGCCTCGAGTCGGTCGAGACGCCCGTGTACGTGACGTCGTCCTGCGCGAGGTCCACCCGCAGACCGAGCGCCTGCCGCACGGCCACGTCGGTCCAGGTGAAGGAGGTCATGCCCCCCCCAGTCGCGCGAGGCACTCGGCGACGACCACGCGCTCGTCGAACGGGTGCTTGGCTGCGCCCACGACCTGGTAGGTCTCGTGACCCTTGCCGGCCAGAACCACGGTGTCGCCCGGCCGCGCGGCACGCAGCGCCACCTCGATGGCCTCGCGGCGGTCCACGACGCGCTCGAAATCGGCGCCCTCCAGACCCGCGGCCAGGTCGTCGAGGATGCGCTCCGGATCTTCCGTTCGCGGGTTGTCCGAGGTCAGCACGATGCGGTCGGCGACGCGCCGGACGGCCTCGGCCATCGGCCGACGCTTGCCGGGATCCCTGTCCCCACCGGCCCCGAAGACGACGATGAGCTGGCCGCGCGTGAGTGGCTTCACCGCGGCGAGCGCACTCTCGAGCCCGGCCGGCGTGTGCGCGAAATCGATCAGCACCGTGAACGGTGAGGTCGCGACGGCCTCCAGCCTGCCGCGCGGCTGCGGCGCGGTCGCCAGGCGCGCGACCGCGTCGTCGAGAGAGACGCCCGCGGCGACCGCCGCGGTCACGGCCGCCAGCGCGTTCTCGACGTTGAAGCGCCCGACGAGCGGTGAGCGGACGTCCCGGACCTGCCCGTCGGCGGACAAGGCGAAGCGCGTCTCGCCGGCCTCCAGGCGGAGCTCGCTCGCCCGCACGTCGGCATCGGCGTCGATGGCGTAGGTGCGGAGTGTGCGCGGGCCCGGAGCCAGCGTGTTCCAGGCGGAGTCGTCGCCGTTGACGACGACGGTCGCTTCCCGCGCCGCGAGGTCCACGAGGCGGGCCTTGGCCGCGAGATACTGCGAGAGGTCGGCGTGGTAGTCGAGGTGGTCCTGGGACAGGTTCGTGAAGACGACCACATCGAACGAGATGGCGTCGAGCCTGCGCTGGTCGAGGGCGTGCGAGGAGGCTTCGATCACCACGGCGCTCATGCCCCCGTCCGCGAGCTCGCGGAGCCACACGGCGATCTGCACCGGGCCCGGAGTGGTGAGCCCCTCGCTGCCCGCGCGCACGCCGGCGGCGTCGACGAGACCCAGGGTTCCGATCACGGCCGTGGGCATGTCCGGCTCCAACAGGTGCCGGATGAGCAGCGCGGTGGTCGTCTTCCCGTTCGTCCCGGTGACCCCGACGGTCGTCAGCTCCCGGCTGGGGAAGCCCATGACGGCGTCCGCGGCGAGCGCAGCGGCCCGCCGGCCGTCGCTCACGACGAGCTGCGGGATGCCGACCTCCACGGGCCGCTCGACGACGGCGGCTACGGCCCCCCGCTCCGCGGCATCGCCGACGAAGGCGTGTGCGTCGGACCCGGTCCCCTTCCAGGCAAGGAAGAGGTCACCCGGGCGCACCTCGCGGGAATCCTGGCACACACCCCGAACGGCGACGTCCCCCGAGGCGTGAGCCTCCCGGAGGAGTTCAGCCGAGCGGAGGACGTCGCTCACCTGGCCGAGGCGGACCGGGGCGGGCGCGGTCATCGATCCGAAGCCCGCATGTGTAGGCGGATCGTGTCTCCCGGGAAGACCCGGGTTCCCGCGTCCGGAACCGTGCCGCTCACCGCTCCCGCTCCGGTCGGCGCGACGCGGAGCCCGAGCGCGTGGAGCCGCCTCGCCGCGACTCGGGACGGGAGCCCCTCGACGTCGGGGAGCGTCAGCGACGCCGACGGATCTCGCGGCTCGATGCGCACCGGAGGCAGCTCGTCCGAGGCGGCGGCGAAGCGGGCGGGCGCCACGTTGGGCAAGACGAACGCTTCGCTGCGCGCCGCGCGCAGGAGGGCGCTGCGGTCGAGCGGCGTGGTGCGGGCCGCGAGCGCAGCCTCCATCGTCGCACGGGAGACCGGCGCCGCCACGGCTCCGCCGTAGTAGCGGCCCTGCGGCCGGTCCAGCCCCACGAAGACGACGAGCTGCGGCGCGTCGGCCGGGAAGAAGCCGACGAACGAGGAGTAGTAGGCGCCCCGCTCGTAGCCCTGCCCGAAGTTGAGGCGGGCCGTACCACTCTTGCCGGCCACGGCGAAGGAGCCGAGACGCGCCGACGTGCCCGTGCCGTCCTCGACGACGTCGACGAGCGCCCTGCTGACGGCACGCGCCACTTCCCCGTCGACGACCCGCCGGATCGTCTGCGCCTCGAAGCGCTCGAGCACCGCGCCGGACGAGCTCCGCGTCTCGCGCACCAGGCGTGGCTCCATGAGCACACCGCCGTTGGCGAGCGCTCCGTACGCCATCGCCATCTGCAGCGGCGTGACCGAAATCTCGTACCCAATGGCGAGCGACGCCCGGGACTGCGCCGTCCAGTGATCGGGCCTGCGCAGCGTACCCGTGACCTCGCCGGGGAGCTCGATGCCGGTGAGGGAGCCGAAGCCGAAATCACGCAGGTTCTCGAACTGGGCGCCTGGCGAGAGCGGTAGCGCCGCTTTGGCGATACCGATGTTCGACGATTCGCGCAGCGCCTCCGCCACGGTGATCTGCCCCTCGGTGTGAGAGTCGTGGAGCGTGCGGCCCTCGATCTCCCACGAGCCGTCGCCCACGTCCACGAGGTCGTGCATCGACGCGAGGCCCCGCTGCAGGAGACCCGCGACCGTGAACGGCTTCAGGGTCGAACCGGGCTCGTAGGGCGTATTCACCGCCGAGAGCGCCGTGGTGCGGCCGTCGCGGATCGACACGAGGGCAAGCACCTCACCGCCCTCCGGGTCGGTCACGACGACGTCGCCCCCACGGGCGCCGGTCTGGTCGATCGCTTCCTCGAGCGCCTGCTGGGCGATCTCCTGCAGGTCCATGTCGAGCGTCAGCACGACCTCGCCACCGGCCCGCGGCTGGAGCATGGTCACCCGCTCACCCGGGATCTCGCGCCCGACGTTGTCGCGCGCGACGACCTCACGACCGGGGGTACCGCCGAGGAGCGATTCGAACTGTTGCTCGATGCCGCCCCTGCCGCTGCCGTCGAGCACGACGCCGAGAACGCTGCGGGCGAGATCCCCGTGCGGGTGGAAGCGCTGGAGCACGCGCTCGAGGTGAACGCCGGAAATCCCTCGGAGGCGCTCCCGCACGTCCGGTGCGTACAGCTCCGGCACCACGCTCCACCGGCGGTCCTTCGACGTCAGGCGGGCGACCTGGCTGGAGGAGAGCCCGAGCTCCTCCCTGAGGAGCTGCCGCACCTCGTCGAGGTCGTCGATCTCGCGGGGCGCGACGCTGACGCGTATCCGCTCCCGCGACACGGCGAGCGGCGTGCCGTCGCGATCGAGGATGGACCCGCGGGTGGCCTCGATGGCCATGTCGGTGCGGTGCTGCGCCTCTGCCATGTCTCGCCACTCGGCGGCCTGCACGATCTGAACCTGCCCGGCACGCACGAGCACGGCGATGGCTCCCGCGAGCCATCCGGCCAGCACGAGGCGGCGACGCCAGGGCGAAGGGTGATCCGCGGACCGGCGACTCATGGGGCAGGCTCCGCCAGGAGGATCACGAGCTCGGAGCCGTCCGGCGTGTGCATGCCGAGGCGGTCGCGCGCCGCCGGGACGACGCGCGCTCGGCTGCTGAGGACCTGGATCTCGCGGTCGAGCTCGACCATCTGAGCGCGCGTGACCGACGTCCGGCTGCGCAGCTCGTCGAGCTCCGCGAGGGTCTCGAGCGCGCGGCTCTGGCGCCAAGTGACGAAGCCGAGCGACGCGAGGAGGACCGCGAACGTGACGGCCGCGCGTCCCAGAAGCTGAGGATCCATCAGGCGGCCCTCCGCCACGCACGGAGGCGGGCGCTCCGCGCGCGTGGGTTGTCCGCGACCTCACGCGCGTCGGGCCGCACGGGCCGTCGCGTGAGCGTCTCACCCAGGGGCCGCGCCCGGCACGTGCACGCCGGCAGCTCGGGCGGGCAGACACAGGACTTGCTCCACTCGCGGAACGCGTTCTTCACCACCCGGTCCTCGAGCGAGTGGTACGAGATCACAACCATCACCGCCCCGTCGTTCATCACCTCTCGTATGGCCGGAAGCCCCCGCTCGAGCGCCTCCAGCTCGTCGTTCACCGCGATGCGCACGGCTTGGAAGATCCTGGCCTTGTCGCGCGCCGAGGGGGCTCGCCCGAGCGTGACCGCCAAGGCCGCGACCAGGTCGTCGCTCGTCTCGAGCGGTTCGCTGCCGCGGCGTTTGACGATCTCCCGGGCGAGGCGCCTCGCCCGCGGCTCCTCGCCGAAGTCGCGGAAGACCCGCGTGAGCTGCTCCTCGGTCGCGTCCGCGAGGAACGCGCGGGCATCGGCATCCCCCATGGGATCCATCCGCATGTCCAATGCCACGCCGCGCCGGAAGCTG
>JBFGFY010000033.1:0-20508 GCA_041579355.1 Longimicrobiales bacterium | reverse complement strand
TGGGGGCGCAGCCGGGCGAGCGGGTGCTCGATCTCTGCTCCGCGCCCGGTGGCAAGACGACGCACCTCGCCGAGCTCGTAGGCGACCGGGGGTGCGTCGTAGCCTCCGAGGTCGACGAGCGCAGGATCCGGGGTCTGCTCGGCAACGTCTACCGCCTGCTGCACCCCGGCGTCCTCACGGTCGCGTGCGACGGGCGCGACTTCCCCGAGGGAGCTCTCTTCGACCGCGTGCTCGTGGACGCTCCCTGCTCGGGTGAGGGAACGCTTCGGCGTCGCTCCGGCGACGTTCCGAACCAGTCCCGCTCGTTCCTCGAGTACGTGACGAAGGTCCAGCGCGCCCTCCTCGAGAAGGCGGTGCTCCTCTGCCGGCCGGGCGGGAGCATCCTCTACGTGACGTGCACGTTCTCGCCGGACGAGAACGAAGCGGTGGTGAGCGACGTCCTCGCGCGCTGTCCCGTGGATCTCGTGCCTCTCGACCCCCCCGTGCCCCACGCACCAGGGCTGCGCTCCTTCGAGGGTCGTGAGTTCGATGCGCGGCTGGAGGGAGCCGTGCGCATCTACCCCCACCATCTGGACTCGGGCGGGCTCTTCGTGGCGAAGCTGCGGCGGCGTGCGGGCGAGACACCGCGTGGAGATGCGCCGCCACTGAGAAGCGAGCGCGAGGGCGGTTGGTCACCGGTGCCGAGCGTGTTCCCGGAGCGACCGGCGGCTGAACCCGCCTCCGACGACGAAGGCGAGGCCAGCGAGCGGATCGCCAGGGGTGTCGACGTGATGGCCACCCGCTACGGAGTCAGCCGATCGGTCCTCGACGGCTGGAGGTGGACCGTGCGGGGCGGCAAGGTCTGGTTGCACTCCGCGGACGAGTGGCCCATGGAGGCCTGGGCCGAGGGTTCCTGGCGGCCGATCGCGATCGGCATCCGGGCCTTCGAGTTCGACAGCGCCGGACGCCCGCGGCCGACGAACGACCTCCTCCGCCTACTCGACGGGCACGTGTCTGCAGGCCGTGTGGAGCTGGACCAGGAGCGCCTCGGGGCCCTGCTCGAGGGGGACTCCGAGACGTGCGAAGCGCCCGCCGGGCCCGTGGCGCTCTCCTACACCGGGGAGGTCGTGGGCCGTGGCATGGTCGGGCGCGGGGGGCTCTCGAGCGAGATCCCCAAGGCACGGGCGGCGGACCTCGCTCGGGTGACCCAACGGGCAAGGCGATCGTCGCCGTGACGCTTCTTCGTGCTGGACCTATGTTCCCCATGTCCGGCGCGCCGCCACGCCGCGCCCCGTCCAAGAGGTGACCATGAGTCGGATGAACCCGCTTCTCGCGTTCGGCAGCTGGCTGGCTGCCGCATCCGTCGGGGCGCAGCAGCCTGACCACGCTCACGCTACCCACGACGCGGTGACGTTCGAAGTCTCGTGCGTTGCCCACGTCCGCCCCCTCTACGAGGAGGCCGTGGCGATGCTCCACTCGTTCGGCTACGAGGAGGCCCGCCGCGCGTTCCAGGAAGTGGCTCGGCAGGACGCCGGGTGCGCGATGGCGCACTGGGGCATCGGCATGACGTACTACCATCCGCTGTGGGCACCGCCCACGCCGGACGAGCTGCGGGCGGGGAGGGCAGCAGCCGAGCGGGCAGCCGCTCTCCGTGGCCGTACGGACCGCGAGCGGGCCTACATCGCCGCCGTCGGCGCGTTCTACACGGACGCGGACCGACTCGACCATCGCACCCGCGCTGCGGCGTACAGTGAGGCCATGGAGCGCGTCGTCACCGCGCACCCGGACGACGACGAGGCGGCCATTCTCTTTGCCCTGTCCATCCTGGGCTCGGCGCCGCCGAGCGACCCCGGCTTCACGTCCCAGCGGCGGGCGGCGACGATCCTCGCGGCGCAGCTGACCAAGCACCCGAACCATCCCGGAATCGCACACTACACGATCCACGCCTTCGATTACCCCGGCCTGGCCCAGCTTGCACTTCCGGCGGCCCGTGTCTACGCGGAGCTGGCCCCGGAGTCCCCGCACGCACGTCACATGCCGACGCACATCTTCACGCGTCTCGGCCTGTGGAGGGAGTCGATTGCATCGAATGTGGCGTGTCGCGACCTGGCTGCGGAAATCATGCGACGGGACAACCCGGGCCGCACCGCGTTCGAGGCGATGCACTGCCAAGACTACATGGCGTACGCCCATCTGCAGCTCGGGGAAGACGAGGCCGCCCGTGCGGTCCTGCAGAGCGTGTCGCGCGCGCGTGCGTTCGACGACCCCAACTTCGCGGTGGGCTACGCCGTCCTCGCCGTGCCCGCGCGCTATGCGCTCGAGCGGCGCGACTGGAGCGTGGCCGCGAGTCTCACGGTGCCCGACATCGATCTGCGCTGGGAGTTTTTCCGCGAGAGCCAAGGCTCGACGTTCCTAGCGAACGCCGTGGGCTCCGCGCGGCTGGGCGATCTCGCTGGAGCGGAAGCGGCGGTCGAGGCGTTGGGGCGGCTCCAGGCGCAGCTGGCCGGTAATCCCCCTGCCGGGCCCTACGATTGGGCGGGACAGGTGGAGTCGATGTGGTTGGCCGCTCAGGGATGGCTCGCGTTCGCGGAAGGACGTTCCGAGGAAGCCGTGCGGCTCCTCACGCGCGCTGCCGTGCAGGAGGAGGTGGTGGGCAAGCATCCGGTGACGCCGGGCGCCGTTCTGCCGGCGAGAGAACAGCTGGCCGACGCCCTGCTCGAGCTGGGGCGTGCCGAGGAAGCACTGATCGAGTACGAGGCCGTGCTCGAGGACGCACCGGGTCGCTTCAACGCCCTGGCCGGCGCGGCGCGGGCGGCCCGCTCGGCGGGTGACCTTGCCGCGGCCAGGATGCATTACTCGTCGTTGATCGATCAGGCAGGCGATGCAACGCACCGGGCCGCGGTACAGGAAGCGCGCGCGTTCCTCGGAGCGGGTTAGACCGGGCCGCCCACCGTCAGAGTCGCGCGGCGAAGTCGGCATCGGCCGGGGCCATGGGGAGGTCGGCGAGCTCCTCGGCGGTGAGCCACTCCAAGCGGTCGTGCTCGTGGGCCACCGGCAGGCCCCGCGCTTCGACCTCGATGAACTCGATCACGAACGGCGCCCCCGGGTCGCGCACCGTGTGGAGCACCCTCCCGAGCGCCAGTACCTCGAGCTCGAGCTCCTCGGCCAGCTCGCGACGCGCGGCGTCGAGGCGCGACTCCCCTGCGAGCACTTTCCCTCCGGGGAATTCCCACAGTCCCCCGTGCCGTTTGTGGGCGGGCCGCCGGCCGACCAGGTAGCGGCCCTCGCGTCTCAAGACCGCCGCGACGACGGCAACGTCGGGCGCGGCCCCGCTGACCTCGCTCAACCGAGCCCGGTGGCCACCGCGGTCGCGATGGCGACCATGCCGAGCCCGACCAGACCGAGGTACAGCGGACCGGCGAAGCGCAGCCACTCGTCGTAGCGCACCCCCGCCGCCGCCAGGATCGCCATGAGCGCGCCGTTCGTCGGCGTGAGGATGTCACAGAGGCCCCCGCCGTACTGATACGCCAGCACCGTGACCTGTCTCGAGATCTCCAAGAGGTCGGAGAGGGGAACGAGCAGCGGCATGGTCAGGACGGCCTGCGAGCTGACGCTGGGCACGGGCACGTGCACGAGGGCCTGCGCCACGACCATTCCCAAGGCGGAGGCGAGTGGTGGGAGGCCTTCCAAGGGAACGAAGAGCGCGTAGACGATCGTGTCGACGATGCGCCCCTCGTCGAGTACCACGAAGATGGCGCGGGCGAACCCGATCAGGAGCGCCGCGTACGCCATCTCGCGGAATCCCTTTGCGTAGGCCCGTGCGGTGCCCGCGAAGCCCATCCTGGCGACGAGGCCGACGACCATTCCCATTACGAAGAACGCCGCCGACAGCTGGTCGAATCCCCAGTGGGAGACCACGAGCCCCCGCACGACCAGCGCGAACGTGCCCGCCACGAGCCCGAGCACGACCCAGTCCCTTCGCCTCAGCGTGTCGGTAGGGGTGTCTCCGAGGACCTCCGGCGCGCCACGCGTCCGCGCGGCGTGACGCATCGTGAGGCCGACCCAGAGCGCGAGCGCCGCTACGAGGAACAGGGAGCGGAACGCCCATCCGGAGCCCTGAGGCAGCTCGGCCACGCCCTGCGCGATGAGGACCTGGAAGGGGTTGATGGGACTGAATGCCGACCCGACGAAGGCGGCTCCCGCGCTCATGGCGACCGCCACCAGCGGCGTAAAGCCGACCCGAGCCGCGAGGATGAGCAGGACGGGGACGAGGGCGACGATCTCCTCCTGCATGTTCTGCGTGATCCCGCCGACCGCGAAGAACAGCGAGACGATCGGGATGATGAGGAGGTCCTGGCCCCTGAGAGCGCGCACGAGGGAGGCGATCGCGCGGCGCAACGTGCCGCTCTCGTCGACCACGGTGAACGCCCCTCCGATGAGGAAGACGAGGAAGATCACGTCGGCCGCCTGCGCCATCCCGACCGGAAGGGCCACGACCGCCTCGAAGAAGCCGACGGGCGCCGCTTCCGCGCGCTCGTAGGTTCCGGCCACGACGACCATGCGGCCCGTGTCGGGGTCCGCCTCCCTCTCGAAGGCGCCGGCCGGGAGCACCCAGCTCGCTGCCGCGGCGACGAAGACGCACGCGGTTAGAAGCACCAGCGGGTCCGGGAGCCGGAGACGCACCCGCTCGCTCACGGACACGTCACCGGTGACGCTCGCCGAGGGGAAGCGCGAGGTCGAGCGCGCGCAGCGCCGACACGATCGTTCGGACCGCCGCCACGTACTCGGCCGGGTCGACACGCTCGAAATCGTCGGTGGGCCGGTGGTAGTCGACGTGATCCTCGACGCCGAAATAGACGAAGGGGATGCCGGCGGCATGGAACACCGAGTGATCCGATGATTGGGTCCAGTCGTCCCCCTCCGGCGCGCCCGGTCGGTCATGTCCCAGGCGGAGCCGGACCGGCGCCGAGGTGGCGACACCCTCCAGCACGGGCCGGAGCGCGGGGGTGTGGTGCGCCCCCGCCGCCCAAAGCACGCCGTCCGTGCGCGAGACCATGTCGAGGTTCACGTTGAGCGCGATCCGCTCCTTGGGCACGGGGGGGTCGTCGAGGAAGGCCGTCGCACCCCAGGAGCCGTCCTCCTCGGCGTCGAGGAGGGCCACCACAACCGAGTGGCGCAACGGCGCTGCAACGAGCAGCCGCGCGATCTCGAGCGCCGCGGCCGTCCCCGAAGCATTGTCGTCGGCTCCGTTGAAGATCTGTCCGTCGCGCACGCCTTCATGGTCGTAGTGCGCGGTGAGGACGATGACCGGTGCGTCGATGTCGAGGCCGGGCACGAGCCCGACGACGTTGGCGCCGGAGCCGCGCGGCCACGTGAACGGCTGTGTGAATCCGTTCCCCGGAAAGGGACGTGCGCCGGTCTCGGCCATCCGCCGCTCGAGGAAGGCACGCGCGCGACGGCTGCCCGGCGTCCCAGCCGCTCTCCCCTCCATGGAGTCATGCGCGAGCACCGCCAGGTCCGTGAGCATGCGCTCCGAATCGAGCGCCGGCGTCTGAGCGGACAGGAGGCGCGCGCCGCAGCCCGGGACGGTGAGGGCCGCGATCGTTGACGCGACACACAGCGGACGTAGGAGGTTGGATCTCATGGCCTTCCACCATGGCGCGAGCGGAAACCGCGCGCCAGCGCCGGGGATTTTCATTGACGAGTGGGCCGGGCCTCTCGACGTTACTGAGAAGCTGCACGCGCGATCGCGCCGGCCCCCCCAGGCCCCTCACAACAGCCGCCCATGTCTACCGCCTCCTCAGGGGGAGCCTCGCCCAGGTTGCGCTATGCGCTGTACGGCGCCGCCTTCGGAGTCGTGTTCCCGCTCGTCGGGACGTTGTTGGACATGGGGCTCCGCGACCTGGGTCTCTCACCCGCGGCGTTCCTGCACGCGCAGGCGACGCAGCCCCTTCTCTGGATCATCGACTTCGCGCCCCTGGTCCTGGGCCTGTTCGCGGCTCGTCTCGGTCAGAGCCAGCGTGAGGTCGAGGAGCTACAGCGCGAGGCCCACGAGCAGCGACTCGGTGCGGAGATCGACCGCTTCTTCACGCTCTCTCCGGACGGGCTCGCGATCGTCTCATGGGACGGCGAGTTCCGCCGCATCAACCCCGGCTTCACACGCCTCTTCGGGTATGTGCTCCCGGACCTCGCGGGGCTGGGGCCGCTCGACCTCATGCACCCCGACGACCTCGAGGAGCAGCGCCGCTGGGCGGATGAGGTGCAGGGTGGGAAGAGGGTTCAGGGCGTGGAGTCTCGCTTCCGACACAAGTCCGGGGAGTTTCGCTGGATCGAATGGAGCGCCATCCCGGTGGAGGAGAGTCGGGTCACGTACGCCGTCGCCAGGGACGTGACCGAGGCGCACGTCGCGCGCTCGGCGCTGACGGCCGCTAAGGAGGCCGCGGAGGCGGCAAACCGCGCGAAGAGCGACTTCCTGGCCAACATGAGCCACGAGATCAGGACGCCGATGAACGGCATCCTCGGCATGACCGGTCTCGCGCTCGACACGGACCTGACCCCCGAGCAACGCTCCTTCATAGAGGCCGTGGACGAGTCGGCGCGCTCGCTCCTCGGCATCGTCGACGACGTGCTCGACTTCTCCCGCATGCAATCCGGAAAGCTCCACCTCGTCTCGACGGAGTTCGAGGTGGAGGAGAGCCTGGGCGAGTCGTTGCGCATGCTGGCCGCGCGGGCGGCGGAGAAGGGCATCGACCTCGTCTACGAGCAGTCGGCGGACGTGCCGTCGCGCGTCGTCGGAGACCCGGGCCGGCTGCGTCAGGTGGTCCTGAACCTGGTGGGGAACGCCATCAAGTTCACGGAGCGCGGCGAGATCCTGGTCTCGGTCGGAGCGGCGCAACGCGACGGCGAAGAGGTCACGCTCCGCTGCTCGGTGCGTGACACGGGCATCGGTATCGACGACGAGGCGAAGGAGCGGATCTTCCAGGCCTTCTCCCAGGCCGATACGTCGGCGACTCGGCGCTTCGGAGGAACCGGACTCGGGCTGGCGATCTGCTCGCAGCTCGTGGAGATGATGCACGGGGAGCTGGGTGTGGAGAGCACTCTGGGTGAGGGCAGCACGTTCACGTTCACGGCCGAGCTCCGGGCGGCCGGGCCGAGCGAAGCCGAGCGCAAGGAGACCTCCAAAGCCCTGCGGCGTCGAAGCGTCCTCATCGTCGACGACGGGAGCGCCGCGCGCCGGGTAGTGACGGGCTACGTCCGCCGCTGGGGCGGGCAGCCGGTGGCGGTCGACTCGGCGAAGGCGGCCTTCGGTGAGGCGCGCCGCGCGCAGGCGGCCGGACGCCCGTTCGACGTCGTGATCGCGGATGCACACATGCGGCCGATCGACGGCGTGGAGGTCGGTGTTCGACTCGGCGAGGACGCCGAGTTCGGCGTCCCGAAGACGGTCCTCGTCGGCGTGGCCGGGCGCGCTTCGGAGCAGGAGCGTGCGGCCGAGCTCGGGCTCGGGGTCTACGTGCCCCGTCCGGTGCTCCCCTCGGACCTCTTCGAGGCGCTCACCGGCCGCGGGAGTCGCACCGAGCGCGACGCGCCCAGCCGCGTCGTGTTCGCCCCGGGGGCTCGCCGCCCTCGCTGGGGACTGCGCGTGCTACTTGTCGAGGACAACAAGGTCAACCAGATGCTGGCGGTGGCGCTCCTCAAGAAGCGGAGGCACGAGGTCACGCTCGCCGACGACGGACGGCAGGCGGTCGAGCTCGTGCGGAAGTCGGAGTTCGACGTCGTGCTCATGGACGTGCAGATGCCCGAGATGGACGGTCTCGAGGCGACCCGCGTCATCCGACAGATCGAGTCCGGTCGGCCCCATCGCACGCCGATCATCGCCGTGACCGCGCATACCATGGAGGAGGACCGGCAGCGCTGCCTCGACGCCGGGATGGACGACTACGTGCGCAAGCCCATCGATCCGACCGAGCTCGAGGCGGCTATCGAGCGCTGGACCGGCGAGCTACCGGACTTCGAGCACTCCAGGGCGCTGGAGCTGGTCGAGGGTGACGAGAGCGTGCTACAGTCGGTCGTGAAGCTCTTCCTCGAGCAGACGCCGGAGCGGCTCGCGACCATCCAGCGGGCGCTGGACGCACGCGACGCGGGCTCGCTCGAAGCGACCGCGCACGGGATGGAGGGAGCCGCCGTGAGCCTCGCCATGCCGCGGTTGCGCGACATCGCGCGCCGCATCGCGGTGCACGGGCGGCGCGGCGAGCTCGAGGAAGCTGCCGCGCTCGTCGCGGAGCTCAACGAGGCGGTCGGAAGCGGCACACAGGCCGTCAGGGAGGCGATCGACGCCGCCTGACCACCGGCGCGATGGTGACCCCATGGAGCGACCGCCCGGCAGGCCCGCGTGGTCGACGCCTGCGCCCCCGGCTCCTAGCTTCCGGACGCGAACCCAACCCGGATCCGTCTCCATGGACCCTCCCCGCACCTGCAGCCGGCGCGACTTCCTGGCGAAGTCGTCGTCCTGTGCCCTCCATCTGGGCCTCATGGCGGCCGGTGCGCCTTGGACGGCGCGCCGGGCTTGGGCCGCCCAGGAGCGGTTTCCGGTCGTGGCCGCCGAGCCGTGGGGGCGCATCGAGCACGTGGCGGAGGGGATCTGGGCGCTCGTGTCGACGCCGCTCGACGACCGCGCCACGCTCTGCAACGGCGGTATTGTCGCGGGGCGTGCCGGGGTCGTCCTGATCGAGAGCTTCGCCACTGGTGCCGGTGCCCGCTGGATGGCCGAGCAGGCGGCGCGGCTCGCGGGCCGACGGCCGACGCACGTGGTCCTGACCCACTACCACTCGGACCACACAGCCGGCCTCGCGGCCGTCGGCGGCGGGGCGGTGGACACGCTGGTGACCGGAGTGACCCGTGACCTGACCCGCGAGCGGAACCAAGGAGCGGCGGTCGAGGTGCTCGCGGGGGCCGTCGTACTCGACGGGCGGAGGCCCTGGGAGATCGACCTCGGAGACCGGTCGCTGATCGTAGTGCCGCGCAGGGGTCACACCGAGTCCGACGTGTCCATCGAGGTGCCCGACGCACGCGTCGTGTTCTGCGGCGACCTCGTCTGGAACGGGATGTTCCCGAACTACGTGGATGCCACGCCGTCCCGCCTCTCTCGCGAGGTCAGGGTCCTGCGCGCCGCAGGCGCCCGGACCTACGTGCCGGGGCACGGTCCGCTAGCGGACACGGCGGCGCTCGACCGCTACGTCGACCTCCTCGATCACGTCGAGGCGGCGGCGCGCCGGGCGCTGGACCGTGGACTGACCGCCGAGGAAGCAGGGGCGGCCTACATTCTGCCGCCGGGGCTCGAGAGCTGGACGCTCTTCAGCCCCGGCTATTTCGCGCGGGCGCTCGGTGCCTGGATGACGGAGCTGAGGGGCTGAAGGGCCGCGCGTGCTAGCGGTTGACCAGCACGGCGTCTTTGTCCCCGCCCCCGCCGAGCGTGACGTAGAAGAAGAGCGAGTGGCTGCAGAGCGGGCCTTGCTGCGCGAGGAAGGCTCCCGAGGCGAGCGCCCGCTGGCTCACGACGTCGTGGTCCAGGCTGAGCACGGCGTCGAGGGGGACCGGGATGCCGGCGATCCCGAAACGCACGAAGCCGAGCTGGTAGAGGTCTTCCGCCGGGGCACCGTTCGGCACACCCGCGACCTGGAGCAGGCCGCGCGGGGTCGCCTGACAGCCTCCGCCCGTGGGCATCGCGCGGTCGAAGAGCGATCCCAGCAAGGAGTGGGGACGCCCGGTGGCGGCCCCTCCCCAGGGCCTCACGTGGGAGAGCTCGTGGGCGCTGGTGATCTGGACCGGGCGCTGGAAGGCGCTCTTCGAGGGCGTGCCCCCGAATGGCTGCGTGTGTATGCAGCCCGATGTCCCGGTGAGGAGGAGACCCGTCGCGATCCAGGCCGGCAAGCGGCCGCACGGCACGCTCTTCATGGGCCCAAGATGGCCACCGGCCACGTCGACGTGACAGTACGTAGGATGACGTAGATGGCACGCTCTCGGTTCTTCTGGCTCCTCTTCGCTGCGCTCGGTCTGGGCGGCGCCCTCGCCGCCGTGCGGCTCTTTTCGGTGGCGCTCCCGAACATCGCGCTGGAAGTCTCGATGGACCGCGGGGAGGCGCTGGAGGCGGCGGCGGGGCTGGCCGAGCGGTACGACTGGGGAGCCGCGGACGACCGGAGCGCGGCGTCCTTCGGCTTGGTCGACCCCGAGGTACAGACGTACGTCGAGCTGGAGGGGGGCGGGCGGGAGGTGTTCGCCGGCCTCGCGGAGCGTGGCCTCTACACGCCCCATCAGTGGCGGGTGCGGCGTTTCGCCGAGCGGCGGGTCGAAGAGGCCGTCGCGAGCTTCACGCCACAGGGGGAGGCCTACGGCTTCCGCCTCACGCTCGCCGAGGACGACCCGGCCGGCGGCAACCTGGACGCGGTGGCCGCGCGGGCGCTCGCGCAGGAGACGGCGGGGGCTTGGGGGGTGGGGCTCGCCGCGTACCGCCTCCTCGAGTCCTCGCAGGAGACGCTGCCGGGAGGAAGGGTCGAGCACACGATCGTCTACGAGCGCGTGGACGCCGCCGCCGGCGAAGCGCGCTTCCGACTCCGACTCCGCATCGCCGGAGCCCGCCCGGCGGAGCTGACGCACTACGTCTACGTGCCCGAGGCGTTCTCGCGCCGGTACGCGGACATGCGCGGTACCAACGACACGATCGCGCTCGTGTCACAGGCCGTCTTCATGCTCCTCTTCGTGCTGCTCGGCGCGGGTCTCGGGAGCGCGCTCCTCCTCCGGAGCGGCTGGATCGAGTGGCGGGCGCCGCTCGCATGGGGCGCCGGGATCGCCTTCCTATTCGGGCTGAACACGGTGAATCAGCTCCCGCTGACGTGGATGGCGTACGACACCGCGCTCTCCTCGACCAACTTCGTGCTGCAGCAGCTCGGGGCCGGCGTCGCGATCGGGCTCCTCGGCACGCCCCTCATCGGCTTCTTCCTCCTGGCCGGAGAGTCGCTCGGCAGGCGCGCGTTCGCGGACCACGTGCAGCAGTGGCGGTTCTGGTCGCCCGAGGTCGCCTCCTCGACGACGGCTGTCGGCATGACCGTCGCAGCCTATCTGCTCGTCGGAATCCAGCTCGGGTACGTCATCTTCTTCTATCTCGGCACGCAGCGCCTCGACGGGTGGTGGTCGCCGGCGGACGCGCTGGTCCAGCCGGACTTGCTCGCGACCTACCTCCCCTGGCTCCAGGCCGTCTCCATCGCGCTCTTCGCGTCGTTCTGGGAAGAGAGCGTCTTCCGGGCGGTGCCGATCGCATGCGCCGCGCTCCTCGGGGCCCGGTACGGCCGCAGAGGCCTCTGGATCGGAGGAGCCGTGCTCCTCCAGGCGGTGGTCTTCGCCGCGGCGCACGCCAACTACCCGCAGCAGCCGCCGTATGCCCGCGTCGTCGAGCTGACCGGTCCGGCCCTCCTGTGGGGGATCGTGTACGTCCGCTACGGTCTCGTTCCGACGATCCTGGCACACTTCCTCTACGACCTGTCGCTCTTCTCCGTCGTGCTCTTCGAGTCCGACGCGCCCCTCGACCAGGCGGTGATCGTCGCCGTGGCCCTCGTGCCCTTGGCCGTCGTCGCCACCGCCCGTTGGCGATTCGGCACCCGGGCGCGGCCGCCCGAGTGGGCCTACAACCGCGCCTGGAAGCCCGTGTCTCGCACGACCGCGGAGCCGATGGAAGCGCCGGCGGCCCAGGAGTCCGCACCGGCTGCCGCCGGGCCGCCGGAATCGGCCTCGCCCTCGCGTCCGCCCGCGGCCTGGACACCGACGCGGTCATGGGTGGGCGCTGGAGCCGGCGTCGGGGCCATCCTCTACGTCGCGGCGTGGGCCGTGTCCGACCCGCCGCCCGGGCTCTGGGGCACGAAGAGCGCTGCGCTAGCGGTGGGGCGGGCCGAGCTCGCGGCGGCGGGTGTGTCCGTCGACACGCGGCGGCTGCACGTCGCGGCGACCCCGGGCCCGACCGAAGGGCGGGAGTACGTCTGGGAGGAGGGCGGTCCCGAAGCGTACGCGAGCCTCGCGGGCGTCTACTTCGACGACCCTCGATGGCTCGTGCGTCTCGTGAACTGGGACGCGGACCCCGAGGCCCGTGTCGAGGAGTACCGGGTCTGGATCGGTGCCCAGGGTCGGGTGACGCGCCTCCACCACGTCGTGCCCGAGGGCCGGGAAGGACCGGCGCTCGAGGTGGATTCCGCCCGCGCGCTCGCGCTGGGGGCCGTGACGACCCGGCTCGGGCTTCCGCCCTCCGCGCTGCGCGAGGTCGAGGCCGACGAGACGAGCCTCCCCGGTCGGCGGGACTGGGCGTTCACCTTCACCGAGGTAGGCCTGCTCGAGGGCATCGAGGGTGAGGCGCGGATCCAGGTTCGCATCGCCGGGGACGAGGTGGTGGATGTCGCGCGCGGCGTCCGCGTGCCGGAGGAGTGGTCGCGAGCCCGGCGTCAGGTCGAGAGTCGACGCACGATCATGGCCGGAGGCTTCGGGCTCCTGCTCGCCGTCGCCTTCGGGGGCGCCGCGATCTCGGGCATCGTGGCCTGGAGCCGCGGACGGCTCGCCGCTGGGCTGGGATCCCGCCTCGCGCTGCCGGTCGTGGCGGCTATCGCGCTCGCGGCCCTCAACGGGTGGCCCTCGACGGTCGCTACTTTCAACACCGCGCAACCGTGGGGCTTCCAGGCCGGCAGCTTGGTCATTGCCCTCGTAGTCGCCGTCGCGGTGGCCGCACCGGCCGTCGGGTTGGTGGGGGCGCTGGCCGTCACTTGGCTCCGGGCGCTGCCGCGTTCACCGTGGCCGAGGGGCGGAGCGGTCGCGCTCGGCCTCCTGCTGGGCGGAGGCGTCACGCTCACACGGGCCCTTCTCTCGGGGCCGCCGGGCGCCGGCGACTACTCCGGCGCCGGCGCGCTCCTTCCGGCGCTCGACGCCCCTCTCGGCTCGATCACTCCCTACCTGCTCGTCACGGCGGGCGCCTGGATGGTCGTTGCGGCGCGGCGGCGGTACCACGACCGGCCGATGGTGCAGAGTGGACTTCTCACGCTGCTCGTGATCGGCGCCCTCGTCCTCGTGCCGGCGCCGCTCCAAGACTCACTCCCCCTCTGGGCTCTCGCCGCCCTCCTCGGATCCCTGCTCCTGTACCTCGTCCTGCGCTTCGCCTCGGACGACGCCGCGCTCGTGCCGGGCGCGGTGGGCGTGGTCGTGGCTCTCGCGGGACTCGAGCGCGCCTGGCAGGCGCCTCACGCGGGCGCTCGGACGGGCGGCCTACTGGCTGCGCTCGTCCTGCTTCTTCTCGCGTGGGCGGCCACGCGCCTCCTAACGCGACCCGAGCCTCCCGCCGGAGCGGGGGCTCAGTCGCTGGAGCGGACCGGCGTCTCGGTGGGCAGCGTGTAGAGGTGCAGCGTGACCACTGCCGCGACGATGAGCAGTAGGGCGACGAGCCAGAGCCGCTCGACCATGAGCACGGCCGACGCTCCGATGAACGTCCAGAGCACCAGCAGACTGTTCCGCCGCACCCGCGTCGAGATGATCCCACGCTCGCGGTAGTCCCGCAGGTAGCGTCCGAAGAGGCGGTTTTCGTGGAGCCAACGCTCCGCCCGCGGCGAGCTCCGTGCGAAGCACCAGCCCGCGAGTAGCAGGAAGCAGGTCGTGGGCCAGACGGGAACGACGATCCCGATCACGCCGAAGACGACGCTGGTCGCTCCGGTCACGAAGTAGACGCCGCGCCGGACCGGGCCCGGGAATCGATCCACCGCGCGCTCGGCCGCGTCGTGGTCGACGGGACAGTCTTGCCGCACGAAGAAGCTCCAGAGAGTGGTAGCGGAACGCTGTCGAAAGTCCGCCACTGGCTCAAGGGGGGCAACCCCGTGGGTGCTCAGCCCGAGGCGTACTCCTCGCGGAGCCTGGTCTTCTGGACCTTTCCGGTGGCGCCCATCGGGAGGTTCTCGACGAAGATCACCTCGTCGGGGAGCTGCCAGCGGGCCAGCACGCCGCCCAGGTGCTCCAGCACCGATTCCTTGCTCGGTGGTGGATCCGTCGCGGGCACGGCGATCAGGAGGGGTCGCTCTCCCCAGCGCTCGTGCGGCACCCCGATCACTGCGGCCATGGTGATCCCCGGATGCCCCATGGCGGCGTTCTCGACGTCGATGGAGCTGATCCACTCACCGCCCGACTTGATGAGGTCCTTCGTCCGATCGGTGATCTGCATGCACGTGGTCTCGTCCATCGTGGCCACGTCTCCCGTCGGGAACCAGCCGTCTCCCGTGAGGCGCCCGGCGTCCTCCAGGAAATAGCCGTCCACGACCCAGGGACCCCGGACCTGAAGCTCGCCGAACGCCGCGCCGTCGTGGGGGAGCGCCTCGCCCTCGTCGTCGACGATTCGGAGCTCGACGCCGAACGGTGGGCGCCCCTGTTTGACGTGGTGACGGGACCGCTCCTTCACCGGCTCGCGGCGCTGCTCGGGAGTGAGCCGGTTCGTGGTCCCCAGCGGGCTCATCTCCGTCATGCCCCAGGCGTGCCGGAACTCAATCCCCATCTCCTCGATCGCCTCGATGAGCGACTTAGGGGGCGCGGTCCCGCCGAGGAGCATCATCGAGAGCGCCGGAGGCTTGGCGATGCCCTTCTCCCGCCAGTGACGCAGCAAGGGAATGAACACCGACGGCACGCCCGCGCACATCGTCACGCCCTCTTCCGTCAGCTGCTCCGTGAGACCCTCGGGGTCGAGCCGCGGGCCGGGGAAGACGACCTTGGAGCCGACCGCCGCGGCCGCGTAGGGCAGCCCCCACGCGTTGGCGTGGAACATCGGCACGATCGGGAGCACGGCGTCCGCGCGCCCGATCCCGAACACGTCGGGCTGGATCACGCCGTACGCGTGCAGGACGGTCGAGCGGTTGCTGTATAGAACGCCCTTCGGATTACCCGTCGTGCCCGACGTGTAGCAGAGCGAGGCGGCCTCGCTCTCGTCGAGCCGCGGCCACGCGTACTTTTCGTCGTGCTCGTCGATCAACTCCTCGTAGGATACGAGCCCCGGGAGCGAGCTCTCCGGCACTTCGTCGGCTCCGCCGAGGACCACGTATCTCTCGACCGGCACTTGGTCCGCCACCGGCTCCACGAGGGGCACGAACGGCGGATCGACGAAGAGAACCCGGTCGGACGCGTGCTTCAGGATGTACACGAGCTGTGACGGGTGCAGGCGGGGGTTGAGCGTGTGGCACACGGCCCCCATGCCGGAGACCCCGTAGTAGACCTCGAGGTGACGGTGCGTATTCCACGCGAGGGTGCCGAGGCGGTCGCCGCGTCGGATCCCGAGAGCCTCGAGCGCCCGGGCAAGGCGCTTCGCCCGCCCGCGCACCTCGCGCCAGCTGCTGCGGTGCACCTCTCCCCCCACGAGCCGGCTCACCACGTCGCGGTCTCCGTGGACGCCCCCCGCGTGCTCGATGAGCGAGGAGACGAGCAGCGGAAAGTCCATCATACGTCCACGCATGGGGGGTGCCTCCCGGACTGTCGTTGCGCTAGTTGGTTCTCGCGACCAGGAACTGTCCGTCGGTGACGGCGAGGCCGACCTGCCCACTCGATAACAGGTTGGCCGTGAACGTGCCGCGAACTCGCGAGGCGGTGATCTCCGTGATGGTCACCGAAGCGTCGACGGGCTGGCTCGTGGCCGGCTGATACAGCGTGCCGCCGGAGTCCTGGTAGTGGACGAGCACGCCCACGAGACTGCCGCCCGCGGAGACAACGACGCCGGCGCCAGCCCGTCCCACGACGATGGCCACGCATGGTCTTGTCATCCGCCCAGTAATGGGTCGGTCACGCCGATCACGTGGACTGCGACGAGACCGAGCACGCCGATCACGAGTAGGTAGTAGATGGTGGGAAGGATCGTCTTGCGCAGCGTGGAGCCCTCCTTGCCGAGCAGCCCCACCGTCGCCGACGCTGCGACCACGTTGTGGATCGCCACCATGTTGCCCGCGGCCGCCCCGACGGCTTGCAGAGCCACGATCATCACCGTCGACATCGCGAGCCGCTCGGCCACCCCATACTGGAAGGCGGCGAACATCAAGTTGCTCACCGTGTTCGAGCCGGCGATGAAGGCCCCGAGCGCGCCGGTCATGCCGGCGAAGAACGGCCACACCTGACCCACGTTGCCCGCGACCCACTCGGCCATCGCGAGCGGCATCGAGGCGAGTGCGGCTCCGTTCACGTCCGAGTTGATGTAGACGCGCACCATGGGGACGGTGAAGACGAGCACGATGCCCGCTCCGAGCAGCACCTTGCTCGACGAGCGCACCGCGTCCACCACCTGCGCGCCGTCCATACGGTGCAGCGCCGCCGTGATTGCGACGACGATCAGCAGGATGAAGCCGGGGAGGTAGAGCGGCGTGGTCGCTCCCGTGATGCCCGAGCCGAAGATGTCGGCCCACGAGATCGTGACCGCCGGCGCGCGGAGCCACTGGTTGAAGGGGAGACTCGGCAGCCGTGAGAGCACGAGCAGGCCGCCGAGGATCGCATAGGGCGCCCACGCCATCGCGGTGGTGACGCCGCGGGTGTCGGAGACCTCGGAGAGCTCCTCCTCGATGCCGCTGATCCAGTCCTCCTGCCACTGGGTGCGTGCCGGGAAGTCCCACGTGTCCTTCGGGATCAACCAACCCTTACGGGCGATCCACACCGTGATCGCGAGGCCGACAGGCGCCCCGAGCAGGGAGGGGAACTCGGGTCCCAGGAAGGTGCCGAAGAGGATGTACGGCACCGTGAACGCCAGCCCGGCGAAGAGCGTGAACGGCAGGATCGACATGCCTTCCGTCCACGACTTGTTGGCCCCGTAGAAGCGCGTCGTCATCGCGACCATCCACGTCGGAATGAGGACACCCGCGGCCGCGTGCAGGAGCACGACCTTGGCCGTCACGAGGCGCAGGTAGTCCATCATGGTGAGGCCGGCCGCCGCCAGGTCGGCGCTGAACATCTCTCCCCCGAGTCCGCCCTGCGCGCCGACGAGGATCGGCGTGCCGACGGCGCCGAACGTCACCGCGGTGCTCTGGATCATCATGCCGAGCATGACCGCGGTGGCCGCCGGGAAGCCGAGCGCGACGAGCAAAGGCGCCGCCACCGCCGCGGGTGTGCCGAAGCCGGCCGCTCCCTCGATGAACGAGCCGAAGAGCCATGCGACGATGACGATCTGCACTCGGCGGTCGTCGCTGATCCCGTGGAACGACTTGCGGATCGCCGAGACGCCACCGGACCGCTCCAGCGTGTGCAGGAGCAGGATGGCGCCGAAGATGATGAAGAGGAGGTCGAAGGTGAGGAAGAGCCCTTGGACCGAGGCGGCCGCGATGCGTGACGGGCTCATCTGCCAGGCCCAGAGCGCCACGGCGGCGGCGGCGACGTAGGCCGCCGGCATGGCGTGCTTGGCCGCGACGCGGAAGCCGATCAGCAGGACTCCGCCGAGTGCGATGGGGAAGAGCGCCAGGGCTGCCTGCATTCCGAGGCTCATGGACGTCTCGCTTTCCGGTTGGGGATCAGAACGGCACGTCGAGCGCTCCGCAGAGGAAGCGCATGAACGGTGTGCCCGCCTTGAGCGTTCGGGCCATCTGCCGCGGCAGGTCATCCTTCGTCACGAACGAGTCGTCGAGCTCGACGACCCCGATGTAGTCTTTCCACTTGAGGTCTTCGATGAGCGGATGCTCGGGATCGAAGCCCTTGGGCGGCCTCTTCAAGCGGTCGCCGGCCATGTCGAACGTGCTCTGGAACGCCTTCGCGCGAGACGCGCGCTTCCACCCCGCGGGGTCTTCGACGATCGCTTCGCGGATGGCGCGCAACGCGCCCGAGTCGGGGTGCCAGATGCCCACGCCGAGGAAGACCGAGCCCGGCTCGATATGGAGGTAGTAGCCCGGCGCGTGCGCGTCCTTGGAGCGCTCATGCCGGAAGTGCACCCCGACGTGCGTCTTGTAGGGGCTCTTGTCCTTGCTGAAGCGCGTGTCCCGGTAGATGCGGAAGAGAGAGCGCGGCGTCGCCAGGAAGTGCCGGCTGATCTTGTCGAGCTCCGGGGCGAAGTCCTCGATGAGCCGCAGCGCGGGGTCCTTCACCGCCTCCTCGTAGCGTGGCTTGTTTTTCGCGAACCACTCGCGCGTGTTGTTCCGCTTCAGGGCACGGATGAAGCCGAACGTGTCGTCCGTGAAGTAGCGCGGTGTCGTTGCCGACCTTCGCGCGGCTTTCTTCGAGGTCTTCCTGCGTCCTTTCGTCATGGGTAGACCCTGCGGCTGGACCAGGCGTCGTCGGCGCGCTCGAACAGCAGGCGGTCGTGGAGGCGATCCGCGCGGCCCTGCCAGAACTCGATGCGGAGCGGCTCGATTCGGTAGCCGCCCCAGAACGGGGGCAGGGGCACGTCCTGCCCGGAGAACCGCTCCTCCGCGTCGCGAGCGCGCTTCTCCAGTTGCTCGCGGGTCGTGAGGATCTCGCTCTGCTTGGAGGCCCAGGCACCGATCTGGCTCCCGCGGGGGCGCGTGGCGAAGTACGCCGCGCTCTCCTCGTCGCTCACGCGCTCGACCCGTCCGGCAACGCGCACCTGCCGGTGCAGGACGGCCCAGTGGAAGCAGAGCGCGGCCCGTGGATTCGAGTCGAGCTCCCGCGCCTTCTGACTCCCGTAGTTCGTGTAGAAGGTGAAGCCCCGGGCGTCCACGTCCTTGAGGAGGACCATACGCGCGGACGGCACCCCATCCGGCGTGGCCGTGGCCAGCGTCGCGGCCTCCGGAAGCAGAATTCCCGACTCCTTCGCGGCCTCGAACCAAGCCTGGAAGAGGTCGATCGGGTCGGCCTCCTCGGCGGCTTCGGGGAGACCTTCCGCGAGCCCACGGCCGAGCGTGAGCACGGTCTTGATCGAGGACTTCAGGGACATGGCCACTCGCTGGGCAGGTGTCCGGCCGGCGCGACAGGGCAGGCAAGGTGGATTCCACCCGCGCCGGTCACAAGCCCGGTGGCTTGACGGGGGACCGTGGTGTCTCCACTTTTCCCTCTATATCCCCCCCCAGGGGGGAGGGGGTTACTCGAGCCGAGGTGACGGGCAGCGTGGAGCACGACACGGCGGAAATCGTTCGCAGGCTGAAGAGCGTCGAGGGACACGTACGAGGCGTACAGCGGATGGTAGACGAGGGTGCGTACTGCATCGACGTGGTGAACCAGATCGTCGCCGTCCAACGCGCGCTGAAGAAGGTGAGCGGGCTCGTGCTCGACCAGCACCTGCACTCGTGTGTCACCGACGCCATGCGCGGCACGGACGCGACGGCCCGGGAGCGTGTGCTCGGGGAGCTGCTGGAGGTCTTCGAGGCGACGGGAAAGAGCTGAGTCACGACGAACACAGGGAGGAGCTGCGCACATGACGACGAAGACGGTGAAGGTCCCGAACATCAGCTGCGGGCACTGCGTGATGACGATCGAGAGGGAAGTAGGCGAGCTCGCCGGCGTCGCTTCGGTGAAGGCCGAGCATATGGGCCGGAGCGTCACGATCTCCTGGGACCCCGCGGCGACCGACTGGGCCGCGATCGAAGGGCTGATGAAGGAGATCAACTACGCACCGGTCGAGTCGTAGCCGGACGCGTTGACCTTGAATCCCACGACGACGGATACCGATTCCCGCGCCCTGGCGCCTGCGGTTGCCACGGCGGCCGAGGCCCGCGAGGCGACGCTCCCGATCACGGGAATGACGTGCGCCAACTGCGCGGCCACCGTCGAGCGCACGCTCAAGAAGACCGCCGGCGTGGCTCAGGCGTCGGTGAACTACGCGACCGAGCGCGCGACGGTCCGGTTCGATCCGACGGCCGTGTCCGTCGAGCAGCTCGCGTCGGCGGTGGAGCGCGTAGGCTACGGCGTCGTGATCGCGGAGGAGGGAGAGCTCGAGGACGCGGAGGCGCGGGCACGCGCGGAGGAGATCCGGAGCCAGAGCCGGAAGTTCTGGACCGGCGTCGCGTTCGCCGGGCCGCTCTTCGTGCTCAGCATGGCGCGGGACTTCGGGCTGCTCGGCCCGTGGGCGCACGCGCCCTGGGTCAACTGGCTCATGTTCGCACTGGCGACGCCCGTCCAGCTCTACGTCGGGTGGGACTACTACGTGGGTGGGTGGAAGTCCCTGCGCAACGGCTCGGCCAACATGGACGTGCTCGTCGCGTTGGGCTCGTCCGTGGCGTACGTCTACTCGATCGTCGTGACGGTGGCGCTGACGTTCGGCTCGACCGGGGCCGGCGACCACGTCTACTTCGAGACCGCGGCGCTCATCATCACGCTCATCAA
This sequence comes from Longimicrobiales bacterium, assembly GCA_041579355.1. Classification (GTDB taxonomy): domain Bacteria; phylum Gemmatimonadota; class Gemmatimonadetes; order Longimicrobiales; family Gaopeijiaceae; genus UBA2982. The sequence goes on along the minus strand of JBFGFY010000033.1, from coordinate 231 downwards.
GCTCGGCAAGCTCCTCGAGGTGCGCGCCAAGGGTGAGACGGGAGAGGCGATCCGCGAGCTCATGGCGCTCCGCCCGGCGCGGGCACGGGTGCTCCGCGACGGCATGGAGGTGGAGGTGCCCGTCGAGCAGGTCGTGGTCGGCGACCGCATCGTCGTGCGGCCCGGAGAGCGAATCGCCGTCGACGGCACGGTGCTCGACGGACATTCGACCGTGGACGAGAGCATGCTCAC
>JBFGFY010000032.1:0-21734 GCA_041579355.1 Longimicrobiales bacterium | reverse complement strand
GGGGCGCAGAGTACCTACGCCTCACACTGTCTGACCCAGCCATCCGCCGACTGCGTGGCACCCGGTCGTTGAGCAGCAGAACACCGGGGCCGACGAAGACTCCGTCCTCAATCTCGGCCCCGTCAAAGATCGCCGCGTACTCTTTCACCGTGACGCCGTCACCGATTCGCACCCCGGTGTCGATCTTCACGTAATCACAGAGATTGCAGTCACTTCCGACGCGGGCGCCCGAGGAGACGTGAACGAACGCCCAGATCGTCGTCCGCTCGCCGATGTGACTGCTCTCGACGAGAGCAGTCGGATGCACTTGAACTGATGGGGGGAGACTCAAACCGCGACCTCCGCGACCCGTGACTTCGTCCGCCGCACTCACGGCCGGTGGCGAGGTCAGCGGAGGAGGCGTGACCGGCGGCGGAGTGGGATCTCCGCCTCCTCTCCACCCCAGGCGGGCAGAACGATGGGCACCTTGGCGCCATTGCGCTGGAGACTCGCCGTGGCAGCCTCGAGCGCGGACACCACCCTCAGCCCGTCGTAGCCGTCGGAGAACGGCTCCTCACCGTTTTGCACGCACTCGATGAAGTGGTCGCACTCCGCCTGGAGAGGCTGATTGGTGTCGACCCGCGGGATGTGCACGCCCCCGTCCACCACAGCCGTCTTGTAAGCGTGGTACGTGTCCGGCAGGAGCTCGGGCAGGTCGATCCGCTTGTCGTAGATGCGGATCGGGCTCTGGAGGTCTAGATCGCTCCAGACGGCCATCTTCTGCGTGCCTACGATCGTGATCTCGCGCACCTTCCTCGGATTGAGCCAGCTCGAGTGCAGGTGGGCCAGCGTGGTGCCGAAGTCGAAGGTGGCGAAGACCACGTCTTCGATCTCGTCGTTGAGGAAGGAGCGCCCCACGGCCGCGACGTCCTCCGGGGAGCGATCCATCAGGTAGCACATGATCGACACGTCGTGCGACGAGAGATCCCACAGGGCGTTCACGTCGGTCCGCACGGGACCGAGGTTGGTGCGCTCGAACGACAGGTAGTGGATCTCTCCGAGCTCACCGGAATCGATGAGGGACTTCAGGTACCGGATCGTGGAATTGTACACGAACACGTGCCCGACCATGAGGATGCGCTCGTGCTGCTCGGCGAGGCGTATCAGGTCGAGGGCCTGCCTCGAGTCCGTCGTGATCGGCTTCTCGACGAGCACGTGCTTGCCGGCCAGGAGAGCTTCCCGCGTCAACGCGTGATGAGTGTCGGCGGGCGTCGAGATCGCGACGGCATCGACGTCCGGGTCCTCCAGGACGTCTCGATGGTCCGCCGTGGCCTTCGCGTGGGGATAGCGCGCCGAAACGACCTTCAGTCGCTTCGCGTCGCGATCGCAGAGCCACCGCAGCTCGGCCTTCTCCGAAAGCTCGAACGAGCGCGCGATGTTCGGCCCCCAGTGCCCCGTTCCGATGAGTGCCACTCGAGTCATTTGGTCCTCCCGCAGGACGGGACAAGGCTGTGGTTCAGGGGCTCCGACCCCGGGGGCGCCGTCAACCGTGCAAGACCCGGACCGCTCTGGACACGGCCTCCACCGGCATCTCCGCGTAGATCGGCAGGCTCAGGCAGCGCCGAGCCCAATCCTCGGCCACCGGGAAGGCGCCCGCTGCGTATCCCAGGTGCCGATAGGCGCCCAGCTCGTGCACCGGAATGGGGTAGTGAATTCCGGCGCCGATTCCGGACGCGTGCAGGGCGCTCAACGCCGCGTCCCTCCGCTCTCGATCGTCCATACGAACGACATACAGGTGATAGACACACCCCTCAGAGTATTCCGTCAGCTCGACACCCTCGATACCCGCCAACTGCCGCGTGTACTCAGAAGCGAGCGCGCGGCGGGCGTCGTTCCATGCATCGAGGCGGACGAGCTTCGTGCGCAGAATCGCGGCCTGGACGGTGTCGAGTCGGCTGTTGAGACCGATCTCTTCATGAAAGTATTTCTTCCGGGAGCCCCAGTTTCGCAAGAGTTTAAGTCGCGCCGCGTGCTCGGGGTCGTTGGTCGTGATCAACCCACCGTCGCCGTATGCACCCAGGTTTTTGCCTGGGTAGAAGCTGAAACAACCCATGTCGGCGAGGGCGCCGGCGCGGCCGCCGGGCACGGTGGCGCCGTGTGCCTGAGCCGCGTCTTCGATGACGGCCAGCCCGTCCCGGCTGGCGAGCTCCCGGAGGGCGACCATGTCCGCGCACTGCCCGTAGAGGTGCACGGGCAAGATGGCTCGGGTGCGAGGGCCGATCGCCCGCGCTACCGCATCGGGGTCGATGAGTCCGGTTCCCGGGTCGACGTCGACGAGCACGGGTGTTGCACCCGCGAGACAGATTCCTAGCGCGGTCGCAACAAACGTGAACGCGGGCATGATGACTTCGTCGCCGGCCTCGAGGTCCAGCGCGCGGCACGCGAGGTGGATCGCGTCCGTGCCGCTACCGACGCCGATCGCATGCTCCACCCCGCAGTAGCGGGCGAACTCCTCTTCGAACTGCTCGACCTCACGGCCGAGGATGAAGTCACCGCGCGCGAGCACGGCGAGCACCGCGGCGTCGACCTCGGCTTTGATGGTCTCGTACTGCGCCCGCAGGTCCACGAGCGGGATGTTCGGAGCGTCTACAACCACGCGGTTCCTCCTATAGCACGTCGTTTATCGATTCGAATCATCTCTCGAGTTGGAAACCGGTCGCGGGCCTCACTTGCCCTCCGCCTCGCGGCGGCACACAATCCGCACCCGACACGGAGCACGCTCGCGGTGCTCGGCCCGCTTCCTCCACGACCGTACGCATGCCCGCTGCCTCCGGGGAGACCTCGCGCCCGCGTACCGTCGTCATCACGTATCCCTACCCGATCGGGGAGAAGGCCGCCGGGGGACCCCGGATCCTGCGCGAGGTCTCTCGGCACCTGTCCGCCCGGGGCGTTTCCGTGATCCTCATGCCCGTGTCGACGAACGCCCTGAGCAGGCGTCTTCCTCGCACCCCAGTGTCCCAAGACCGCCTGGGCTACGAGCAGGACGAGTGGTTTGCGACCTACGACGTTCGAGTCGTCCGCGTCCCCCAGAACCGCCTCCATTACCACCTGGATGGCCTCGAAGTGCGCCGGGCCGTCGCGAGGCTCGTCAGCGAGCGCCCGGTCGACATCGTTCTCAGTCATCATCACGAGGGTGCGTTCCTCCCGGGCCTTCTTCGGCGCAAGTCGATCCCCTTCGGTTACCTCGCCATCTGGCAGAGTTACGCAGACTCTCATGCGACGCTTCCGGCGTGGAGAGGGTTCGGGGCGCGACTCATCCGTGATCGACTCGTGAGCGAGCCTCATCGCCGGGCGGACATCATATTCGCCATCTCCCGCTTCACCCGCCAGGAACTGATCGACTCCCTCGGTGTCGAGCCCGAGCGCATCGTGTACTGTCCCTTGGGAGTGGATCCTTCGTTCGGTCGAGTCCCTCGCGCACCGTCGGACAAGGTGCGGCATTTCCTCTATTTCGGTCGTGTCGTGCCCAGCAAGGGCTTCGTGGACGCGATCGAGGCGCTCGCGTTGGTAGCGGAGCGAGGGAATCGCGACTGGAAGCTGCGTATGATCGGGGAAGGGCGGAAGGAGTGGGCCCGGGCCCTGGCGGAGGAGCGGGGCATCGGGGAGCTCATCGAGCTGCTGGATCCCGTGGACGATGCCGGACTGGCCAAGCAGCTCGAGTGGAGCCATCTGGCGATCATGCCGTCCCACGCCGAGTCCTTCGGACTCTCGATTGCGGAGGCCCAGGCGGCCGGCGTGCCGGTCGTCTCCTACGCCGTGACCGCGATCCCGGAAGTGGTCGCGGACGGCGTCACGGGATGGCTGGCTCCCTTCGGCGACGTCGGCCGCTTGGCGGCCGCGATCGAAGAAGCCGTCGCGGACCCGCGGGCCACGCATGCGATGGGACTGCGCGCCAGGGAACGCGCGCTCGAGCTCTTTCGCTGGGACCGGACGGCGCAACGCATCCACGAACAGATCACGCAGATGCAGCCCGTCCCGCACTGAGTACACGATCGGCGCGATCACCACTCGTAGCCGAAGTGCGCGATCTCCCGAGCGTACGCCTTGGCGATCTGCTCGCGCTCCTCTTCGGTCAGGACCTCGCGGTACGACCTACGGTCCTTGCGGAACTTGCCCTTGGTCACGGGGAGCTCCAGAGGGCCGGGCAGACCGAGCTGGTGCTCCAGGTCTCGCGTGGCCTCCTCCAGTGCCTCGTAGAGGTACACGCGATCGACGACGATCTCGTTGTCGATGGAGTAGAGATCGAAGCCACGAATCGTGCTCGCCCTTCCCGACTGGACGAACTCCGAGATCGTGGGCGTTCCCTCGATCTCACGCAGCTCGAAGAAGTAGAAGGAGATGACTTTGTCCCAGGGGTTTCGCTCGAAGCAGAACTTGTAGTAGGACGTCCAGACTTCGGGATCGACGTAGCGTCGGATGAAGGCCGCGTCCGCGTGGTTCCAGAAGGCCAGGGGGTTACCGTGCCGGATCCGCCGATACACGTCGTGGGGTCGGTAGGCACGCATCGGGAGCTCGTAGTTCTGTGGCCCACGGTATCCGAGCTCGGCGCGTAGCGCCTCGTCCTTCGGCCCGATCGGGGTGATCACGTCGTCCTCTCCGCAGTACTTGGAGAGCGCGATCTCCATGCTCGTGCTGGCCGTCTTCACGGTCTTGATGAAGATGAACCGATGCTCGTGACAGATGATCATGCCGCAGCGGGGTCCTTTCGTCGAAGTCGCTAGGTATGCGAGCGGTGGAGTCCGAGCGTCCACCCGGACCCCTCCACCGCGAGCGCCGCCGCGAACCCGGGGCCCACGTCCAGTGACCGCAGCGTCCAACGAGCGACCTCGTGAGGATCCCAGGCCGTCCAGAGAAGCTCGGCCCGATGCGCCTCCACCGAGACCGCGAAGTCGGCGAGGGGTAGGCTCAGCCCGCGGCCGTCAGCCTTCAAGAAGGCCTCCTTCCGCGTCCAGCAGCGGTAGAAGCCCGCGACCCGGTCCTCGGGGAGAAGGTCTTCCAGCGCCTCGACTTCGCGCCTCGAAAAGAAGCGCGCTGAGATCTCCCGCTCGGAGACCCTTCGGCCCATCGCCTCCACGTCGACGCCGACGCGGCGCCCCCGTGCCACCGCGATCAGGACCCGGTCTGCAGCGTGCGAGACGCTGAACTCGAGCGGCCGGCCCCGGAGTGAGGGCTTACCCTGGGGTCCGTACTCGAACACCAAGTCTGCCGGCGATTCCGAGAGGAGCTCGCCAAGCAACCTTCGAAGGCCTGAGCGCGCGGTCACGAAGGCGTGACGATCACGTGCATACCGGAATCGGGCCGCGCGGTCCCGTTCGTCGCCCGACAGCGACGCCTCGGCCGCGGGCGTGGGGGCACCCTCACAGCGGAGGTCCCAGACTTCAACCAGGTCGTGGCTCCTTTCGTGTGACACATTTACCAAGGTATTCCGACCGCGCTGGGCAAAAAAAGGATCAAAAGCACGCACACCGGGGGCACGGGCGCAACGGGGCTCGGCCCTGGGTCCGCCGGCCACGCCTGAAGTGGAAGGCTGGCTCAGACCGGGCCAAGATGGACTTCGACCGCACGGGCTAACAGCTTGCTAAGGGAAGGACCCCAGGAAGCACGCCCGCCGGGCAACGCTGCCCTGGCCGCTCCACCACATCACTCGGAAGGCTCTCCGCGTGGTCCAAGCGCAATCTGACAACGGGACGATCGAGCCGGGAGGCTCGCACCGGGGGGACCTGCCCAGGTGCGTCTCCGTCGTGATCCCCGCCTACAACGAGGCCGACCACATCGCGGCCGGCGTGGAGCAGCTGCGCGCCATGTTGTCACACACGGACTGGGAGTTCGAGATCATCGTCGTAGACGACGGCTCCGGGGACGGTACTGCAGCGGCCGCGGCGAGCGCGGGCGTACGGGTCGTCCAGCATCGACGGAATCGCGGGTACGGAGCGGCACTGAAGACAGGCATCGCCGCGGCGAGCCACGGTTGGATCTTGATCACGGACGCGGACGGCACCTACCCGGTGGAGTCCATCCCGTCGCTCCTGGAGCGGGCCGAGCACAACGACATGGTGGTGGGCGCCCGAACGGGCAAGTCCGTGGCCATTCCGTTGGTCCGCCGTCCGGCCAAGTGGTTCCTTCGGGCCCTCGCCGGATACCTGGCCGGACAGCGCCTTCCGGACCTCAACTCCGGCCTCAGGCTGATGCGGAAAGACCTGGTCGAGCGCTATGAGCACCTGTTGCCCAGCGGCTTCTCCTTCACGACGACCATCACGCTCGCCGCCGCCTGCAACGAGCACGACGTGGAGTACGTGAGCATCGACTATCACGCGCGCCTGGGAGAGTCCAAGATCCGCGCGTGGCATGCCTACGAGTTCACCCTCCTGATCCTGCGGACGATCGTGTTCTTCAACCCGCTCAAGGTGTTCATCCCTCTCGGGACCGTGCTGATGGCCGCGGGACTCGCGAAGTTCGGCTACGACGTCACCCGCAACAACCTCTCGGAGAGCGCGATCTTCGCGATGTTGACCGCGCTGCTCTTCTGGGCCGTGGGGCTCCTCGCGGACCAGAATTCGCGGATCGCGATGAGCCGATGACGCAGGGGACGAGCGGGTCCCCGCCACGCGTAGCGATCCTGGGCGCCGGACCGGCAGGCGTCGGCGGCGCGTATCGCCTCACGCACGCCGGCAAGGCGCGGGTCACGGTGTGGGAGGCTGCGGAAGCAGTCGGCGGCAATGCCGGAAGCTTCGAGTGGCAGGGCCATCGCCTGGACTTCGGCAGCCATCGGCTGCATCCCGCGAGCGATCCGTCCATCCTGGCCGACATCAAAGGGCTCATGGGGGAAGAGCTCCTCGACCGGCCTCGCCATGGCCGCATCCGCCTGCGCGGACGCTGGATCCACTTTCCGCTGAAACCGGTGGACCTGCTCCTCAGGGCGAACAAGGCCTTCGCGGCCGGTACCGTTCTCGACATGCTCACGGCCTTCCGCCGCTCCCGGCCCCCATCCGACGGCGACACCTTCGCCTCCGTTCTGGAGGCCAACCTCGGGCCCACGATTTGCCGCGACTTCTACTTTCCCTACGCGGTGAAGATCTGGGGCCACGGGCCCGAGGAGCTTTCCGCCACCCAAGCGCGGCGGCGGGTGTCCGCAGGCTCGTTCGGTAAGCTCGTGCGGAAGATCCTCACCTCCGTGCCGGGCTTCCGAAAGCCGGGCTCGGGACGCTTCTACTACCCCCGGCGGGGGTTCGGGGCCATCAGCGAAGCCTACGCCGAAGGCGCCCGCCGCGCGGGGGCCGAGTTCCTGATGGGCTGGCGCGTGGAGGGACTTCGTTTCGAAGACGGGCGTTGGACCGTCGTCGCGCGGCGGGCGGGTGAAGTCCGCGAGTCCACGGCCGATTACGTTTGGTCCACGCTGCCGCTCACGCTCCTGACCCGCATGGTGAGCCCCGGACCGCCCGACGCTGTGAAGTGCGCCGCCGACGCGATGCGGTTCCGGTCGATGATCCTCGTATACCTCGAGCTCCCGGTCGACCGCTTCACCGAGTTCGACGCGCACTATTTCCCGGGCGCTGACGTCGCGATCACGCGCCTCTCCGAGCCGAAGATCTACGCCGACCGTAAGGATCCGCCGGCCTCGACGGTCCTGTGCGCGGAGCTTCCCTGCTCTCCCGCCGACGCCTGGTGGGGCATGACGGACGCCGAGCTCGGCTCCGTCGTCGAGGACGCTCTCGCACGGGCAGGTCTCCCGTTGCGGGTGAAGCCCGACGCGGTCCTCACCCGTCGGCTCTCGCACGCCTACCCCATCTACCTCCGGGGCTACGAGGAGCACTTCGCCCGGCTCGACCAGTGGGCCGCAGGCCTTCCGAGACTCCTGAGCTACGGGCGGCAGGGTCTCTTCGCCCACGACAATACCCACCACGCCCTGGCCATGGCGTACGCCGCCGCAGAGTGCCTCCGGGGAGACACGTTCGATCACGCCCGCTGGGGCGAGTATCGTACCGAGTTCGAGAAGCATGTCGTCGAGGACTGAAGAGGTATGAGCCCGCCCACGCGCACCGACGCCGGGCCTCGGTCCGCTCTCGTGACCGGTGGGGCCGGCTTCATCGGCAGCCATGTCGTCGACCGCCTGTTGGGCGAGGGCTGGCGGGTGACGGCCGTCGACAACTTCGATCCGTACTACCCGGAGCAGGCGAAGCGCAGGAACGTGCGCGAGCAGGTCGGCCGGAAGGGCTATGAGCTGCTCGAGCTCGACATCACCGACGCGCAGGCGCTGCGTGACCGGCTGCGAGGCGACTACGATGTCATCGTCCACCTCGCCGCCCGACCCGGTGTCCGGGCCTCCCTCGAGGATCCGGTCGCGACCGAGCACAACAACGTGCGCGGAACTTCAGCCCTACTCGACCTGGCCCGGGAGCTCGAGGTGCCGCACTTCGTGTTCGGATCCTCGAGCAGCGTCTACGGCGTCAGCCCGTCGGTGCCGTGGAGCGAGAACGACGACGTGCTCCGCCCGATCAGCCCTTACGCCGCCACGAAGATCGCCGGCGAGATGCTCGGGCACGTGTACAGTCATCTCTTCCCGATGCGGTTCGTCGCCCTCCGTTTCTTCACCGTCTACGGACCCCGCCAGAGACCCGACCTGGCCATCCACAAGTTCGCGTTGAGGATGCTCGCCGGTGACGTCGTCCCTCTCTACGGCCAGGGCGACACCCGGAGGGACTACACGTTCATCTCCGACATCGTCTCGGGAGTTCGTGCCGCCCTCGACTACGACCGCGAGCCTTTCACGATCATCAACCTCGGGAGTGGCCGCACCACCTCGCTGCTCGACATGCTCGCGGCGCTCCAAGAGGTCATGGGGATCGAGGCCCGCGTCGACCACGGCCCTGAGCAGCCGGGGGACGTGCGGCAGACCTGGGCGGACATCTCCAAGGCCAAGGTCGAGCTGGGCTACGACCCCTGCACGACGCTGCGGGAGGGGATGTCCCAGTTCCGGGACTGGCTCCTGGAAACGCACCCCCGGGACCCGAAGGACTGAAACTCCCTGTGGGGCTCGAAGCCCCGCAGCCCGTATATTGGTCGAATGTACAGCGACCGAATCAGAGAGATACTCGCGAGCCACGGACGGCTGAGCGTCGACGTGGCGGCGCTCGCCGACGACAGCGACCTCTACGAGGCAGGCCTCACCTCACTCATCACCGTGAACCTGCTCCTGGCGATCGAGGATCACTTCGACGTGGAGTTCCCGGACGAGCTCCTCAGCCGACGGACCTTCCAGAGCATCGGCGCGCTCGCGGCCGCCGTGGAGGATCTGACTTCTTCCGTCCGCTGAATCCGCCCCCCCGAGAGCATCCCTGATGGAATCAGCCACCAAACACGCGCGTGCCGTGGACTTCACGGCGGCCCTCGCACGCGTCCACGAGATCGGCAAGGAGGTCGTCGCCCCCGCGGCCGACGACGTGGACCGGGCGGCTCGGTTCCCTGTCGAAGCCTTCGCCGCGCTCAGGGACGAGAAGCTGCTCGGAGCGTACGTCCCGCCCGGTCACGGCGGCCTCGGGCTGACCATGACCCAAGTCTGTCGGATCTGTGAAACGCTGGGCCATTACTGCGCCTCGACGGCCATGATCTACGCGATGCACCAGATCCAGGTCGCCTGCATCGTACATCACGGGTCCTCGCCGTATTTCAGCCGCTACCTCGGCCGCCTCGCGGACGAGCAGCTTCTTCTGGCCTCGGCCACGACGGAGCTGGGCGTGGGCGGCGACCTTCGATCCAGCCTCTGCTCCGTGGCGAAACATGGAGAGCGCTTCGAGCTGACCAAGAAGGCTCCGGTCATCTCGTACGCTCTGGACTCCGATGCCATCCTGGTGACCGCTCGACGGTCCCCTGACGCGAAGAGCAGCGACCAGGTCATGGTGCTCATCGAGCGCGACCAGACCGAGCTCGAGCAGATCACCACCTGGGACACGCTCGGCTTCCGAGGCACGTGCAGCCTGGGCTTCGAGCTGTCGGCCGCCGGCCACGTCGACCAGATCCTGCCGGCGCCGTTCTCGGATGTCCTCGCGCAGAGCATGCACCCGTTCTCGCACCTCACCTGGAGCTCACTCTGGCTCGGCCTGGCGTCCAGCGCCGTTCAGCGGGCTCGCGAGAGCGTCCGCAAGAAGATCCTCGACAGCCCGGACGCACCGCCGGTCGCCGCCCTTCGGCTTGCGGAGGTCGACGAGGTGCTCTTCGGAATGCGTAGCGGCCTGTACGAGACGATGGCGGAGTACGAGCGGTTGCTCTCGGCCGGTGACCGCGACGCGTTCGGCAACTTCGGGTTCAGCGTACGCGTGAACAACGTCAAGATCATCTGCTCGGAGCTCGTGGTCGACGTCGTCGGCAAGTCGCTCCAGATCGTCGGCATCTCCGGCTACCGGAACGACTCCTCGTCGAGCCTCTGCCGGCAGCTTCGCGACGCGTACGGGGCGGCGCTCATGGTGAACAACGACAGGATCCGCGGGCACAACTCGACCATGCAGGCCGCATACAGACCGACCTGACCCATGTCTGAAGCCGCCACGATCATCGCGACACGTGCCGCATTCCTGGCCGAGCTCGTGGCGGCCGGGCATCTCATTCCGGCTGGGGTTCCGGGCGTCTATGGCCGCAGCGGAATCTTCGAGGGGGTGATCGAGCACTTCGAGCGACTCGTCACTCGGATCGGCTCCGACCAGCACGCCACCGTCATGCGCTTCCCACCCGTGCTGAGCCGGGCGGCGTACGAACGGACGGACCACATCGAGACGATGCCGCACCTACTCGGGTCGGTCCACTCGTTCGCCGGCCAGGAGGCCGACCACTCGGCCCTGGTTCGTGCTCTCCACGAGGGTGCTGACTGGGCCCGCAACTTGGCGGCCACGGACCTCGTCCTGGTCCCAGCCGCCTGCTACCCCCTTTATCCGACGCTGACCGGGACGCTTCCGCGGGGCGGTTGCACCGTCGATCTGCGCACCTTTGTCTTCCGACGCGAGCCCTCCGACGACCCGGCTCGTATGCAGACCTTCCGGCAGCGGGAGTACGTCCGCGTCGGGACGGCCGAGGAGGCCGTTCAGCATCGGGACGAGTGGCTGCGGCGGGCGCAGGAGCTGCACTCGAGTCTCGGCCTCGCGGTGAGGACCGAGCTCGCCAACGATCCCTTCTTCGGTCGCGGGGGACGGGTGATGAAGGCGACTCAGCGCGAGCAGGCGCTCAAGTACGAGCTCGTCGTTCCCATCACGTCGGACGAGCAGCCGACGTCCATCACGTCCAGCAACTGCCACCTCGACCATTTCGGCCTCGCCTTCGACATTCACACGGCGGACGGGGAGGTAGCCCATAGCGCATGCGTCGGCTTCGGGCTGGAGCGAGTCGCCCTCGCCCTCTTCCGCACGCATGGGATGGACCCGAACTCCTGGCCCGCCGAAGTGAAGGGCGCCCTCGAGCTGTGACCGGCCCGGTTCGCGAGCTGGACCCCGCGACGTACCGGCGACACGCGATCCACGGCGAGGGACGCGCCTGGGCCGAGACGAACTGTTACGTCGACGTCCTGATCGAGCTCCTACATGGTCTCGGCTTCGAGCCGATCGCAGCCCTGCCGTTCACCTTGAGGATCGACTTCGAGGGCGATCAGTGGACGTTCTTCAAGTTCCCGCACGCGGATCTCCTGGAGCTCTTCGGTCTCGACATCAACGAGCTCAACCCCTGGCGAAGCCTGGTGCACCACGTCGATGCACAGGTCGCCCTCGGACGACCGGTGCTCGTGGAGCTCGACTCCTTCTTCCTTCCCGACACGCGCGGTACCGCCTACAAGCTCGCGCACGTCAAATCGACGGTCGCGGTCAACGAGATCGACATCGACGCCCATCATATGGGATATTTCCACGGGCAGGGCTACTACCACCTCGACGGCGACGATTTCGCGGAGATCTTCCAGCTCGGCGGTCTCGTACACGAGCGGATGCTCCCTCCGTACATAGAGTACGTGAAGCTGCTCGAGCGGCCGGTTTCCGGCGGAGGCCGCGAGCTCGTCGAAGCATCCCTCGTCTGTCTTCGTAAGCATCTGGCCCTGCTTCCGAAGGCCAATCCGTTCCAGGCCTTCAAGAAGCGATTCACGGTGGACCTCGAGTGGCTCATGCAGGAGCCGATCGAGACCTTCCACCAATACTCGTTCGCCACCTTGCGCCAGTATGGAGCGTGCTTCGAGCTGGTCGAGACATATCTCCGCTGGCTCGTGGCGGGTGGTGAGACGGGTCTCGAGGATGCGGCCGACGCGTTCCGGGACATCTCGGGAACGGCCAAGGCGTTCCAATTCCAGCTCGCCCGGGCCGTGACTCGCAAGCGCGAGCTCTCCCTCGGTCCCATCGACGAGATGGCAAACCTCTGGCACCGTGGAGTGACCGCCGTGGGCGAGCGCTACGCATGAGTGGTCATCACACCCGCTCTCCCGAGGCGGTCGCCGTCGGCACGATCTCCAGCACGCGGAGCACCGCGCTCAGCGAGGGTTGGTCATTGGTCTCGACGCCGCCGGGAGCGTGGAGCTCGCCCGCCGACATCGCCGCCGATGCGCGCTGGGAGGCGGCCGTGGTTCCCGGAACGGTGGCGCTCTCCGTCGGCCCGGACGACGTCGACGGGCACCAGCCCTACGACGCCGTGGACTGGTGGTACCGGTTCCGCCTGCCGGAGGGCGCCTTCGACGAGGACGCCCCACGACAGCGGCTTCGGTTCGCCGGGCTCGCAACCCTCGCCGAGGTCTGGCTCGGCGGACGGAAGATCCTCGACTCGACCAACATGTTCTGCGCCCACGAGGTCGACGTCACGGGCTCGGGCCTCGCGGGCAGCGAGCTCGTCATCTGCTTCCGCAGCCTCCAGGCGGCGCTCGGCGAGCGACGCCCCCGACCGCGCTGGAAGACGAAGCTGGTCGAGAGCCAGCAGCTCCGGTGGTTTCGAACCACCCTGCTCGGTCGGATTCCGGGTTGGGCGCCGGCCATCCAACCCGTCGGCCCGTGGAGGTCCGTGAGGGCCGAGAGTGTGCTCGGCCTCGACGTACGCTCCTTCCGCGTCCGCCCCTCGATCGAGGGAAGGGACGGTCGGGTCGACGTGGCGCTGACCCTCGAAGACACGGGGGACGGAATCGGCTTGAAGGAGGCGCTGCTCGAGGTATCGGGCGCCGAGTTCCCACTCGAGGTGCGGGAGCAGGGCGGCGCGTGGACCGTGCAAGGCGCCGCCCGGATCGAGCGACCGGCGCTTTGGTGGCCCCACACACACGGCAAGCCGGCGTTGCACGCGTGCACGCTCCGTCTCGAGACTTCAGCGGGTCCGGTATCCGTCCTCTGCGGGCCTGTCGGCTTCCGGTCCGTCGAGGTCGATCGGTCTGGCGGCCGGATCCAGTTCGTCGTCAATGGTGTGCCCGTCTTCTGTCGTGGCTCGTGCTGGACCACGAACGACATCCTTTCGCTGGTGGGGGATCCCGCGCGCATGCGGCGATCCCTCGAGCTCCTCGCGGAGGCCCACGGGAACATGGTCCGCGTCGGCGGCACGATGGTCTACGAGACCGACGAGTTCTATCGGGCCTGCGACGAGCTCGGGCTCATGGTCTGGCAGGACTTCATGTTCGCCAACATGGACTATCCGGTGGGCGAACGAGCGTTCGACGAAAGCGTCCGGGTCGAAGTCGAGCAGCAGCTTCGTCGTCTGTCGTCGCACGCCTGTGTGGTCGCCTACTGCGGCGGCAGCGAGGTCGAGCAACAGGCGGCGATGTTCGGGGCCGAGCGGGAGATCTGGTCCAATGCTCTCTTCTCCGAAGGCCTACCTGCGCGGGTCTCGGAGCTGGCGCCGGGCACGCCGTATTGGCCCTCGACGCCCACCGGTGGCCCGCTCCCGTTCCACGTCGGCGAAGGCCTCGCGCACTACTACGGCGTCGGCGCGTACCGGCGCCCACTCGAAGACGTGCGTCTCGCCGCCGTGAAGTTCACCCCCGAATGCCTAGGCATATCTCACGTTCCGGAGGGGCCGAATCTCCGCCGGCTGTCGCCGTCGGGCGCGGTGCCGCCCCACGACCCTGCGTGGAAGCGCGGCGTGCCGCGGGACACGGGTCCGGGCTGGGACTTCGAGGACGTACGCGACCACTATCTCGAGCGTCTGTACGGTGTGCATGCGGTTCAGCTGCGGAGCGACGACCTGGAGCGCTACCTTGCCCTCTCACGAATCGTGAGCGGGGAGATCATGGAGCATGCGTTCGCGGAGTGGCGCCGGGACGCCGACCCGTGCGGCGGCGCCCTCACCTGGTTCTGGAGCGACCTGCGGCCGGGCGCCGGCTGGGGTGTGGTCGATTCGGACGGCCTGCCCAAGCCGGCCTATCACTACCTGCGGAGAGCCTGGGCGCCTACGTGCGTTCGCCTGCTCGATCGTGGGCTCGACGGCCTGGTGGCCCTCCTGCTCAACGAACGGGCCCAAGCCTTCGAGGGGTGGCTCGAGCTCGTCGTCGTAGCCGGCGGGCGCACCGTAATCGCCCGCAGCTCTCAGGAGATATCGGTGCCCGCGAGACGCTCGGTGGAGGTCTCGGTCGAAGAGCAGCTCGGCCACTTCGTGGACTCGACGTACAGCTACCGGTTCGGTCCGCCCCGGCACGAGGCCATCGTGGCCCGCCTTCTCGCCGACGACGGTGACTCCGTTGTCTCCGAACATGTGTACCGCCCGGTCCGGTCGGCCATGACGGAGGCTCCAGCCGTGAGCGCGACCGTCGAGCGGGGCACCGATGGCGCGCTCGTGGTCAACCTCGCGTCGGATTGGATCCTGTACGGCGTTCGGTTGGACGTGCGTGGCCATCGGGCCAGCGACAATCACTTCTGCCTCACGCCGGGCCGGCCCCGCCTTGTGACTCTCCTCCCCACGACGGGCCCCGAGAGGAGCCTGCTGGGATTCGTGGAGGCATTGAACCTGCGCGACGCCGTGCAGCTATCGGCCCCTGAATGAGTCACGCGGCGGCTCTCCAGCGTGTGGCGGGAGATGGTCGGGTGCTCCTCCTCGCGCCCGTGCTGCTGTTCCTTCCCACCTGGCTCGGCTTTCTGTCCGTGTGGGAGGCGCAGCCCTACACACATGGATACCTCGTGGCCGCAGCGGCCATCTGGCTCTTGTGGCGGCAGCGGACGGGCGCGCGTCCGGGTCGCGAGGCTCGTGCGAGTTGGTTGGTCGTCGCGCTCCTTTCGCTCGTCTGGTGCAGCGCGACCGTGATGGACGCCCAAGTCGTGGCCCAACTGACCCTGCCCCCCCTCCTCATCGCTTGGGTGGCGAGCCTGTACGGAGTGGGGAGGGCTCGGGAGCTGGCGCCGATTGCGGTCTTCTTCCTGCTTGCGGTTCCGGTCTGGGACGTTCTGACACGCTCTCTCCAGCTGGCGACCATCGCCGTCACCCATGCCGTCGTGGCGGTCCTCGGCGTACCCGCGGTTTTGGAGGGCGACGTAGTCTATCTGACCTACGGCTCCTTCGTAATCGAGGCCGGCTGTGCGGGTCTGAACTACCTGCTCTCGGGCCTCACCGTAGGTGCGTTGTACGCCATGACCTTCGCGCGGGGCCGCCGTGACGGCCTGGTGGTTCTCGCGCTCGCGGCGGTCCTGCCGATCGTGGGCAACTGGATCAGGGTCGCCTCTCTGGTGGTGATCGGCCACGCTACCGAAATGCAGTCGGTCTGGGTCACCAACTCGGACCTGCACTTCGCCTACGGCTGGGGCATCTTCGTGCTCACGCTCATGGCCTTCTTCCCCCTCGCCTCTCGCGCCGTCGGCTCGAAGGTGCCGGCAGCGACGGCAGCGCCGGACCTGCCCAATACCGCAGCAACGGTGACGAGCGGCCCGCAGCCCCCGTCTCTTCGCCAGGCCACGGTCGGGACCCTGGCGCTGTCCGTCGGCCCCCTCCTCTACTACGGCATCAGTGCCGTGCCGGGCCGCGCGGTACCTCCCCCTTCTCTCCTCGCGGAGAACGCACAGTGGGAAATCGTGCCCGCCGAGCTCGCCCCGCCGTTCGTCTGGGAGCCGGCGTTCCAGGGCGCCACCGAGCGATCGAGGACCACCTGGGTGAGGGGTGACGACATCGTGCTGGTAGACCGCATCGTCTACCACGATCAAGCCCAGGGGTCAGAGATGATCGGCTACACGAGCCGGATCGCGCCCGACACGCTCCTGATCGCCCGAAGGCTGCTCGGCCCGGTCGGCGCCGCCAGGCAACTCGTCAACGAGGCGATCATCGTGGAGGGGGACACGCACCTCCTGTCGTGGTATTGGTACCGGGTCGGAGGAGCCCAGACCGAGTCACCCGCGCGCGCGAAGCTGCTCGAGCTCTGGGCGTTCGCGACGCGGCGCCCGGTGTCGGAGGTGATCGCGCTCACGACGCCATGCAGAGTGGAGACCTGTCGCCGAGCTTCACAGGTTCTCCATGGGTTCCTCGGCACGCCCGGCCTGGTGGCCGAGTCGGAGTCGGACGGCCCGTGACCACGGGTCCAGTCGCAACCAGCATCGATAGGACAGCAGCATGATGAGAGCACCCCTAGGGGCCGTCGCCATCGCGCTGGCGGCGTCGGCGTGCGGACCGTTCATCCCGCCTATGACCTGCGCCACGCTGCCGACGCTAGGCACGCCGGAGCAGCTGGAGCGTCGCCCGAGCCCCTTCGACTCCGTGACGCTCGGGGCCGACGGTGGCCCGGTGGCCAAGCTCTGCTACTCACGCCCATACGCCCGAGGACGAGCCATCTTCGGTGACCTGGTCCCGTACGACACGCTTTGGCGCACGGGCGCCAACGAGCCGACGATCCTGCACCTGGCACGATCCGCGGACATCGCCGGCTTGTCGGTGCAACCAGGGGCCTACTCGATCTACACGGTGCCGAGCCCGGGCCAGTGGCAGGTCGTGGTGAACGCGTCGATAAGCCAGTGGGGGCTGACTAGGGACGAAACCGGCGCCAACGGTCAGATCTTCCCCAACGCCTACACCGAAGACGTCCGTCGCCAGGAAGTGGGCCGCGCCGGCATCGGCACGGAGGAGATCCCCTTCACCGAGCAGCTCACCGCGCGCTTCCAGTCGCTCGGGGGAGGCGAGCACCGGCTGCTCGTCGACTGGGAGACGACGAGACTGGTCATCCCGCTGCGCTTCGTAGTGAATCGGTGACGGACGGACGCGAAGGGGGGGGTGGCCGGCGGCCCTCCGCCCCCTTCACCGATGTTCGGTGGATCAGCGGCGAAGCGCCGCCGTCGCGCTAACGACCGTGCTGGCGCACCATGCGGTTCCGCATGGCCTCGTCGGCGAAGATGGCGACCTCGACGCGGCGGTTCTGCTGACGCCCCTCGGCGGTGTCGTTCGTCGCGATGGGCTCGGTCTCACCCCGCCCGATCGCACGTACCCGCTCCGCGGCCAGACCAGCGCCGACCAGGAACGTCCGCGCGGAGCTGGCACGCCGCTCGGACAGGCCCTGGTTGTACTCGTCGGAACCGGTCGAGTCCGTGTGACCGACAACGAGCACCTCGGTGCCCTGGTACTCGCGTAGCGACGCGACCAGGTCTCTCAAGTTCTGCTGCCCCGCAGGCTGCAGGTCCGAGGAGTTCACTGCGAAGAGGATGCCCGAGTCGAACGTGACGGCGATGCCCTCACCGAGCCGCTCGACACGTGCGTTCGGGAGCTTGTCCTGCAGGTCCTCGGCCTGGGCGTCCATCACGGCGCCGATCGCGGCCCCCGCTGCGCCGCCGACCGCGGCTCCGATGATCGCCCCTCGGACCGAGCCGCTCGCGAGCCCACCGATCGCCGCGCCCGCAGCCGCGCCGCCCAGCGCGCCGGTCTGCAGGTTGCTGGCGCATCCGCTGAGCGCGAGCAACGTCATGGTCAGCACGGCGACCGTCCCGAGACGCCCGCTGGTCAGGGTCCTGGTCGTCATATCGATTCGTCCTCCGGTGTGGCGGGAATGGAGACTGGGGGGGCGATGCGGCTAGTACCCGGACCCATCCGTTCGGGTCCTGGGAAGGGCGCTGGAATCCGCCCCCTACAGAATCGCCAGCAGCTCCGTCTCGAAGACGACGATCGCGCCGGGTGGGATGGGGCCGTTACCCCTCGCACCGTAGGCCTGCTCGGGGGGGATGACCATCTTGCGTGTACCACCGACCGTCATGCCCGCCAGGGCTTCGTCGAACCCGGGAATGAGCACCGCGGGGTTGGCCCGGTGCTGGGTGGTGAAGATGCCTTGGCTGAAAACGGTGCCGTCGCTGAGCCAGCCTGTGTGGTCGATCCGGATCGTGTTGCCCGCAGCGATGGTCTGGCCGGACCCGACGGCGAGGTCCTGGATGTACACGCCGGACGCGAGCCTGGTCATCTGCGTGAGATCGATGCCGAGGCTCGCGGCGAACGTCGTCTGCTCGATGACCTGGAACTGCACTTCGGTGGGGCTCTCGCTGCAGGCCGCCGTCGCGACGAGCGCCGCGGCCGCGAGTGAGCGCACGGCGGCCTTCCGCCGTTGAGCCGCGGCTGCCTTCACGATTCTCACGCCTTTTGCATCCCGGCGTGGGGCGCGGGTACTTCCACCTCGACGGTTTCCGGGTCGACCATGGGCTGCCAAATCTGCAGCGCGGGGAAGGTGCTCAGGAACCAGCGCACCGCGCCCAGATAGAGTCCGAGGAAGAGCAGGCCGATGAGTGGCTGCCAGATCGTGAAGATGGGATCGCCCTCGTGCCACAGCGACGGCGCGACCATGCCGTAGCGCTCCAGCCAGAGGCCGAACACGATCACGGATGTGAAGAGCGCCAGGAAGAACGGCTTCATCTTCGGCTTCCGCCCGATCAGCCCGGCGAACGGCACGATGAAGCAGAGCACGACCACGGTGAGCGAGTAGCCTCCCCACGCCTCGCCGGACCTGCGGATGATCCAGGCCTGCTCCCACGGGAGCTTGCCGTACCAGATTACGATGTACTGGCTGAAGAAGAGGTAGGTCCAGAACACGCAGAAGGCGAAGGAGAGCTTTCCGAGGTCCCAGCGCTGCTGCAGCCCGATGTGCTTCTGGAGCGCCTCGTCCTTCGTACGGAGATAGAGGCTCCATAGCGCGGTCGAGGCGATGCCGCCCCAGAACGCGCCCATGAAGAACCAGGGGCCCATCATGGTGCTGAACCAGTGCGGCTCGAGGCTCATCACCCAGTCGTACGAGATCACCGTCATCGTGAGCGCGTAGGCGAGCACGAACGCCGGTCCGAGGGTGGTCATCCGGCGGTAGCTGGCGACCTCCTCTTGCTCCTGCCCGGCCCAACCTTGCATCAGGCGCTCGCGCCACTTGGAGCGTGCGGGGTCACCCCCGGCCGCCGCCTGCGTGAGCCCCATGTCGGGACGCAGCGCATGATAGACGAAGTACAGAGCCATGCCGAAGAGGAGCGCGACGAGCACGACGTTCCTCGTCACGAGGAACGGCATGTTCAGCCAGGCGTCCTTGTTCGCGACGATGGGGTCGGTCTCCATCATCGCGATCCACGGGAAGTACGTCTCCCCGACGCCGAGCATCGGGAGCATCAGCAGGAAGGAGACCGGCAGGAACGCCGCGAACGCTTGGCTCACCCGGCGCACCGACCAGTTCCACTTGGCCTTCACGATCCAGGTCGCAACCGCGAAAAGCACGCCGCCGATGGCGATGCTCGTGAAGAAGAGCCAGTTCGTGACGTAGCTGATCCACGCCGCCTGCGGGTTCTGCCCGAGGCGTACGACGAACGCGCCCAGGCCGACGACGATCATCGCCCCGATCATCGCGTTGGCGGTACCGGAGCGGGGGAGGTAGCGGACCGGGATCTCGGCCGGTGCCTTGGTGACGGCCATCAGTTCCCCGCCTGCCGTTGGAGCTGCCGGACGTAGTTCACGATGTGCCAGCGGTCGAAGTGGGCGATCCGGCTTCCGTACTCGGGCATCAGCCCCCGGCCGACGCGGAGCATCGCGTAGAGGTACGCGTCGCTGTAGCCGGCCACGAGCGGACCCGAGAGGTTGTACGCGGGGAGCACCGGGTGGAGCTGGGCGATGTACGCGTTCGCCCCGACCCCGTCCGGGCCGTGGCAGACGACGCACCACCGCAGGTAGAGCTCCTCGCCACGTGCCAGCGACGCAGGGCTCGCGGGATCGGTGGGATTGACGAGCCCCTGGATGACCGGCCCGCCCACACCGGGGGCGCCGAGGTCGGCCTGAGTGAAGGGTGGGATGTCGATCCCTTCTGGCTGGCCGAGGTTCACCTCGCCGTCCGCGGCCGGATAGTTGCCCGCGGCGAAGGGCACCGAGCCGACCGGCGCGGGGCGCGGGTTCTCGTAAGGATCGAAGGAGCGCTGGTCGCGCATGGAGCGGCCGAACACGACGACGAGCGCGTCGTCGAGCGGCTTGCACCCCACGAGGGTGCTCAGGGCGAGCGCGGCGACGAAGGTCCGCGTCAGCTTACGCATGCGCCACCTCCCCCTCCCGCAGCTCGAGGGGCTGCTCGGCGTCGAGGATCTTCCTCGCCTCGTCGAGCCGTGAGCCCTCGGCCTCCACGTAGACGCCATAGCGCCCGGCCGTGAACTCGGGATCGTAGATGATCGCGGGCTTCACGTTCGGGAGCCGGCTCAGCACGAAGAGTCCGATGATCGTCGAGAGCGCTCCGAAAAGGACCATCAACTCGAAGATGATGATGACGTAGGGAGGGATCGAGACGATCGGCTTGCCCCCGACGACGAGCGGCCAGTCCATCGACGTCCACGCCGTGAACGCAAGGCCGGTCGCGGCACCCGTGAGGCCTCCGACGAGCGTCCATACCCGCACCGGGCTCTGGTCGTAGCCGAGCGCGTGCTCGATGTGGTGGTCGGGGTACGGCGCGTACGCCTTCACCTGGAACCCCGCCTTCCGCAGCGCGTCGATCGCATCCACGGTCGAGTCGAGATACTCGTACGAAGCCAACAGACCCTTGGCGCTCATCAGTGGGCCTCCTGGGTCTTCTGCTTACGCATCGGGGCCGGCATGACCTCCTTGAGCTCCTGGATCGCCACCGGCGGCAGGAGGCGTGTGAAGAGGAGGAACCAGAACCCGAACCAGGCGAACGAGCCCACGAGGATCGACATCTCGACGATCGAGGGCCGGTACATACCCCACGCCCACGGCTCGTACTCGTGGCTCAGCGACACGACCACGATCACGTAGCGCTCGAACCACATCCCGATGTTCACGAAGATCGAGATGATGAAGAGCGCCGGAATCGAGTAGCGGACGCGCTTGAACCAGAGCATGATCGGCACGAAGCCGTTGCACGTGAGCATGATCCACGTGGCCCACCAGTAGTTGCCGAAGACGCGGTTCCAGAAGGCGGTCCGCTCGATCTCCTCGCCGCTGTACCAGGCGAGGAAGAACTCGGAGAGGTAGGCGTAGAAGACGATGAGCGAAGTGAGCAGCATCAACTTCGCCATCGCGTCGAAGTGCTTCGTCGTCAGGTACGCCTCGAGACCGAAGATCTTCCGCATCGGCACCACGAGTGTGATGACCATCGCGATGCCCGAGAAGATCGCGCCGGCCACGAAGTAGGGCGCGAAGATCGTGGTGTGCCAGCCGGGCACGATCGACATGGCGAAGTCCCACGACACGACCGAGTGCACGGAGAGCACGAGGGGCGTCGCGAGCGCGGCGAGGAAGATGTACGCCTTGCCGAAGTGGTGCCACTGCGCGTCCGAGCCCTG
>JBFGFY010000031.1:0-21832 GCA_041579355.1 Longimicrobiales bacterium | reverse complement strand
GATGACCTTCCGGAAGACGCTCATCTCCCCCGGCCATGTGGATGCCGCGCCGCGCCTGGGTGCGAGTGACGTCGGTGCCTGGACGAACGCCGACGGGCGGAAGATCGTAGCCTCGGTCGAGCCCTGGCACGGCAACGAGGTTGTGGTCTACACGCAGGACAACGGCGAGTGGAAGCGCCGCGTGATCTTCGACCGCGTGCAGGGCGGTCACGAGATCGCCGTGCTCGACCTCAACGGGGACGGGCTCGCCGACATCGTCGCGAACGACAACAGCCGTGTCACGCAGGACCGGCCCGACGCGACGCCGGGCGTGCACGTCTTCTTCTCGCCGCGCGATCCCGCGACGGGAGAGTGGCAGTATTCCCGCATCGAGACGCAGGCCGCGATGAACGGGTGCGTAGGTTCCGACATGAACCGCGACGGCGCGCCCGACCTCGTGTGCACGGGCGGCGGCGGCGTCATCCGCTGGTACGAGAACCTCGGTCGCTGACGTACCCACGCGTCCCGTACGCGGAACGGCCCGGGGGCGTTGAGCCCGCGGGCCGTTTCCTTACCGGCTCGGGGAGTCGGAGCCCTAACAGGCGTCTCCGAGGTAGCCGCCGCCCCCGCAGTACGTCACGTCCTGGAGCTGGATCGCGAGGCCGTCCGGGTCGCTGAAGTACAGCTCGGGCGTTCCCTCCGGGGCACCTCCGCGGTTCGGCATGCGCATGGAGATCCAGTGGAGGAGGGGACCGGTCTGGCCGTCTGGCCTCGGCCGGATGCCGTCGGCCTCGAGCGCGGCGATTATGCGGTCGACGTCGAAGCCGGGGAGCGTGAAGCAAGCGTGGTTCACGCGGGCCGCCGACGCAGCCCCTCGGCCCCCGCCACCGATGAACATCAGGAAGTCGGGGCCGGGACCCACACCCAGCAGCGGTGAGGCGGCCTGGTAGGCCTGGATGTCGAGCCCGAAGGTGCGGCGATAGAACGCGTTGGACGCATCCGGGTCGGGCACGTTGATCGTCAGGTGGCTGATGCCGACGAGGCCGAGAGGCGCCCGCCCCCCCGGGGGTGTCACCGCACCGCACTCGGCACCGAGCGGGCCGCTTCCCCCGCAGTACGTGCGGTGCTGGAGCTGCGTGACGAGCCCGTCGGGGTCACCCAGGTAGAGCTCCGGGGTCCCGTCGCGGGTGTGCACCCGCACACGCCGCGCGCCGCCGCTCAGGCCCTGGCCGCCGATCGCGCGGCTCACCCCGAGCGCCTCGAGCGTACCGAGCACGCGCTGCACGTCGAAGTCTTCGACCGCGACGCCCCAATGGTCGATGCGCGGGCCCGCGCCCCCCGCCGGCATGATCTTCAGGAAGTAGGGACCCGAGCCGAGCCGCAGCAGGACGGCGTCGCCGTGCCTGCCCTGGACGGGGAGCCCGAAGAGGCGTTGGTAGAACGCGACGGAGCGGGCCACGTCGGAGACGGCGAGCGTGACCTGCGAGAGCCCGAGCACCCGCAGCGGACTCGGTCCAGTCTGGGCGAATAGGCTGCGCGCGGCTGCAAGGGCCGGCAGGGAGAGCAGCATCTCACGACGTGAAACCGTGGTCATCGGCTCACCCTCCGCTCGAACTTCTTCACGTTTCGCGGGATCGATTCGCCCGTGTAGACATTGCCGTCCGCGTCGACCGTCACCCCTTCCGCGAGTGTCCCGTCGATGAAGCCGATCTCGTGGAAGTCGCTCGCCCGGGCGATCACGATCCCCCGGCGCAGCTGGTAGTCCGCCACGTACACGATGTCGCCCGGGGCGATGTGCAGCCCGCTCGCCTGAATGGCAGGCCAGACGGCGAGGAAGCGACCGTTCTGGTCGAAGACCTGGATGCGCTGGTTCATGCGGTCGGCCACGAACAGCCGCCCGCGCGAATCCATGGCGAGGGCGTGCGGCTCGTTGAACTGGCCGAGCAGCGTGCCCTCGCCGCCCCACTCCATGAGAAAAGTCCCGTCCTTCGAGAACTTCACGACACGGTCGTTGCCGTGCCCGTCCGCGACGAAGATGCTGCCGTCCGGTGCGACGAGCACGTCGGAGGGTCCATCGAACGTGTCCTCACCCGCACCGGCCACGCCCGGCGTGCCGAGCGTCATCAGGACGCGCCCGTCCGGAGCATGTTTCATGACCGTATGACCCTTGCCGGCGACACCACGAGCGTCGGACGTCCAGATGTTGCCTTCGGGGTCGAGGAAGAAGCCATGCGGCCAGACGAACATCCCCTCTCCCCAGCTGTCGAGCAGGCGCCCGGAAGGGGAGTACTTGAGGACGGCCGGATGGTTCTCCTCGGGACCGTCCACACAGTCGGTCGAAAAGCACCGTTGGAAGACCCACAGGTTGCGGTCGGCATCGAGCTCCATGCCGAGCGTCATGCCGAAGCGCGCGAACCCCGAGGGGAGCTGGGGCCATCCCGCCACGAGCTCGTAGGTGACCGCCTGGCTCTCGGCTCCCGAGGGGGAGAGGGAGCCGAGCAAGCCCGCGACCAGGGCAAGGGTCGACCGGCGCCGTTTCCGCATGGATCCTCCGAGAGGAAGGTTGGGGCGTCTTCCGGGTAAGGATGAGCGCCCGGCCCGGCGGCCGCAAACGCCCAACCCGCCGCCGAGCTCGGGTGTCGTAGGAACGTGGACACGCGCGCATGGTTTGACTCCGGAGGAGCCGCCCGATGACTCTCTCTCGTACCCTGGCAGCCACGCTCGTTTTGGCGTCCCCGCTCGGGGCCCAGGTCACGAACGATCCCTTCCCCGAGCCGATTGGCGCCGGGCACGCGCCCCTCGTCGTCGATTTCGTCGAGCTCGCCGCGGTTCCGGGGGTGGGGAACGCGACCCCACGCATGACGCTCCTCGTGACGGAGCCTGGCACGCGGCGGATGTTCGTCAACGACATGAACGGTCCGATCCACAGCGTCAGCTACGACGGACGGACCGTCACGCGCTACATCGACACGAACGACGCCCGCTGGGGCTACGCGATCCAGGGCCGCGGCAACGAGCGCGGCCTCCAGAGCTTCGCCTTCCACCCGCAGTTCGGAGAGGCGGGCACACCCGGGTACGGCAAGTTCTACACGTATGTGGACATCGTGGACACCGCACCGGCTCCGGACTTCCGTCCCGGGGGCGGCAACGACTCCCATGACACGGTGCTCCTCGAGTGGACGGCGCGCACGCCGACGGCCGCCACGTACGACGGCGGCCCGCCTCGTGAGGTCATGCGATTCGAGCAGCCGTACGGGAACCACAACGCCGGCCAGCTCGGGTTCAACCCCACGGCACGGCCGGGCGAAGCCGACTACGGCATGCTGTACATGGGCGTGGCCGATGGCGGGAGCGGTGGCGACCCGCTCAACCTCAGCCAGAACCTGGGCAACGCCTTCGGGAAGATCTTCCGCATCGACCCGCTCGGCTCGAACGGCCGCAACGGGAAGTACGGCATCCCTGCGGACAACCCCTTCGCGGGTGACCGCAACCCACGCACGCTCGACGAGATTTACGCATACGGGGCGCGCAACCCGCAGCGCTTCGGCTGGGACCCGAACAACGGCAACCTCTTCATGGCCGACATCGGGCAGAACACCGTCGAGAAGCTCACGCTCGTGCCGCGAGGGGCGAACCTCGGCTGGAACGTGTGGGAAGGGAGCTTCCGCTACGTCGGCCGTGAGGGCGTGGACCCGCGGAACCCTCGCGGTGACCGCTCCGTGACCTTCCCGGTAGCCGAGTACGGGCAGCCCGACCCGCTCCTCCAGAACCAGTCGGCCGCGACCGGTGTGCACGTGTACCGCGCGAACCGCATCCAACAGGTCGCCAACATGGTGCTCTGGGGCGACAACCCGAGCGGGGAGGTGTGGGCGATTCCGGCGGACAACCTACCGAGCGGGGGTCAGGACTCGATTCGCCGCGTCCTGCTCCGCGACGGAGGTGCCGTGAAGACGCTCCTGCAGCTGGTCAACGAGAAGAACGCCGCCCAGGGACGAAATCGCGTCAGCCGCGTGGACCTGCGCTTCGGCTCCGGTCCCGAGGGGGAGCCCGTCCTGCTCAACAAGCAGGACGGCGTGGTGCGGATGCTCGTGCCTGCTCGGGGCCGGTAGGTGCGGCGGTGGGGATCCCGCTGTCCCTCGTCGCGGCAGGAGTGCTCGTCGCCGCAGCCGCGTGTGGCGGACCCGAGTCGACGGAGCCGCAGGGGTCGCCGCCTTTGGGGATCGTATCCCGTGAGGCGGGCACGGGCGGCGGCAGCGGGGGGGACTTGACGCCCTCGGGTGGGGCGGCGCAGGCGGTGCCGCTCGACACGGTCTACTACGCCACGACGTCAGGGGTCGTCGAGCCGCGTCGTGAGGTCATCCGCTCGGCGGACGCGTGGAACGCGCTCTGGACCCAGATCACCTCCAACCTCGCGCCGGCCCCCGGCCCCCCCTCCGTCGACTTCTCGCAGCAACAGCTCATCGTCGCCGCTCTGGGAGAGCGCGGGACCGGTGGCTACGACCTCGAGGTCGCCGCAGCGGAGCGGGCGGGCGGGCGACTCCGCGTGGTGGTGAACGAGTGGGTGCCGGGCCCGACCTGCATGACGACGCAGGCGCTGACCCAGCCCGTCCTGGTCGTCGCCGCGCCGCGTGCGGAAACGGAGGTCGAGATCGTCCTGAGGCGGGTCACCCGGGACTGCGGCTAGCCACGGTTGCCGCTCGCCCGGGGGGCGTGGTAACGTGACAAGAGCCCTCCCTTTCCCTCGAAACCCGCCCCCCCTAGGAGATTCCCCGCCATGCGAACTCGTCCGACCGCGCTCGTCGCGCTGTCGGCCGCGGTATTTGCCGCGGCCTGTACCGAAGCCCCCTTCGATCCCACCACACCCGACGTCCAGCCGAGCTTCGCGACGGTGGCTGGCACGTCTGCGGCCGCTGCCGGCCCGAACTTCTTCGTCGTCTCCCAGGTCGGCGCTCTCCCCGAGAGCTTCAGCGACGCCGTGACCGCCGTGGGCGGCAACGTGGAAGCGCTGTATGCCCAAGTCGGGGTCGCCGTCGTCTCCAACCTGAGCCCGGCCGGCGCGCGTAGCCTGCGGCAGCTGAAGGGCATCGGTTTCGTCGAGCAGGAGCCGGTCCTGAGCCTCGACGAGCCCACTTCGGTCTCCGCAGCGGAGTCCGTCGGTGCCGGCGGCTCGACCCAGGGCCACGCCTCGCCCGCTTCTGCGTTCTTCTTCCCCCGCCAGTGGAACATGCGCCAGGTCGACGCACCCGGCGCGTGGGCTGCCGGGCGCCTCGGCTCCGGGAATGTCACTGTGGCCATCCTCGACACGGGGATCGACTACCTCTACCCGGATTTGGTGGGTCGTGTCGACCTCACCCGGTCGGCTTCCTTCGTGCCGCTGGATGACCTCTTCGCTTCGATCTTCTTCCCGTCCCGTCACCTCGTGACGGACCTTCACTGGCACGGCACGCACGTGGCGTCGACGGTCGTCAGCAACGGACACGTGATCGCTGGCGTCACTTCACAGGTCACCCTGATCGGCGCGAAGGTCTGCAGCTTCCAAGGGGGCTGCCCCGGGAGCTCGATCTTCGCCGGCATCGTGCACGCCGTCACCAATGAGGCGCACGTCGTGAACATGAGCCTCGGCGGGAGCTTCTCGAAGAGACAGTTCCCCGGAGCGGTCTCCGCCTTCCAGCGCCTCTTCAACTGGGCCAACCAGCAGGGGACGACGTTCGTGGTGTCGGCCGGCAACTCGGCGGCCGACCTCGACCACGACAAGGACGGGTTCAAGACCTACTGCACGGTGGCGAACGTGGTGTGTGTGTCCGCCACGGGCCCGACGTCGTCGCCGAATCACCGCACCGGGCCGTGGGAGAACCCCGACGCGCCGGCGTCGTACACGAACTTCGGTCGCTCGGCCATTTCCGTGGCTGCTCCCGGTGGCACGGGTGCGGGCTTCGTGTGGGCGGGATGCTCCACGTCGAGCCTGATCTTCACGGTCTGCGGCTCGGGACCGACCTTCATCCTCGGCGCAGGCGGCACGTCCATGGCCGCTCCCCACGCCTCCGGCGCGGCGGCCCTCATCGCCGAGGACGTGGGCCGGAACCCGGCGCAGATTCGCGCGCGGTTACAGCAGAGCGCGGACGACCTCGGCCAGCCCGGCGTGGACCCGTTCTACGGGAAGGGCCGCGTGAACGTCGCAGCCGCGGCCGGCGTGAACTGAGGAGGTAGTCCGACCCGACGCCCGGGAGCGGGCAGGAGCCGAAAGCATGAAAACGCGGATGGTGGTGGGCGCCTTTGCGCTGACGATCCTCCTCGTGTGCACGGCTCCACCCGCTCTCGGGCAGCAGGGCGTCCAGACGGTCGAGTTCTACAGTCCGGCGGTCGACCGGACGATGAAGTACAACATCGTCCTCCCGGCGGGCTACGAGGAGCCGGGCTCCACGGTGCGTTACCCGGTGCTCTATCTCCTGCACGGGCTCCGGCAGAACTACACGGTGTGGGCCCGCATGGGCGTCCCGTTTTACGCCGACATGTACAACCTCATCGTCGTGATGCCGGACGGCGGCAACTCCTGGTACGTGAATTGGGCCGAGAGCGAGGGTGGCCAGAGGAACAACTGGGAGGACCACATCGTGCGCGACGTCGTCGGTCACGTCGACGCCCACTTCCGCACACTCGCCCGGCGCGAGGGCCGCGCGCTGACGGGGCTATCGATGGGCGGGTATGGCAGCGTCACCCTGGGCCTCAGGAACCCCGAGATGTTCGTGTCGATCGGGACCACGAGCGGAGCCCTCGAGCACGCGCGAGCCGAGGCACGGAGGCTACGCGGGGCGCTGCCACCGGCTCGTGAAGACCCGTCCACCCCGGAAGAGGAGGCCCGGCGCCGCGTGCCCAACGCCGACATCGGCATCGTCGGCTTCAGCAGTCAGGAGGAGCGCACCCCCGTGGGCAGGGAGTTCGTGACCGCGGCGCACGCCGACGCGTACGACCCCTTCCTGCTCGTTCGCCGAGTGCCTCGGGACCGCGTTCCGCACATCTACATCGACTGCGGGACCGAGGACCGGCTGATCGGCGGGGCGCGTGAGCTCGCCCAGGTCCTCATGGAGATGGACGTCCCCTTCGACTACATGCAGATGCCGGGCGGCCACAATGGCGCGTACTGGACACAGTCGATCGGGCGGATCATCCCGGTGCAGTACGAGGTGATGCGGCGCGCCCTCGGCGAGCGCCCGGTCGCCGTGCGCGGAGGGTAGCGCGTCCTCTTCGGTCGGGGTGGGTGTGCTCCGCCTTCAGAGCACGTGATGGCGGATGCTCTCGTACTGGATCGCGGCCTGTAGAATCCCGAGTACGTCGCGCAGCCGCAGGTCCGGGGGACCGGCGAAGGCGGTCATGGTGCGAGGCACGTTGGGCTCGTCGTTGTCGCCCATCACGATCACGACCGGCGCTCCGTAGCGCTCGCTGATGCGGCGCGCCTCCTCCTCGAGCTCCCGCTCGCGGTCGTGGGTCATGTGCTGGTGCATCGCTCTCCTCCTCGGGGCGTCGTGCGGGGCGGAACCGGCTCAGTGGGTGAAATGGCGGGCAGGGAAGGTACTCCGCCAGGGACCCGGGCGGCGGACGAAGCGGCGGCCCGGTGAGCGACCCTCTTGCGTTGCCACGCCCGCCGCTCCGTCGCACCGTGTGAGGGTCGTCTCGAGCAGGAGTGTCCCGATGACCCCTTCGCCCCCCTCCCCGAACCTCGGAGCGCTCGCGCGGCGCATCGTTCTGCTCGCCGGCCTGTCCGCATGCGTGGCGGGGGATGACCCGGCACGGCAGGTGGTCTCTCTCGAGGCCGACCACGTCGTGCGCTCGCGCCCCGAAAACGTGAGCTGGGGTTGGTATCCGCTCGACAAGGAGCCGCTCCTCAGGGTGAGGCCGGGGGAGACCGTGCTTGTCGAGACCCTCACGCACGTGGGGGCCGTGCAGGACGAGGAGCCCGTGGCGTACCTCACCGGGCTCGGCGTCCCGCGCGAGGAGATCCTGCAGGACGTGCTCGATTTCTGGGCTTCGCGACCGGCGCGCCCGAGAGAGGGGCGCAGCGGGCACGTGATCACCGGCCCGATCTTCATCGAGGGCGCCGAGCCGGGGGACATGCTCGAGGTCGAGATCCTCGCGCTCGAGACGCGCGTCCCCTGGGGGGTCAACAGCACGAGCCCACGGGGCGGCGTTCTCTCCACTTCCTATCCCGGCTTCCGGGCCGGCGACTCCGAGCTCGACATCCCTCCAGGCACTCAGCACGTGATCCGTACGGGTGGGTCGGACCGCGGACCGGTGGCGTTCTTCGCCCCAGGCGTCGTCGTGCCGCTCGCGCCCTTCATGGGCATCCTGGCCGTGGCCCCGCGGCCGGTCGTAGGGGAGCCGGGGGTCACCGTGCCCGGCGTACAGGGCTCGCGGCCGCCAGGCGCGTTCGGTGGGAACCTGGACGTGAAGGACCTCACGGCGGGGACCACGCTCTACCTACCGGTCTTCCACCCGGGCGCTCTCTTCTACGTGGGCGATCCGCACAGCGCGCAGGGGGACGGCGAGGTGAGCGGTACGGCGATCGAGCAGTCGCTCTCGGGCGTGTTTCGCTTTCGGGTGCAGAAGGGTGTGGAGATCTCGAGTCCACGCGCGGAGACGCCGACGCACCACCTCGTGATGGGGATCGACCTCGATCTCGACCGCGCGATGGTGCTCGCGACGCGTAACGTCGTGGACTTCCTCGTGCGCGAGGAGGGACTCACGCCCGCGCAGGCCCTCTCTCTCGCCAGCATCGCCGTCGACTTCCGCGTGAGCGAGGTCGTCGACCTCACTCAGGTCGTGACGGGCTTCGTGCCGAAGGCCGTCTTCGTGCGTTAGGAGCGCTCTAGGGCAGCGCGAACGTCCAGACGCGCGGCGGCATCGCGCCGCCCGAGCCGGCCATGATCGTCACGTACTGCTTGCCGTCGAGCTCGTAGGTCACGGGCGTCGCCGTGCCGAGGCCGACCTCCCAAGACCACAGGAGGCGCCCGCTCGTGGCGTCGAGCGCGACGAGCCGGTCGCCGGTGCCCCAAAAGACGAGGTTGCCGGCCGTGGACATGGAGCCGCCGTTGCCTCCGAGCGAGGGAAAGCGCCAGACCTCCCGGTTCGCAGCCGGGTCCCATCCTTTGATCAACGTCCGGTCGCCCGTGATCTCCGGACGCGGCCCACTCGCGCCGCCCCGGCCCGTGCCCGTGTTCCACTGCCCGCGCTGGTACTGCACGGGCGCACGCTCGTAGTGGAAGTTGTTGTTCTGGGTCGGCAGGTACACGAGGCCCGTGTTCGGATTCCACGACATCGGGTGCCAGTTGTGCGCGCCCGTGGGTCCGGGTGCGAGGTAGGCCCCCCGCCCGGTCATGCCGTAACGCGCCTCGGGTGTCTCCATGGGGCGTCCGGTCTCCGGGTCGATCCCCGTCGCCCAGGTGAGATGATCGGCGAAGGCCTGGCCGGAGAGGAACTCGCCGGTGATCCGGTCGATCACGTAGAAGAAGCCGTTCTTGGGCGCCTGCACGATCGTGGCCCGCTGCCGCCCCCGAATCGTGAGATCCAGCAGCATCATCGGCTGTGTGGCCGTGTAATCCCAGTCGTCGCCCGGAGTGGTCTGATAGTGCCACACGTACTCGCCCGTCTCACCGCGCAGGGCGACGATCGAGGAGAGGTAGAGATTGTCGCCGCCGCCCGGGCTACGCTCGTCGCGGTTCCACGGCGCCCCGTTGCCGGTGCCGATGTAGAGGAGGTCGAGCGCCGGATCGTACGCCATACCGTCCCAGACGGTGCCGCCACCCCCGACGATCCACCACTCCCCCGTCCATGTGTCCGCGGCCCTGCGCATCGCCTCGTTCTCGAAGCCGTCGGCCGGGTTGCCGGGCACCGTGTACCATCGCCACACCTGGTCTCCCGTCTCGGCGTCGTACGCGGTCACGTAGCCGCGCACGCCGTACTCGGCGCCGCCGTTCCCGATCACGACGTTGCCCCGCACGATGCGCGGGGCTCCCGTGATGCTGAAGTCGTGGCCGAGCGGCGTCGTCTGAACGGCCCACTCGACGATTCCGGTATTACGGTTCAGCGCCACGAGCCTGCCGTCGAGCAGCCCTGCGTAGACCTTGTCCCCGTACACCGCGACCCCGCGGTTCACGTCGCCGCAGCAGACGCTGGGCCCGCCCTGCCGCTCGTCGGGAATGCCCGGGTCGAAGTGCCACAGCTTCTCTCCCGTGCGCGCGTCGAGCGCGAAGACGAAGCTCCGCGGGCCCGTGGCGAACATGACGCCGTCCGAGACCAGCGGCACGGCCTCGAGCCGGGCGCCCGTCTTCGGGAGATCCCACGTCCACGCGACGCCGAGGGAGGCCGCGTTCGAAGCGTTGATCTGCGACAGCGGGCTGTAGTGCGTCTCGGCGTAATCGCGGCCGTACGTGAGCCACTCGGACGCGCGCGGAGTGACGAGGTCGCTCTCGCCTACCTGAGCCGCGGCGGGCCCGCCGGGGGCGAGCCAGGCGAGGAGCGCGAGGCAGGCGGGAAGCGTCGTGCGGTGTGCGCTGAGGGACATCGTATCTCCAGCGTGGGCTGCGGGCGGGCTCGGGAGCGCCCGGCCTCGATGCGCTGGATTATCCCTAGGGTCGGCCCGGGCCGCCACCCCCCGAGGAGCCGTCCCGGGGGTCTGCGTGTACGCGGCTGGTGGATGCCGGCACAACGCATCAGGGCCGTGGCCAGGGCCACGCGGCGGCCCTAGGTTGGAGCGCCCCCAGGTCGAGCCGTTCGCCAACATCGCTCGCTGGCGCAGCGGCGGTTGGTTTACAACC
This sequence comes from Longimicrobiales bacterium, assembly GCA_041579355.1. Classification (GTDB taxonomy): domain Bacteria; phylum Gemmatimonadota; class Gemmatimonadetes; order Longimicrobiales; family Gaopeijiaceae; genus UBA2982. Next base: position 11,045 of record JBFGFY010000031.1, on the reverse strand, counting down.
ACGGCGACATGACCGCAAACACCTACAGAATCCTCGTCGCCGACGATGACGAGATGGTGCGTGAGCTGCACGCCGAGTTCATTCGCGGCTTCGGATACGAGGTCGAGCTGGCTGCGGACGGCATCGAGGCGATCGCCAAGGTGGGGCTGGGCGTCGACCTGGTCCTCACCGACGCGCACATGCCGAACCTCGACGGCTTCGACGTCGCGCGGCGCATCCGCAAGACCCGAACCGCGGACGAGCTGCCGATCGTAATGGTCACGAGCCTGGAGGCGCGCCAAGACCGCGTGCGCGCCTACGAGTCCGGCATCAACGACTTCATCAACAAGCCGGTCGACCACACGGAGCTACGGCTGCGGCTGAGGTGGCTGCTCGAGCTCAAGTCTGCGCACGACAGGCTCCGGCGCAGCAAGCAGACGCTCGAGGATACGGTCGAGCGTCGCACGCGGGAGCTACGTCATGCGCTCGAGGAGGTGACGCGTGCGCAGCGGCTCGTGCAGGAGGGCCACCTGGACACGATCCGCCGCCTCACGATCGCGGCCGAGTACAAGGACCACGACACGGCGGGTCACATCGAGCGCATCGGCCGCTACTCCGAAGTGCTCGGGCACGCGATGCACCTGGCGCCCGGAACGGTCGATCTCCTCCTGCACGCCGCCCCCATGCACGACGTCGGCAAGCTCGGTATTCCCGACCACATCCTGCTCAAGCCGGGACCGCTGGACGATGAAGAGCGCCGCATCATGAACACCCACACGACGATCGGCGCGCAGATCCTGACCGGCTCCACCTCGCCCGTCATCCAAATGGGAGAGCGGGTCGCGCTCGCGCACCACGAGAAATGGAACGGAGCGGGCTACCCCAAGGGCATCTCGGGGGAGACGATTCCGCTCGAGGCCCGTATCTGTGCCGTGGTGGACTTCTTCGACGCGCTCACCATGGACCGGCCCTACCGCAAGGCCGTGGCGAACGACGAAGTGGTACGGATGATCCGGGACGAGAGCGGGAGGAGCTTCGATCCGTCCGTCGTGGAGGTCTTCCTGGACGTCCGCGCGGAGATCGAGAGGCTCCAGGTCGAATACCTGGACTGACCAGGTCGGCCGCGGGCCGGGGACCGCAGCCCCCGGCCCGGTGTATGGCTTGCCGAAGGGCCGACGAACGGCGCATGTTTCCCTGTCCTCGTTCACCTCAGGATACCCACCGATGAGCGCTATTTCGAGATCTCTGAGTGTCCTCGCCGCGCTGGGCCTCGCCGCCTGCGCCTCTTCCGGCGGTCAGATGGAGCAGCCGGCGCCGGCACCCCAGCCGGCACCAACCGCGGCCGCCCCGGCGGCCCCGGCAGCCGCGGCGCGTCCCGCCGCGAGCGCCCCAGCGGGACTCTTCTCCCAAGCCCAGGTCAATCGGGGCCGCGACCAGTTCCGCTCGATGTGCACGGAGTGCCACACCGCCGGCGAGTTCTCGGACAACACCTTCAAGGTGAAGTGGAGCCGCCGCAGCGTCGGCGACCTGTACGAGTTCATCCACACGGCGATGCCGGACGACGCGCCCGGGATTCTCACGGAGGCTCAGGCCATCGACCTGACTGCGTACATCCTCGAGATGAACGGCTTCGAGCCGGGTAGCCGGCAGATGCAGGCGGATCAGGCGGCTCTCGACGCGATCAGCCTGTCGGCGCTGCGTAGCGAGTAACGCCCGGCCGTCGGTGCGTCATCGAGCCCCGGTCGCTGCGGCGGCCGGGGCTCGGCTTTTCCGGGGGCATCTCGGACACGGGGCAGGATCGGCGAGCGGACCGCCATGAGCGCAGACACGAAGAGCGCAGCTCGGGGGCTCTGGGCCCTCGGTTTCGTCGTTGCTTCGCTGGTCGCGCTCGTCGCGGTGCCGGCGTACTTCGGCCAGCGGGTCGCGAACGTCCAGGAGCGGCTCAACGACATGCTGGAGGAGGCGGCGAGCCTCAGCTCCAGGCTCTCCCTGCTCAAGCAGCGCCAGATGGGCCGCTTCGAGATGTTCGCCCTGACCGGCGATAGGGTCTACCGCGAGCCCTACATCGCCGCGATCGCGCAGGAGGACTCGACCTACGCGCGCCTCACGGTGCTCGCTCGCGAGATGGACTTCGAAGTCCGTGAACGGCTGGCTCAGCTGCGCATCGAGACGTTCACCTGGAACATCGAGAACCAGCGGGCCTTCGACGCGCCCTCGACCGGCAACGAGCTCGAGCGCGCCCGGGTCGGCTACGACAGGCTGCAGCTGCGCACGCGCGAACTCGATCGTGCGATCCAGCGCCAGGTCGCGCAGGGGCGGCGGGAGATGCAGAGCGTCCGCGTCCTGGAGACCCGCCTCACCTTCGCCCTCGGTCTCCTCGCGTTGGGTGCGACGCTCGTGGTTGGCCGGATCGGGTGGCGCTACCGCGACCTGAACCTCGAGGCCGAGCAGCGGCGCCGCGACGCCGTTCGGGCTCGGCGCGAGATCGACGCCCTGCTCGAAGCGACAGGGGACGGCGTGCTGGGCATCGACCTCGACGGGAAGTGCACGTCGCTCAATCGGGCGGGGGTCGAGCTCCTGGGCTACAACCCGCGCGAGATCGTGGGTCGGGACGTGCACGACACGCTGTTCCATTCGAGGGGTGACGGCTCGCCCCGACCGCGTGAGGCGTCACCGATTCTCGAAGCGCTGCGAGAGGGTCGCGCCGTGGATTCGCCTGGGGACGCCATCCTCTGGCGTCGTAGGCGGCAGCCCTTCCCGGCACGCTGGTCGCTCCGCCCGATGGTGGACGGGACCGAGCTGCGGGGTGCGGTGCTCACCTTCACCGACATGACCGAGATCCGCCAAAAGGAGGAAGCGCTCCGGCGCGTGATCCGACAGCGTGAGGACGTCGTCTCGATCGTCTCGCACGATTTGCGCAACCCCCTCGGCGTGGTGTTGGCCGCGTCGGAGCTCCTGCTCGATCTCCCCCTGGACGAGGACGAGCGGCGGCGCCAGGCCGAGGTCATCCGCCGCTCCGGAAAGCGCATGCAACACCTGATCGAGGACCTGCTCGACGTGGCGCGGATCGAGGCGGGCGCGTTCGTCGTACGCCCTTCCACGGAGGAGCTCGAGCCGATCCTCGAAGAGGCGCGCGAGCTGTTCCTCGAACAAGCGGCACGGCGACGGGTCGAGCTGCTGCTGAAAGCCAACGGTCACGGCCCGCGCGCCCGGGTCGATCGCGACCGGCTCCTTCAGGCGCTCTCGAACCTGCTCGACAACGCCCTGCGCGTTACGGCGGCCGGCGGTCGGGTGGAGATCGAGGCTCGGGATGGGGTCGACTCGGTCGAGGTCATGGTGAGCGACACCGGACCCGGCATCGAGCCGAGAATGCTCGAGACGCTCTTCGATCGGTTCTCGCAGTCGGAGGACGACCGCGCGGGGAGAGCCGGTCTCGGCCTCACGATCGTGAAGGGCATCGCGGAGGCCCACGGGGGTGAGGTCGCGGTGAGCTCGGAGGTCGGCCGCGGCACCACGTTCACCCTCCGACTCCCCAGGGTGACCTCGCGCTAGGCGGGGGGAACCCCGTGCTCCGCGGCGAGCTGCCGATACGCCGCGATTTCGGTGGCGCGCCGCTTAGCATCCCAACCGAGCAGCTCGCCCATGATGTCCGCGGCCGACTCGACCCCAGCCAGACCGAAGTCGGGCGAGAAGAGCAACAGCGCGCTGCGCCGATCCATGAAGTCGACGAGCGTCAGCGCCATCTCGCGCTCCACCGCGAGCTTCACTTCGCCACGCACCGCGGGGACGCCTTCGCCGAGTGGCTGGAGCCATGACCCGTCGTCGCTTCCCATCGCAAGGAGCTCGTCGAGCTGTAGCCCGTAGAGCCACTCGAGGCGGCGCACACACGCGGCTGGAACGCCCCTCTCCTCGAGACGTTGGCCGCGCGCGCGCACGTAGCTCTCGACATCCCCATCGGGGGCCCCGGGGAGACGTGTCTCCGCAGTTCGGTCTTCGTCGATCGGTGGCCGGCCCAGCTCATCGCAGAGCGCTTCGACGACACGCCCTGCCATCCGACGGTAGGTCGTGAGCTTGCCGCCGGCGACGGTCACCACACCGGGCGGGGCGGCCCATACCTCGTCTTCTCGTGACGTGTCGCGAGTGCTCTTCCCCTCCTCGGCGATGAGCGGGCGAATGCCGGCCCAGGTGGCGAGGACGTCACCGATCTCGAGGGCGGCGTCCGGAAAGGAGTCCTGCGCCATTCGCAGGACGTCGAGCACCTCCTCGCGAGAGGCCCGCGGCGTGTCGAGCGGCCCGTCGTATTCCTCGTCGGTCGTGCCGATGTAGACGTAGTCCAAGCGCCGCATGGCGAGCCCACGCCGCCCGTACGAAGTCTTCAGGAACGTGGCGCCTCGCAAGGGGAGGCGCTCCGCGGGCAGCAAGATGTGGATCCCCTTGCTCGGTCGGAGCGGCTTGGGCACGGGGAGTCCCGATTCCTCGAGGATCTCCTGCGCCCATGGGCCGCCCGCGTTCACCACGACCCGTGCCTGAACCTCGTAGATCGTTCCGTCGAGCGTGTCTCGCACACGCGCCCCGTGCACACGCCCCTCGGAGTCGCGGTAGAGCGACTCGGCGCGTGCGTGGTTGGCTACGAGCGCGCCGTGGTCGGCCGCGGAGACGGCGTTCTCGAGCGTGAGGCGCGCGTCGTCCGTGATGTACTCCGGGTAGAGCACTGCGCCTCTGAGGGGATCCCGGAGGCCAGGCAGGTATTCCCGCACCTGGTGCGGCTCCAGCGTTTCGTGCTTCTCTGCGCCTTCCGTGCTCGCGAGCCAGTCGAAGACGGCGAGGCCCGCCCGGATCTTGATCAGGGAGTCGGGAGCGAACACCGGGTAGAGGAAGTCGAGTCGGTGGACGAGGTGGGGCGCGATGGACTGGACGACGCGGCGCTCCCGCGCCGACTCGCGCACCAGCAGGAAGTGGCCGTACTCCAGGTAGCGGACACCGCCATGCACGATCTTGGAGGAGCGGCCCGACGTACCGAACCCGAAGTCCTCTTTTTCGATTAGGGCGACCCTCCAGCCGCGCAGCGCGGCGTCGCGTGCGACTCCCGTGCCCGTGATGCCCCCGCCCACGATGAGCACGTCGAGCGGCTCGGTCGCCATCCGGCGCAGCGCGGCGTGCCGGCCTTCCGGAGAGAAGGGGTGCCGCAGGCTCTCAGTCACTGCCGAGCCTTCCAGGCCAACAGCTCCCCGACCCGATTGGTCGTGATTCGTCGCACGCCGAGCGCGAGCAGGCGGTCGGCCTCGGCAGGGTCGTCGACGGTCCAGACGGCGAGGTCCACGCCGGCGGTGTCGGCGCGCTCCACGAGACTCGGGTCGTCGAGGAGCAGCGCCGCCTTGAAGTCGAGAAGCGCGCGCGGGTCGCCAGTAGCCGCTCGGAGCCCGTCGGGCGCTCGCGAGGCGCGCTCGACGATGTAACCGATCCGGAGTGATGGGTGCCGCGCACGCATGTGTGCGAGGGCACCCCAATCCATGGAGATGAAGACCGTCTGCTCGACGGCCCCGGCCTCGACCACCAGATCGGCCATTCGCTCGAGGGCACGACTCGCTCCGTACGCTTTCACCTCGGGGTACACGCGCCCGATTCGGCGACCGATCCTGTGGAGCGCCTCGGCGAAGGTCGGAACCGGCTCTCCCGCGAACTCGGCTCCGAACCAGGAGCCCGCGTCCAAGTCGCGGATGTCGTCATACGACCGGCCGGCGAGCGTCCCCTTCCCGTTGGTCGTGCGCTCCAATGTGTCGTCATGGAAGAGCACGGGAACGCCGTCACGCGTCACGTGGAGGTCGAACTCGACGGCGTCCGCCCCGGTCGTGATGGCCAGCTCCACGGCGGCCAGCGTGTTCTCGGGTGCCCGCGCGCTGTACCCCCGGTGTGCGATGATCTCGATCGCCGCAGACATCAGGGGGGCGAGCCCGGACCGCGGCGGTCGGTGTGGCTCAGCGCCCGGCGCCTTCGCCGGGGCGCGGTGCTGCGAGCTGGCGCTCGAAGTCGCGCGCCTCGCTGAGCTGCTGGACCCTCGATTGCAGCGACTCGATCTGGTCCTCCTGGAGCTGCACCCGCCGCTCGAGGATGCGGACCGTCTCGTCCAGCTCGCGGGCCTCGAAGACCCGCGCGAGGGCCTCGACGGCCGGCTTGAGCGCGAAGCGGGCGGTGAGCCCAATCACCGGGACGAGCACGATGGAGATGCCGAGGATCACGGCAACGAGCGACGTGAGGTCGATCGGTAGGATCTGCATGGCATGAACCCTGTGGTTCCGAGGTCAGCGAATGGTGCTCGTGAGGAGAAGACGGCGCAACGTCCCTCCGCGTTTCAACGTCGCGAGATCGGAATGTTGACCCGCGTTCGCTCCCACTCGAAGACGAGCGCTCCCGCGTCCGGTCCGGACGGCTCGAAGTGGAAGGTCAGACGGTCGACGTGCTGGGGCAGTCGCGTCGGCGTGGCCCGGAAGCTCCCTAGGTCGGCGGCCCGCACCTCTGCTCCGATCGGAACGCCCCAGCGGTTCGGGTTGCCGTTGACGACGATCGTCCACTGGCTCGACTCGGGAATCGCGTACAAGGTGTACGACCCCGCCGCCACGTCCACTCCGCCGACGCTCGCAGGGAAGGGGAGGTGCAGCGTCGTGGGCTCGTTCGCGCCGAGCTGCCAGGGCGAGCCGAACGGCAGCGTGCCGCCCACTTGTGCCTCGGGGCCCGCGGCGGGCCGTCCGTAGCAGAGCTTGGCCTGCGCATCGCCGAGACGTACCAGGACCGAGTCGAGAGGGCTGGGCCGCTCCGAGAGCGCGGACGGCGCGCCGCGGTAGGAGCAGGTCGGTGCCTGCGCGCGAGCGGGGGCGGCCAGCGCCGGCGCGGCGCACGCCAGGAGGATGAGGACACGGCCCGACCGCGTCCTCACGTCAGCTCTCCCCCAGGGTGCCGCCGAGCCGTAGCCTCGCGGTGCGCGCGAGCGCGGCCTCGGCCTCGAAGAACCCCCCGCTCGCGGCTGCCGCCTGGTACGCGGCGCGCGCCGCCTCCCACCGCCATCGCTCCTCGGCTCCGATCCCCGTGGCGAACGACGCGAGCGCGCGGCTCGGGACGCCGGAGGCGACGTATTCGTCGGGCGCCGTCCCGGCCAGCGGGTCGCTCCATGCAGGCCGGCGGCCTACCGTGCCCAGCGCCCGTAGAATGGTCCCGACGGCGGCGCGTGCCACGCCGACGGGTTCGACGTCGGAGGGGATGAGGCTCCGCTGCGTCTGAACGACGCGGCCGCTCGCGACGTCGGTCAGCCGGACCTCGAGGGACCCGCCTCCCGCCCCCAGCGGCACCCAGACCACCGAGGCCGAGATCTCCGCGCCCGGAGACACCCCGGCGGGTGGTGCGCCTCTCGGGCGACGTCCGGCCCTCTCGGCTTCGACCGCCGCGGAGAAGCGGCGCCGCTCCACGTAATGCACGTCGGCTCGGCGGAGGAGCCCCGCCGCGATGAGCTCGGCCACGCCGAGCGAGGCGGGCACGCCTGCCTCGGCGGGCCACGCGGGCTCACCGAGAAGCTCGACCTGGGCAAGCGCGAGTCGTACGGCGCCGGGGAGTGGGGTGGGTCGCGGGGCCGCGAGCGCCTGCCACTCCGCGTCGCTGACGGAATTCGTTCCGGGCGTGCTTGCCCCGCACCCCGCGAGCAGGGCCGCGCCCGCCGCGACGACGAGCGCCGCCGGGCCCCGGGGGGGTCGGCTCGGGTGGCGGATTGGCTTCATCGGACGTGTCGGTGTTCGGCGGTCCCGGGGGCGCGGACCAAGGGGGTTGGCACCCTCGGTCGTCTGCCCTTGTCTTAGCGTTGACCTGGCCCGTAAAGTTCCGATAGGTTGTGCTTCTTCGAACGCCGGGGTCCGAGGGCTACTCCCCCCCCGGACCTCCGGCGTTTTGTTGGGTTATCTCAAGGTTGAGAGTTGCAAAGAAGTCCGGGCGCCCGGTCCGGACGGCGTCCACTGCGTGGACAAAGAGGAAGGGAAACACCCCTAGGAGGCCATGCCATGCTCGGACGGCTCAAGCTCACCCTCGCCGCTTCGGTGCTCGCCGTGCTCGCGGCACCGACCCTGATCCGGGCCCAGGAAGGCGGCCGGTTCCGGGTGATCATCCCGCACTTCGAGCCGCGACAGAACGCGGATCGGGGCTTCGGTCGGGACGTCGCGGAGGAGCTACGGCGCCTGATCAACACGCTCCCCACGCACGTCGCGATGGAGCGACGCGACATCGAGCGTCAGGTCGACAACTTCAACATGGACATGGACGAGCTGAACTGCCTGTACACGATTCAGCTCGCGGCCCAGATCAACGTGCCGGTGGCGATCTGCGCGAACTACACCGAGGACGCGCAGCGGAACATGACGCTCAATGCCTCGATCCGGACGGTCACGACGAGCGAGGAGTACACGCTCGAGCCGTTCACGGTCGCCCGCAACCAGCGGCGTGAGGCGGCCCAGCAGATCTTCAACCAGTTCGACCGCTACAACACGCAGGTCCGCTCTGCGGCGATCTGCAACGACTACGCGGCGAGCCAGCAGTGGGACAACGCGCTGCGCAACTGCGACGAGTCGCTCGCGATCAATCCGAACGCCATGTCGGTGCGCTTCCTGCGGGGGCGCGTCCTCTACGAGATGCAGCAATACGAAGAGTCGCTGGCCGAGCTCGATCGCGTGCTCGAGCAGGACCCGTTCCACGAGGACGCCCTGCAGCTGGCCGGCTACATCGCCCTCACGCAGGGGCAAGAGGAGCAGGGGCGGACCTACTACCGCCGCTACCTCGAGATCAATCCGGGCAACGTCGCGGTGCGGATGAACATCGCGTACGAGATGGCGCAGGCGGGTGACCCCGTCGGCGCAATGGAGTTCATCCAGGTCGGCCTCGACGTCGACCCGAACAACGTCGATCTCCTGGACCAGTACGGCGGCTTCGCGTTCGCCGCGGCGCTGCGGGCGCAGGACGAGTTCAACCTGACCAATCCGGCCCCGCCAGGCGGCACGGCCAGCCTCTCCCCTGAGGCGGCGGACTTCTACCGCGAGACCATCGGCGCCTACACGAAGGTGTTCGAGGCGCGGGGCGCGGAGACCCAGCCCGACCGGCTCCGGAACATCGTCGCGGCGTACATTCAGCTCGAGGACCTCCCGTCCGCGATCCAGCTCTCCGAGCGCGTGCTGCAGACGCATCCGCAGGAGGAGCGGATCTGGACGCTGTACGCCGACGCGCTCCAGCGCTCGGGCAGGCTCGAGGACGCGATCGTGGCGCTCAATCGGCTGCTCGAGATCCAGCCGAACCACCCGACCGCGACGCTCCGCCAGGGGCAGTGGCTGATCCAGGCCCGCCGGATCGAGGACGCGGTGCCCGTGTTGACGCGGGTCGCCGAGCAGGGCGGGCAGCAGGCGGATCAGGCGGCGCGCCTCTTCTTCAACGAGGCGTACACGAACGGGCACCAGAGGAACGACTACGCGTACTCGATCCGCGGGATGACGGCCGCGAAGCAGCTGCCGAACGTCTCCGAGACGATGCGCAACCAGCTCAACTTCTGGCACGGGTTCAGCCTGTACAGCCAGGCCGTCGCGGAGCAGGAGCCCCAGAACGTGCAGTCGGCCCAGGCCACGCTGCCGAAGTTCCGCCAGGCGCTCCAGCTCTTCAACACGTCGGGCTCCTATCCGTCGTCGGTGAACGTGAACCTCGCGCAGCTCGTCGAGGCCACGAACACCTACATCGAGATCCAGGACGCCATCATCCGCCGGGGTCGCTGATCCCGAGCCGACGCCGGCCCTAGGGGCCGGCTCGAGGCGCACTCCGGGCGCCGCGGGGGCCGAAGCCCCCGCGGCGCCTGTGTTTTTCGGTCCTCCGGTCGCCTCCGACCGGGTCTCGCACCCCACTCGGCCCCACCGCCGGCGCGAGGGGCTTTCGGTTTTCCTTCGGATTTTTTCGTTTTCGCTTTTTGGGACCGGAGGCCGTTCGGCGCACAATCACGCCGCGTTTCGGGCACCCGGAGCGGGCGGCGACAGGGGAAGAATTGGCAAAATTGGCCTCTTGACCTGCCGATCCCTCGCGCCCTATTATCTCCCATCCATCCCCATTCTTTCCCACCCCATGCCACCCCGGTGCGCGCTTGAGCGGTTTCGTCGGGCAGTACGAGCACCAGATGGACGAGAAGGGGCGCGTCAGCCTTCCCTCGGCGTTCCGCCGGGAGGCCGACAGCGACCGCTTCGTTCTGCTCCAATGGGAGCCCGACTACCTCACGCTCTTCACCGCGGCCAAGTGGGCTGACGTCCAGCAGAGGCTCCTCGAGTTCCGCCGCGGGGACCCGCAGGCGTGGAACCAGGTCCGCCTCGTGGTCGCGAGCGCCGTGGAGGTGTCGCCCGACAAGCAGGGGAGGATCCTCGTCCCGGCCGGCCTGCAGGCCGCCGCCGATCTCTCCGGAGCCGTGCTCCTGAGCGGCAACATCGACCGGGTCGAGCTGTGGAACCCCGCGCGCTACCGCGAGGTGGTGCTCGGCAAGGCGGGCGACCTGAAGCAGTACGCACACCGGCTCTTCGGATAGTCCCGGTGCACGCCTACCACGAACCGGTGATGGCCGGCGAGGTCGCTCGCTTCCTCGCCCCCGGGGGCGAGGGGCTCTACCTCGACGGTACCGTGGGCGGGGGAGGGCACGCGCGGCTCCTCCTGGAGGCCTGTCCCGACTGTCGCCTGCTCGCGATGGACCGGGACCCCGAGGCGATCGGGCATGCCCGTGCCGTGCTGGCGAAGCACGGTCCCCGCGTGCGCTTCCTGCAGGGGCGCTTCGACGAGGTGGCGCGGGACGCGGAGGCGGCCGAGGCGGGTCTCGACGGGGCGCTCCTCGACCTCGGCGTGAGCTCCCACCAGCTCGAGTCCGACGGGAGGGGCTTCAGCTTCCGGCGCGGCGTGGCATTGGACATGCGGATGGATCCCATGGGGGATGCCGATGCCCGCGCGTTCCTCGCGGACGCGACCGAGGAGCAGCTCACGCGGGTCTTCCGCGACTTCGGCGAGGAGCCGCGGGCGAGGCG
>JBFGFY010000030.1:0-22000 GCA_041579355.1 Longimicrobiales bacterium | reverse complement strand
GCGCGGGCGCTCCTGGCGAGCGCGAGGGAGGTGTCGGGACCCGACACCGTCCGCTCCAGGAAGTTCGAGTTGCGCTCGGACTGGTAGACCGTGGTCCAATCGACGTCGTTGCGGAGCCAGTCGACGACGGTGGGACGGAACGCGAGGCTGGTGCGTAGCGTGCGGTTCGTCTCCCAGCCGAAATCGAGGCCCGCGGGTGTGGTACGTTGCGCCCGGATGAGCCGCTGAACCCGCGGGTCCGTGACCGCCTCCTCGGGCTCCAGCAAGTCCCTCGTCGTGAGGATGGCGATGTCCGCCGTGAGGGGGCGGAGCGGTCTCAAGCGCACGTCGGCCGCGGTCTGCACGGCTTCGCGGGGCACCAGCGTGGGCACGGCCGCGGCGTCGGAGGGATCGCGGACGATGCGCTCGAAGCGGAAGATGCGGCTGTCCTGCCTGTAGTACGACGTGCCCACCGACACTCGCTCGGGCGTGAGGCGAAGCTGAGCGTCGGCGATTCCGTCTTCGAGGAAGCCGGGAAGAATCGCACGCACCACTCCATCGGCGAAGTCCGGCACGAGGTCGACCTCGACCGCGTCCGGCTCCCTCACCCATCCGACGCCCGCGTCGAACGCGCGCGAGTCGTACTGGGTGGTCACGGTCGATCCGGCCGACTTCGTGTACGCCACGTTGGCGTCGAGCCCGTCCACCACGAATCCGAGCCAAGGGTTCGCCGTCGGTGTGCGCTTGCGCAGCCCCACGCCCACCCGTGTCCGGTCTTGCTCGGTGGGGCGCAGCGCCGGCAGCAGGTCGGCACGCACGTCCGAAGCCTGGAGAAAGCGCGGCGAATGGCTCGAGCGTCCGATCTCCAGCGTGACCGGCAGGTCGACGCCCCACGAGGCCGGCATCCAGCGGTCCAGCGCGAGCGTGGAAAAGAAGTTCAAGGTCCGGTCCGTCTGGTAGGTCGGGTCGTCCTGGAGCTGCCGGAAGAACGCGCCACGGCTGACCATGCTCACGCGCGACGTGAGGACGCCTCCGGCGTCGAGACCCACTTCGAAGGAGCTCGCGAGCCCAGGGTCACGCACCGCGGCGCCGAGGCGTAGCTCGTCCACCCAGATCTCACCGGACGAAGGCAGCACGCCACCGTTCCAAACACCCATCGAGAGCTCGCGCACGGCGGCCAGGTTGGGGGCTCTGCCCCGGTCCTTGAGGACGACGGCGTAGGTCGAGTCGGCCGACCACACCTCCACCGGGGGATCTCCGGGGCCGGGAGCGAGTGCCGACAACAGGACCTCGGCGTCGCGCCGGAGGAGATACCAGCGCTCGAAGTCGATGCGGATCTCGGGGAGCCAGTCTGCGGGTGCGATCGCCGCAGGGTTCCCGGGCAGGGGGAGGTCCGTGCGGAAGAGGTAGAAGTTCTCGGCGTCGCTCCCGACCTTGAAGAAGAATCGGTTGGGTGCTCCCTCCCCGAAGTCACCCCGGCGCGCGACCACCCAGAGCCGCGCCTCCCCGTACGACAGAAAGTTGCGCGGACGCTGCGGGAAGCGGTGGTAGACCTCGGCGCGCCCCCCCGCCGGTACGTCCTCGAAGAGGATGCCGAGCGACTTCTCGTTGAACTCGATGCCCTGCCCCGCGAACGCAGTGGTTGGGTCGTCGAGCTCCTCGAGCACGCCGGGGGGGGAGGCGTACGCGCCGCCTTCCGTGATGCGTGACACGGTCGAGACCTCGACGCGTCCGACGTTGGCGAGCGTGTCGCCGGCGATGCCACGCAGGACGCCTTCACCGTCGCGCTTGATCCAACGCGACCCGACCAGCCGCATGCGGGCGATCTGCACCACGCCCGGCGGACCGACAACCGTGATGCGGAGATGGCGTACGGCGCGCAGGTCGGCCTCGGTGATCGATCCCCCGACGGCGAGGGGAACGGCCTCGCGGATCGGGATCCGGTAGAGCTGGAAGCCGGTGCCTGTCTCGGCGGTCGTGCGCTCCAGGAAGGGCGACGTCCCGTCGAGCGAGAGCCGGTAGCGGAGGTGCCTCTCGGTCGTGTCGAGGTTCCCGTCCGAGTCCAGATCCTCGCTGTCGGGACGGCCGTTGCCGCGCGTGCAGTTCGCGCCCGGGTCACCCACGCGGTAGACCCGTCCCCGGTCGGCCACACACCCCTCTCCCCACACCCCGAGCGCGTCCAGGGCGTCGCTCCAGATCTCTCCCCGGCGCGGGTCCGCCTCCTGATCGAGTAGGCCCACACCCCACTGACCGCCGTTGGCACGAGGTCCTGCGGTGTTGCCGAGCGAGTCCACGAAGAACGCGTCCTCGCTCACGGTCCCCAGATCGAGCACCAGGTCGAAGGCGGGGTTGCCCGACACGTACACCTCGAGGAACTCGGTCTTCGTGAGGTCCATGCCGTTGGTCGAGAGCACCGTCGTGAACGACCGCCAACCGGTCCCCACACCCGACCGGGTGCGCCCGACGGTGACGCGCAGCCCCGGCTCCCGCGCCTCGGACCCTGCGACGCGGATCTGGCGATCGATGTCGCTGCGGGGAAAGAAGCCCTCGTGCACGCCGATGCTGTCGCCGCGAGCCGACTCGACGATCCAGCTGTGCTGCCACACCAGTCGCGCCGCGCTCGACACGTCGAGCGTGGGCGGCAGGACGCTCTCCACGCCGTCCCGGAATGCCGGCGCGCTACCCAAGAGCCAGTCTGCCGAGTTGAGCGACACCGGAAGCTGGGAGGCCGCGTCGAAGTCGTCGATGAACGCGCGCCCGCGGGTGTTCGGGTTCGGGACCGAGACCGCGAGCTCCCCACTCACGGTCAGCGTGCTCCCTCCCTCGACGGAAAGGCCGGGCACGAGCTCGAGCACGTCGTTCATCCAGTCGGCGGACGCCGTGTACGAGCCGCTCAATCCGCCGAGCAGTGCCGCGCCAGGCTCCGTTCCCAAGATCGGTCGCGACACCACGGACCGCTCGGACTGGTAGAGACCGAGGAAGTCGATGCCCCCGCCGGTGCCGAGATTGGCGTGTGTGCGGAGCCCGACGACCTGCGTGGGCGACACCTGGAAGAGCGAGCGCTGCTCCCACGTCACTCGTACGGAGGCCGCGGGGGTGGCGGCGAAGAGAAGGTCCGGCTCGAGGAGGCGCACCTGCCCGACGTCGTAGTCGATCTCGTAGTCCGTGCCCCGCGTCAGCAGGCGGTCTCCGAGGAAGACGCGCTCGCTTCCGTCGCGGATGCCGAAGGCGCCGAGAGAGAACGACGAGATCACGCCCTGGCTGCGGAGTCGGTAGGCCAGCGTCAGGCGGAAGCGGCCGGCGTTCTCGCGCTCGAACGGATCTTCCTCGAAGTAGATGCGGGTGTTCGCGTCCTCGGCGAGGATCTGCCCGGTGGCGCTCTCGGTGAGCCCTAGAGAGGCGACCGGCGGTGGCTCGGCGAACGGCCGCAGGGTCGGGAAGACGACGAACGTCCCCTGCACCGACGGCTCGTCGGCGAAGATCTCGGCCGCCGGTGAGTACACGAACGACGGATCCAGCTCGTCGACCGGAGCCTCCTCGTCGACACCGAAGAGCCGCAGGAAGGTGATGTCCTCGCCGGTGGGCCGTCGCTTGAAGGTCCGCCCGGCGGACAGCTCGCCGAGTGAGATCGTGAGCTCGACGGCAGACTGCTCCACGTCCGGCGAGCCCGACACGCGGTAGATCTGGTGCATCTCCAGGTCCCAGGTCGGCCGGCCGGGTTGGTGGTTCGCGCCCGACGCCTTCAGGAGCCTCAATACGGGTCGCCCGCCCGTGTTGTGGATGCGCTCGGGATTGTAGTCCCCGACGGTGTCGCCGGCGGCCGTGATGAACGTCACCGCGAGCATCTCCTCGCGGGAGAGCGGGGCTCGCAGACCGATCCAGAGCCCGCTCGGGTGCACGAAATAGTCGATGCCCTCCTGCAGATAGCGGAACCACCCCGACTCGACGACCCGGACCCCCCCGGCGTCGGCCTCCGCGTCGGCCTGGATGAAGCCCTCGACCTGCTGCTGGAAAGGCGGGTCGTCCTCGAAGCGATAGAGCTGGATCGGAGCATCTCCGGGCGACGCGGACGGAGGCGCCGAGGCGGCGTCGAGCTCCAGGATGTCGATGTGCGGGTGCCTGTCGATTTGCGTCGGATCGACGAGGAAGAAGAACTGACCCCGCACGTAGTCCGCGTCGTCGAGCACGAGGGTGTCCTCCTGCACGAAGCCGCGCTGGTCACCGAGGCCAGAGAGTTGGAAGACACGCGAGTTGAGGTCCCCGCGTTGTTGGGCCCAGACGGTCTGGAATTCGAGCGCGCCCACCTGCCCTTCCGCCTGGAAGCCGAAGTTGCCTGCCGGAATGCCCTCGGTCAGGAAGCGTGAGCGCGGCAGGTTGAAGTTGACGTCGCCCACCTCGAGCCGCCGGAGGAGGTCGTCTTCGTGGCCCTCGTAGAAGATGTTGATCCGGTTGGCCGCGTCGAACTCGCGCGCCTGATCGAAGTCGACGTCCACCTGGATACGGTCCGCGATGGTGCCGTCGATCTGCACGCCGAAGAGCAGCTCGGGACTGAGTTGCGGGATGGCGCTCGGGTTGCAGCTCACTCTGAATTGGTCGTCGCACGGCCGAAAGCGCGTCCAGTTGCCACCGAGCTCCATGCGGCTCCGCACATTGAGCGCGAGGTCGGCGTAGTCCGTCACGAAGCGCCCCGCGTCGTCCTCGGGAAGGCGGGGGGGCGGGGCTGGCGAACGCGGCAAGAAGAGAGGTCCAGTCCCGGCTGCAAGCATCGCGACGCGCTGCCGAAGCGCGGCGTCGGCGAACGGCTCTAGCACGATCGAGTCGGGGAGCGATGCGGGCGCGGTCACGAGGGTGGTGACGCTTCTCCGACCTCCGAAGGGAGTTCCAAGCACGGGGATGCGACGCAGGCCGAGCGTGACGTGGGGTTCCTCCGCCGACGCGACGAGCCCGATGCGGACCGCCGCGGGTACCTGGTCGAGGTCCCTCCTCAGGATCGTGTCGGCGACGGCGGCCCGCGGGGGCGCCGGGCTCCACCCCGCGGTACGCTCTGCGGCGCCCGCGGAGAACGCGGGCATTGCGACCAGCAGCCCGAGAGTGAACAGTCGCCGGGGCAAGGGATCGCGCTCAGGGCCCGAACCGCAGGGCCCTACCGGGGGTAGGGAGTGCCTTCGAGGACCACGTCGCCAACGAACCAACACCCGCCGAGGTGGCGATTCGCATGGGAGTGCTCACCAGATATCTGATCAGGGTCCACATCGGCCCGTTTCTGTTCGCGCTCTCGGGAATCACGGCGCTCATCTTCCTGAACTCGCTCGCCCAGCGGGTCGGCGACCTCGTGGGCAAGGGCCTGCATTGGACGGTGATCGTCGAGTTCCTCGTCCTCTCCCTACCTCATGTGATCGCCCTCGCCCTCCCGATGGCCGTGCTCGTAGCGGTCCTCTACGCGTTCAACGATCTGGCTTCGTCCAACGAGATCACCGCGCTCGCCGCCGGCGGCGTCCGGCCTCTGCAAATCCTTACACCCGTCCTCGGGTTCGGCGTCGTCACGGCGGGCTTCATGTATTACTTCAACGACACTGTGCTACCCGAGTCGAACCACGCGCTAAAGAACCTCATCCTCGATATCGGTCGCAAGACTCCGACCCTCGATCTGCGTGAGCAGGTGGTGAACGAGCTGCGGCCCGGGACCGGGAGCGAGCTGTACTTCTTGACGGCCGACCGGATCGACCACGAGGCCAACACGCTGGTCAACGTCTCCATCTTCGACGCCAACGACCCGAATCGCCAGCGGACCACGTACGCAAAGCGGGGCGAGATGGCCTTCAATGCCGCGCGAACCGACCTCTACCTCACGCTGTACGACGGTTTCGTGCACGAAGTGCAGGGTGACCGTGAGGGCGCCTTCCAGAGGCTCTACTTCGAGGAGCAGCTCGTACCGTTGCGTGGGGTCGGCAACGAGCTACAGCGCCGGCTCGGTGGCTCCGACCGCTCCGACCGCGAGATGAGCATCGCGCTGCTCGCCCAGAACGCGACCGAGCGTCAGATGCAGCTCGACAGCGTCCGCAAGGAGAATCACACCGCGACGGTGATGACGGTCCAGATGGCCCTCAGCCTGCCCACGACCATCGACTCGGCTTCGGCGGCCGCCACCGGTTCTTCGCTCCAGCTGCGCCGAACTCCATCCTACGGGCAGACGGACCCGGTGACCCAAGACGTGTCGACGGGCACGAGATCGCGCACGGCGCGCGCGGTCGCGCTCGAACAGACGGTGAACCGCTTCAATGTCGAGATTCACAAGAAGCTCGCGATCGCCTTCGCGTGTATCGTCTTCACTCTCATCGGACCGCCGCTTGCGCTGCGCTTCCCGCGCGGAGGCGTCGGACTCGTCGTCGCAGCGTCGACCGTGATCTTCTCCGTGTACTGGGTGGGATTGATCGCTGGAGAGAGCCTCGCCGATCGGCGTGTCGCGGACCCCGCTATGACCATGTGGGTCAGCAACGTCGTCTTCCTGATCGCCGGCATCGTCCTCGCAAGTCGCATGAGCCGAACCGGCGGCCACACACGCGGGGGCTCCCTCGACTACCTCTGGCAGCGCTTCGCAGGCCGTGCGCGCCAACCCGGAGAAGGGGTGGCGGGGGTGGCTCCGTGATGCGCACGCTCGACCGGCTCGTCGTCTGGACCTTCCTGAAGCTCTGGGCGGTGGTCACCCTGGCCGTGCCGCCGCTCTTCATCATCGGGGACTTCACCGAGAACCTCGACGCCTACCTAGACCGCGGGCTGACGCGGGCGGAAATCGCGCAGTCCTACCTCTACAAGCTGCCCGAGTACTTCCAGTTCGCGTTCCCGATCGCGGCGCTCGTGGCCACCGTCTTCACGGTGCACAACATGACCCGGCACCGGGAGATCGTCGCCGCCAAGGCCGGTGGGATCTCGTTCCACCGGGTGGTGGCGCCTCTCTTCCTCGTCGGCATCCTCCTCACGCTCGCCGCGCTCGGGCTGAGCGAGATCGTTCCGCGCGGCAACCGCGTCGCGGCACAGATCCAGCGCGCCGAAGCTCCGAGCCGGACATGGCGCTCCGACTTCGTCTACCGGTCCGAGAACGGGCTCAATTGGCAGGTCCGTCGCCTCACCGCATCGGACGGGCGCATCACTGGCATCGTGATCGAGCGTCCTCCCACGGAATCGAAGGCCGGGCTGCACGTCACCGCGCAAGGCGCGAGCTGGACGGACGAGGAGGGGTGGCTACTCGTCCAGGGCCACATGCGCACGCTCGCCCCGGACAGCACCGAGCGGACGGTGCGCTTCGACCGCATGCTCTTCCCTGCCATGACCGAGCGACCCGAGGAGCTGCTCGAGGTGCCGCGTGAGCCCGAGGAGATGACGTACGCCGAGATCGAGAAGCTCGCCGCGATCATCGAGCGCACGGGCGGTAACGCCACGGAGTACCTCGTTCGACGCGGCCAGCTGCTCTCGGTGCCGGTCGCGACGCTCATCATCATCCTCTTCGGAGCTCCGTTGGCGACGAGCAACAAGAGGGGCGGCACCGCCTTCGGGATCGGCGTCTCCATGGTCACCGTCATCGTCTTCACGATGATGCTCAAGCTCGGGGGAGCCCTGGGTGAGGCGGGCGCGATCTCGCCGTGGGCGGCCGCGTGGATCCCGAACTTGCTCTTCGCGGCGGCCTCCCTGCTCCTCCTCGCGCGCGTCCGGACCTAGCGGAGCGGCGGCACCCCGGCGCCGGCGACCTCAGCCGGCGAGCGAGGCGAGGAACGGGGCCGTCAGGGCCCCGGTGCAGACCTCCTCGACCGGTCCGCGCAACACGACGTCGAGACCCTCGCTGACCGTCACCCGCATGCTGCCGCCGGGCATGCGCACCTCGACCTCGCCGGGGTCGAGAGCACCACGACTCACGAGCGCGACCGCGACCGCGCACGAGCTGGTGCCCGACGCGGATGTGGGCCCCACACCCCGCTCCCAGACAAGCGCCTCGCACACACCCGGACCCAGCGCTCGAGCGAGCTGGACGTTGGCTCCGTGCGCGAGCGCCGGGTGGGCGACGAGGTAGCCGCCGATCCGCTCGAGGCGCCGTTCGCTCACGTCGCCGCCGAGCACGACCATGTGCGGATTGCCGACCGACACCGGCACGACCGAGAGCTCTTCGCCGTCCGGTCCGGCCATGGAGCCGGAGGCTTCCAGCGCCGAGGCATCCAGGTCGACGGCCGCGGGGCCGACCCGCGCGTGGCCCATCTCGACGGAGATGTCGTGATCGGTCGCGGACGTGCCGTGCGCGACCATCCGCACGCGGGCACCGCCGACCTCGACCAGGTACGGCGAGCGCTCCCCGGAACGGACGAGGTAGGACGCGAGGACCCGGAGCCCGTTCCCACTCCGCTCGAACTCGCTCCCGTCCGGGTTGAACATGCGAAGCCGGAACAGGCCGTCCGAGCGGTCCGCGAGGAGCGCCACCACACCGTCGGACCCGACGCCGCGGTGAGGGTCGCAGACGGCCCTTACGGCGGCCGCGTCGGCCCGCCACGCGTCGCCCTCCTCGAAGACCAGGTAGTCGTTGCCCAACCCATGTGCCTTGTAGAACGAGGCGGACAGCCTGGGCGGCTCGGGCCAGCGGCTCATGGCATTCACGCTAACGCAGGGCCGGCACGTGTACCACGCCGCCCGCCTCGGGGTTGGCCCACCTCGGGGGCCGATGCTACCTTCGACGGACAACATCGAATGGGGCGATTTGAGGCGTATTGCGGCCCGCACGGTGCGTCGTGACGCACCGGCGAACGAGCTAAAAAGCCAACGAAGCCCCGTCGCGCTCATGCGCGAGGGGCCTTTTTCGTCGAGGGACCCATGGCAACAGTCGAAACCAAAGCGCGCACACGGGCGGAGCGGTGGCGCCGCCTCACGGAGGAGCTCGCCCGCCGCATCCTGATCATCGACGGGGCCATGGGCACCATGATCCAGCGGCACGAGCCGACGGAAGAGGACTATCGGGGCACCCGCTTCGCCGATTGGACGAAGCCACTCATGGGCGCGAACGACCTGCTGTGCCTGACGCGCCCCAACGTCATCCGCGACATCCACGCCGCCTACATCGCGGCGGGCGCGGACCTGGTCGAGACGAACACCTTCAGCGCGAACCGCATCTCCCTCGCCGATTACGGCCTCGAAGGCATCGCGGAAGAGTTAAACGTCGAGGCCGCGCGGCTCGCGCGCGCAGCCGCCGACGAGGCGGAGGCGAGCGATCCCGAGCGGGTCGTGTGGGTGGCGGGCGCGATCGGCCCCACGAACCGCACGGCCTCGATCTCCCCGGACGTGAACGACCCGGGCGCTCGCGGCGTGAGCTTCGACGAGCTGGTAGCGGCCTACGCGGAGCAGGCACGGGGCCTCCTGAAAGGCGGCGCCGACGTCCTCATCATCGAAACGGCCTTCGACACCCTCAACGCGAAGGCAGCCCTCTACGCGGTGTCGGGTGTGCTCGCCGAGCTCGAGCTCGACGCTCCGGTCCTGATGTCGGGCACGATCACGGACCAGAGCGGGCGCACGCTCTCGGGCCAGACCGCCGAGGCCTTCTACCACTCGGTGGCGCACGGCGTCCAGCCGGGGCCGGGCCGCCGCTCGGGACTGACCTCCGTAGGGCTCAACTGCGCGCTCGGCATCGACCAGCTGCGGCCGTTCCTCGAGGAGCTCGCCTCCGTGGCTCCGCTCCCGATCAGCTGCTATCCGAACGCGGGTCTCCCGAACGAGTTCGGCGGCTACGACGACACACCCGAGCACATGGCCGAGGTCACGCGCGACTTCGCCGAGTCGGGCTTCGTGAACTTGGTCGGAGGGTGTTGTGGCACGACACCCGACCATATCGCCGCGATCGCGGAAGCGGTGGCGGGCCTACCGCCGCGAAAGCTCCCCGAGCTCCCCAAGCGCACGCGCCTCTCGGGACTCGAGCCGCTCACGATCGGTCCCGGATCCCTGTTCGTGAACGTCGGCGAGCGCACCAACGTCACCGGGTCACGTCGCTTCGCGCGCCTCATCAAGGAGGGCGACTACGCGTCCGCTGTCGACGTGGCGCGGGAGCAGGTGCTCGGTGGCGCGCAGATCGTCGACGTGAACATGGACGAGGGACTGCTCGACGCCGAGGCGGCCATGCCTCGCTTCCTCAACCTGCTCGCGGCCGAGCCGGACGTGGCCCGCGTGCCGATCATGGTCGACTCGTCGGACTGGAAGGTGATCGAGGCGGGCCTCAAGACCCTTCAGGGCAAAGGCGTCGTGAACTCGATCTCGCTCAAGGACGGCGAGGATGCCTTCCGCGAGCGCGCCCGCGCCGTGCGTCGTTACGGAGCGGCAGCGGTCGTGATGGCATTCGACGAGAAGGGACAGGCCGACTCGATCGAGCGGCGCGTGGCGATCTGCAAGCGGGCCTACCACATCCTGGTGGAGGAGGAAGGCTTTCCACCCGAGGACGTCATCTTCGACGCGAACGTCTTCGCGGTCGCGACGGGCATCGAAGAGCACAACCGCTACGCCGTCGACTTCATAGAGGCCGTGCGCCGCATCAAGGCGGAGTGTCCGTACGCGCTCACGAGCGGCGGCATCAGCAACGTCTCGTTCTCCTTCCGCGGAAGCCCCGAGGTGCGGGAGGCCATGCACGCGGCCTTCCTCTACCACGCGATCGCCGCCGGGCTCGACATGGGCATCGTGAACGCGGGCGCGCTGCCCATCTACGACGAGATCCCGGTGGAGCTGCTCGGACCGATCGAGGACGTGCTCTTCGCCCGTAATCCCGACGCGACCGAGGTGCTGACGAAGCTCGCCGGCGAGCGCTCGGGGACGACCGAGCGGCGTCAAACGGAGGACCTCGGCTGGCGCGAGAAGCCCGTGCGGGAGCGGCTCGTGCACGCGCTCGTGAAGGGCATCGACCAGTTCGTCGAAGAGGACGCCGAGGCGGCGCGCGTCGAGTTCGGCAGCGCGCTCGAGGTCATCGAAGGTCCGCTCATGGACGGCATGAACGTCGTCGGCGACCTCTTCGGCAGCGGTCGCATGTTCCTACCGCAGGTCGTGAAGAGCGCGCGTGTCATGAAGCGCGCGGTCGCGCGCCTCGTGCCCTACCTGGAGGCGGAGCAAGCCGACTCTGCCGGTAAGGGCCGCATCCTGCTCGCCACCGTGAAGGGTGACGTGCACGACATAGGCAAGAACATCGTGGGGGTGGTGCTGCAGTGTAACGGCTACGAGGTCGTCGACCTCGGGGTGATGGTGCCCGCCGAGAAGATCCTCGAGGTCGCTCGCGCGGAGCGTGTCGACGTGATCGGCCTCTCGGGTCTCATCACTCCCTCGCTCGACCAGATGGTGCACGTCGCCAAGGAGCTCGAGCGGCAGGGCTTCGAGGCGCCTCTCCTGATCGGCGGCGCCACCACGTCCAAGGCCCACACGGCCGTCAAGATCGAGCAGTGCTACCACGGCGCCACCGTGCACGTGCTCGACGCCTCACGGGCGGTCGGCGTCGTGGGCACGCTGCTCGACCGCAACCGGCGCGAGGCTTTCGTCGCCGAGCTTCGGTCCGATTACGAGTCGGTGCGGCGCCGGCGGGCCGAGAGACAAGACAAGACCGAGCTCCTACCGCTGGAGGAGGCGCGCCGTCGCGCCCCGGACCTGGGTTGGGACGGCTACGCTCCGCCCGAGCCCCGGCAGCCCGGCTTGCACATCTTCCACGACGTCTCGCTCGCCGAGCTGCGCGGGTACATCGACTGGACGCCCTTCTTCCAGGCCTGGGAGCTGCGCGGCAAGCACCCCGCGATCCTGGACGACGCCGTGGTGGGCACGGAGGCGCGGAAGCTGCTCGCCGACGCGGAGGTGATGCTCGATAGGCTCCAGCGGGACGGGTCGCTGCGCGCGAAGGCCGTGGTCGGGATCTTCCCGGCCGCGTCGGTAGGGGACGACGTGGAGATCTACAGCGACGAGTCCCGGCGCCACGTGCGCGCCGTAGTGCACGGGCTCCGTCAGCAGTTCTCGAAGGGGGAGCGGGAGAACCTCTGCCTCTCGGACTTCGTGGCGCCCGCCGGGTCCGGCATCGCCGACTGGCTGGGCGCCTTCGCCGTGACCGCAGGACACGGTGCGCAGGAGCTCGTGGCCGCACTGGAGGCGAAGCACGACGACTACGGGGCCATCCTCGTGAAGTCGCTCGCGGACCGCCTGGCCGAGGCGCTGGCCGAGCGGATGCACGCGCTCGTGCGCCGTGAGATCTGGGGTTACGCCGCCGACGAGGCCTTGGACAACGAGGCGCTCATAGGGGAAGCGTACCGAGGCATCCGGCCCGCGCCGGGGTATCCGGCCTGCCCCGACCACACCGAGAAGCGCACCCTCTTCTCGCTTCTCGATGCGGATACGGATGCTGGCGTCGCGCTGACCGAGAGCTATGCGATGCTCCCCGCAGCGTCGGTGAGCGGATGGTACTTCGCCCACCCGGCGGCCCGGTACTTCGGCGTGGGCCGTCTCGGCCGAGACCAGGTGGCAGACTATGCGCGGCGCAAGGGCTGGAGCGTGACGGAGGCCGAGCGCTGGCTCGCTCCGAGCCTCGGGTACGAGGCGGACGAGGACGCGTGAAGCGCTTGATCGACGACGGCCTGGTGCACGTCTTCGACGGGGCCATGGGCACGGAGCTCTATGCCCGCGGCGTGTTCGTGAACGTCTGCTACGACGAGATCACGCTCAGCCGGCCCGACCTCGTGCGACAGATCCATGCGGACTACGTGTCGGCCGGCGCGGAGATCGTCGAGACGAACACGTTCGGGGCGAACCCCGTGAAGCTCTCCTCCTACGGGCTCGCGGATCGCGCCGAGGAGATCAACGCCACGGCGGCGCGCGTGGCCCGCCAGGCCGTCGGCGACCGCGCTTCGGTGGCCGGGGCCATCGGTCCACTCGGCATCCGCATCGAGCCCTACGGTCCCACGGGCCGCGACGAGGCCGTCGCCCTGTTCGGCCGGCAGGTGCGGGGTTTGCTCGAGGGGGGCGTCGACGGCTTCGTGCTGGAGACGTTCTCCGATCTCTCCGAGATCGAGTGCGCGGCCCGCGCCGTGCGGGCGCTCACGGACCTCCCGGTCGTGGCTCAGATGACGGTCGGACAGGACGGCAAGAGCGCCTACGGCACGGACGCGGGCCACATCGCCCGTGCCCTCACGGAGATCGGGGTGGACGTCATCGGTCTCAACTGCTCCGTCGGGCCGGCCGTCATGCTGGACGCGCTCGAGGAGATGGCCGATGCCACGGACCTTCCCCTGTCGGCACAGCCGAACGCGGGCCTCCCCCGCACCGTGCGCGACCGCCAGATCTACCTCGCGAGCCCCGAGTACGTAGCCGAATACGCGCGGCGGATGATCGACCTGGGGGTGCGCTTCGTAGGCGGCTGCTGCGGCACGACTCCCGACCACGTCCGCGCGCTACGCAACGTCGTGGACGAGGCGGCGGGAGCGCGTGGACGCGCCCCGTCTCGGGGTCGCGGGGCGCGGAGCGTCTCTTCCACGCGTGACGAGCCGCTCGTGCAGGGAGCGGAGCCCGTAGCCCTCGCCGAGCGCTCGCGCTGGGGCTCCAAGCTCGCGAGCGGCGAGCCCGTCGTTTCCGTGGAGATCCTCCCGCCCCACAGCTGGAGCTCGGAAGAGGTTGTGGAGCCCGCGCGCCGGCTGGCGGCTGCCGGCGTCGACGCTGTGAGCCTGGTGGACGCCGCTCGCTCGCGGATCCGCATGGGCGCGCTCGCGGCGGCGGCCGTCGTCGAGCGACAGGTAGGAGTCGAGACCCTCGTCCACTACACGTGCCGGGGCAAGAACATGCTGAGCATGCTCTCGGAGCTGCTCGGCGCCGCCGCCCTGGGACTCCGCAACGTGCTCGTGGTGAGCGGTGATCCACCCGCGCTCGGACCCTACCCCGACGCCACGGAGGTCTTCGACATCGATTCCATCGGGCTCACACACGTGGTTCAGGGACTCAACCGCGGCCTGGATCCCGGCGGCACGCCGATCGGTCCCCCGACGCGCTTCGTGCAGGGCGTCGCGGTCAACGAGGGGGCGCGCGACCTCGAGCGTGAGCTCGAGCGTTTCGCCTACAAGCTCGAGGCCGGCGCCGATTTCGCCGTGACGCAGCCCGTCTTCGACGTCGCGGAGCTCGCGCCCTTCCTCGAGCTCGCGTCCCGCAGGGGCACACCGGTCATCGCCGGGGTGTGGCCCTTCCCCTCCCTCCGGAGCGCGGAGTTCCTCGCCAACGAGCTCCCGGGCGTCTCGGTGCCGCCCGCCGTCGTCGAGCGTATGCGCCGAGCCGACGCGTCCGGCCCCGAAGCGGCGCTCGAAGAGGGAATCGCCATTGCGCTCGAGGTAATCGCGACGCTCCGCGGACACGTGCAGGGGATCCACCTGAACGCCCCGCGCCGCAACGTCGAGATCGCGCTCCGAGTGCTCGCGGAGGCGGGGCTGGGGGTCGGAGGGTGAGCGCCCCTACACCCGCTCCATGATCTCCGTCAGGCGCCGACCGGCCCCGCGGTTGCCCAGGTTGCTCACGTAGACCTTGTCCGCACCGATCCGCCGCAGCTCGCGGATCGAGCGTGCGCAGATCTCCTCCGCAGAAGCGCCCGAGGCGAACTCGGCCGTGAGTCCCTCTGCGGGGACCGGAAAGAACCGGGACAACGTCGCGAGCGTCGACGGGGTCGCGCTCCGGTAGAAGAAGACGCCGAAGACGACGGGAACGTCCGATCCGCTCCGGTGCAGCTCCGCGAGGAAGCGCTCCACTTCCGGGAGCGAGTGGTGCGACACGATCTGGCTCAGTGCGAAGTCGGCGTACGCGTCGGGCGCGGTGACGAAGCCCACCTGCTCGGAGGCGTCGCGGTGCGGGTTCGCCCACCCTCCGAGCGCGAGCGTGGGAACGCGGCGACGCAGGATCTCGCGCAAGTCGCGCCCGTGCGGGACGCAGCGCGGCGGCGGCACGGAAGTGTCCCCACCGAGCACGGTGAGCGCGTCGAAGCCGTCGGACGCGGCGCGCACGGCGAACGTCTCGCAGTAGTCGAGGGTGTGCTTACAGGTCAGGATGGGCACGATACGACGGAGATCGACGCTCTCCGCGACGTTGGCGGCCACGTGGGCGAGGTTCTCCTCCTCCGCAGCGCCCACGGCGTTGTCGGTGAGGAAGACGAACAGCTCGTCCCGGGTCAGCCGACCGAGCGAGTGGTGGAGGTCGATCCACGCCGACATGCCGGCCTGATGGCCCAGGTCGCTCCGCGGAGGGCGGAGCTCGACCGTGACCAGCGGCCCGGGTCGCGCCAACGTCTCGAGCAGGAGCGCGCGCCGCTCGGCCTGCACGGTCAACGGGTGCCCTCGACGAGCGCCTCGACCTCGTCCACGGCCGCAGGCAGCGCCGCGGTCAGCACCTCGCATCCTTCGGCGGTGACCACGACGTCGTCCTCGATGCGCACGCCGATCCCCGCGAGGCGCTCGGGTCCCCCGTCCTGGCCCGGCCGGAAGTAGAGCCCGGGCTCGACCGTGAAGACCATGCCGGGCTCGAGCGTGCGCGGCACGCCGCCGCGCGCGTAGTCGCCCGGGTCGTGCACGTCGAGGCCGAGCCAGTGAGAGGTTTGGTGCGGGAAGTACGGTTTGTGCTCCTGATTCTCGAGCACTTCTTCGACGCTGCCCTTCAGCACACCAAGAGCCACTAGGCCTTCGACGATCACCCGCGTGGCGGCAACGTGCACGTCGGCGATGGTCGCGCCGGGTCGAACCACCTCGATGGCGGCGCGGCGTGCGGCATCCACGACCTCGTACACGTCCCGCTGCTCCGGCGTGAAGCGACCGCTCGCGGGCCAGGTGCGAGTGATGTCGCCGGCGTAGAGACCGTGCTCGGCCCCCGCGTCCACGAGCACCAGGTCCCCTTCGGCCACGGTCTTGGAGTTGTCCGTGTAGTGCAGGGTGCACGCGTTCACGCCCGAGCCCGCGATCGTCTCGTAGGCGGGCCCGCGGGCACCCGCCGCGGAGAAGGCCCGATCGACCTCGGCCGCGACGACCCACTCCCCCGCCCCCGGCCGGGCCGCCGAAGCTCCGGCGCGCTGTCCCTCCACGGAGACCGCTGCGGCCCGGCGCATCAGGTCGAGCTCCCAGTCGTCCTTCACGACGCGGAGGTCGTCGAGGATCTCGCCCGGGTCTTCGACGGCTCGGGGTCCGGTGCCCGTCCGTGCACCGCGGCCGCGCGCCCAGGAGAGCGCTCTCACGACGTGCTCCTCGAGCGCGTCGCGCCGCCCCAGGCGGAAGTAGATGCGGTCGGCGCCCTGCAACAGCCGGGGCAGGCATTCATCGAGCTCGCCGATCGGGTGGCACTCGTCCGGCCGGAAGCGCTCCATCGCGCCGTCTCGTCCGAGCCGGGGGCCCGACCACAGCTCTGCCTCGGGATCGCGGTCGCGCACGAACAAGGTGAAGCGCGGCTCCCCGGCACCCGACAGCACGGCCACCGTCTGCGGCTCGGTCGTGCCGGTCAGGTAGAAGAGGTCGCGATCCGGGTGGTAGGGCCGCTCCCCGTCACGGGAGCGGTACTGGACGGGCGCGGCGGCGAGCACGAGGGCGCCTCCGTCCAGGGCCTGGAAGGCCGCGTCCCGCCTCGCCCTCAGGCGCTCCGGGGGGGTGACGAGGGATTCCGAGAGATCCATGGACGCCAAGCTAGCGGAGCCGAGCGGAGCGAGGCACCCCGGCAGCCCCCCCGCTCCCACCCTATGGAGGCGCGACCACGCCCATCGGTGTATGATGGTGCGCCGCTCCCGCCGCGGACTCGGACATCGAATCCCCGCAACAACGAACGAAGCCGGCCATGACCCCTCCAGACGTCCGCCCCGTGCGCCCCGGCCTTCCGCCCGTGGCGCTTTGGCTGCTGACCGCAGCCGTGTCTGCGCTCCTCGCCACCGCGGTGCCCGTGAGAGCCCAGGCTCCAGGGCCCTCCGACTCGATCCCCCGCTACGACCTCGACTCCCTGGTGGTGTCGGTCCTGGGCGCACCCACGCGCGTCGGTCGGTCGGCGTACCCCGTGTCCGTCGCGGGTCGTCAGGACCTTCGCGAGGGAAAGACGGGCATGTTCCTGGAAGAGGCGCTCCAGGGCCTCCCCGGCGTGCAGGTACAGAACCGATTCAACTACGCCGTAGGTGAGCGGGTGATCATCCGGGGCTTCGGCTCGCGCTCGCAGTTCGGGGTGCGGGGCATCCACGTCGTCGTGGACGGCATTCCAGCCACGCTACCCGACGGACAGTCCACGCTCGACCACGTCGACATCGGCTCCCTCGGTCGGGTCGAGGCGATGCGCGGGCCGGCGTCCGCCCTGTATGGCAACGCGTCCGGTGGTGTGCTCCGCTTCGAAACCGAGATCCCGTCCGGCGTCCCGATCCGACAGGAGGCGACGGTGGTCGGCGGGAGCCATGGACTGCTTCGGCTGCAGAGCTCCACGACGGGGACGGTCGGAGAAACCGGGTACCGCGTGAACATCAATCGCATGGCGTTCGACGGGTACCGGACGATCCCCACGGCGACGGCGCTCGGTCCGGCGGGGACGTCCTACGGCCGCGCGGAGCGTCTGCACGCGAACGCCCGTCTCGAGCAGGCGTTCGCCGGGGGCAGGCTCGGGTTCACCATGAACCACATGGACCTCGACGCCGAGAACCCGGGCTCCATCCGGCTCGACAGCTTGCGTGCGAACCCGCACGGGATCTTCGTGCCCGCGTACATCCCCAACGGGACGCGGAAGGAGGTCCAGCAAACCCAGTTCGGGTTCACCTGGAACGGGCCGGTCGGGGGGCTCACCGCCGAGGCAGCGGCCTACGGGCTGACCCGTGACTTCCTCAACCCGCTCCCCGGCGACGTGGTCGACGTGGACCGCCGCTCGGGGGGCGCCCGCCTCATGCTCGGCGGCGCCACGGCGGGAGACGGCTTCACTCTCGACCTGCGGGGCGGCCTCGACGCGGACGTGCAGAACGACGACCGGCGGGAGTACAGCAACAACGCCGGCAATCCAGGGACACTCAGGCAGAACCAGACCGAGACCGTGAAGAGCCTGGGGCTGTTCCTCACGACGACCGTCGCGCTCCAGGACCGGGTGAGCCTGCTCGGCGGGCTCCGCTACGACGCGTCGCGCTTCGAGGTCCAGGATCTCTTCCCGGCCGCGCCGACCAACCCGGACGACTCAGGCCAGCGCGACATGAACTCCTTCAGCCCGACCGTGGGGGTGCACGTCGAGGTCACGCCCGAGATCGGCGTATACGCCAACTACGCAACCTCGTACGAGACGCCCACGACGGTCGAGCTCGGCAACCGCGAGGACGGCTCCGGCGGTTTCAACCCCGATCTCGACCCCCAGACCGGAAGGACCTTCGAGGGCGGCGTCCGCGGCACCGTGCGCGACCGGGTCTCCTACGAGGTGGGAGTCTTCAACACGAGGCTCGAGAACGAGCTCATCCCCTTCGAGAACGCCTCGCTGCGCACCTTCTACCGCAACGCCGGCGCTTCGACGCGGAAGGGAGTGGAGGCGGTGGTGTGGGTGCGCCTCCACGACCTGGCCCGGGTCCAGGGGTCGTACTCGTACACCAAGGCGCGCTTCGAGGAGTACGTGTTGCGCACCGGGGAGAACCTCGCCGGCAAGCGCGTCCCCGGCGTCGCCCCGCAGCAGCTCCAGGGATCGGTGCGCGTGGGGCCGTCGCAGTGGTACGTCGAGTTCGGTGCCGAGTACACCGACGAGATCCCGGTGAACGACACCAACGCTGCTGAGTTCGCCGAGAGCTACACGCTCTTCGGCGTCCGGGTCGGCGGCAACGCGCTGCGAGTGGGGCGCCTCGAGGTGTCCCCCTTCGCCGGCGTCCAGAACCTCACCGACGAGACCTACGTCTCCTCGGTCGCGGTGAACGCCTTCGGCAGCCGCTTCTACGAGCCCGGGCCGGGGCGCACGTTCTACCTCGGCGGCACGGTCGCGATCTCGCGCTGAGCCGACGCGGGAGGGGCCCGGAGCGCCGGCGCTCCGGGCCCGCCACCCCGCTCCGCCCTGCCCTCGTTAGCTTCTTCGCCATGCGCCGGACCCGTTTGCCCCTCGCTCTCTGGCTCGCTGTCTCGCTCACGGCCGCGGCCGCGCCGCTGGCGGCGCAGGCTTCGGGTGCCGGTAGCGGCCTGCGCATCGGGGTCTCGTTCGGCGGCATCAGCACCATCGCGATCGTGGGGGAGTGGTTCAATCACACCCACGCCCTGGAGCTCGCGCTGGGAACGTGGTCGTTCCGCGACGTCGCCGTGTCGGCCGTCTACAAGGAGTACTTCGGTGCCGGGAGCGCGCGTCCCTTCGTCGGAGCGGGCTTCTGGGCCGTGGCGGCCTTTCCGAGCGACCCTCTGGAGAGGCCGGGTTTCGCGCTCGTGCTGCGGGCGCCGATCGGCGTCGACTGGGCCTTCGTGGACGACCACTCGGTCGGTGCGGCGCTCAACGTCAACTTCGGCCTCGGGGTCCGTCGCTCCGATCCGGAGGACGATCTCCCGATGAACCGGCGCTTCGTGCCGCTCCCCGAAGCGTACTACCGTTACGCGACGCGCTGACCGCTGCTAGGTCACCTCAGGAGGTCGGGCGCCCCCAGTCGTCCGGCTCGTCCCACGTCTCCGACCAGAAGCGCTCCTCCTCTTCCTCGATCTCCTCCAGGTCGAGCGGCTCGTCATCGTCGACGTAGAGCTCACCCGTCTGCAGGATCGTCCGAATCGCCTCGTCGTCGAGCGACGGAACCTGCGCGGCGACGAGCTTGCGCCGGCGCACGTAGAGGCTCCAACCCGCGGCGACGGTCAGCGCCACGAGGACGACCCAAAGGAGGATCCAGAACAGGGTGAGCATCGTTACCGGAGCGATCAGTCCGAAGGGGACATTCCAACGTACTTCAGTCCACTGCCCGTGTTGAAGAGGACGACTTCGTCGTCCGGGGAAATCGAGCCCCGCTCCAGCAGCACGGGGACGGCGGCGGCCGTGGCACCGCCCTCCGGCGCGGCGAACACACCGGTATCTGCTCCCAGCCGGCGCACCCACGTCTCCATCTCCTGGTCCGTGACTGCGACCGCGTCGCCGTGCGATGCGCGAAGCACCCGGAGCATGAGGAAGTCACCGATCGCCGACGGCACGCGGAGGCCGGAGGCGTAGGTGCGCGCGCCCTCCCACGGCTCGGCCGATGCGGCTCCGGCGTCGAATGCCCGCACTACGGGAGCGCACCCGGCAGCCTGCACGGTGAACATCTTCGGGCGCTCCGACCCGATCCACCCCAGCCGCTCCATCTCGTCGAAAGCCTTCCACATCCCGATCAGCCCCGTGCCCCCCCCGGTGGGGTAGACGATGGCGTCGGGTAGCCGTCCCTCGAGCTGCTCCACGAGCTCGTACCCCATGGTCTTCTTCCCCTCCACTCGGTAAGGCTCCTTGAGGGTCGAGAGGTCGAACCACCCGTGCTCCTCGACGCCACGCCGGACCACGCGCGCGCAGTCGGTGATGAGCCCGTCCAAGAGCTGGAGGTCCGCACCGAGCGCCGCGATCTCTTCCAGGATGGGCTGCGGCGTGTCGTTCGGCACGACGACGTGCACGGGGAGGCCCGCCGCCGCGCCGTACGCGGCCGCCGCGCTGCCCGCGTTCCCGGCCGAGGGGAGCGCGATCGCCGAAGCCCCGAGCTCCAGCGCCCGTGACACCGCCATACAGAGACCACGCGCCTTGAAGCTACCCGTCGGGTTCTGCCCCTCGTCCTTGACCCAGACGCGCCGCACCCCGAGGCGACGGGCCGTGCGGGGAGCGTCGAGCAGCGGCGTCCACCCCTCGCCGAGCGCCACGACCGCAGCGGCGCTGCGTACGGGGAGGACCTCAGCGTAGCGCCAGAGATCGGCGCGGCGCCCGCGCATCGATTCGCGCGTGAAGCCCGCCGACCGCACGGCGTCGAGGTCGTAACGGGCGAAGAGCGGCTTGCCCGCGGGAGACACGCCTACGAGCTGCTCGCTGTCGAGCCTTTCTCCGGTCGCCGTGCACTCGAGGTGTGTGGCGCCACCCATGGGGGCGTCGGGGCTCACGTGGCTCCCCCTGTGCGCACAGTCGGAGTCACGCCGGGCGGCCCCTGCCCCCGGAGGAGCGCCACGCCCGCCACGACGAGCACGGCGCCCGCAGGGACCAGCCACAGGGGCGGTGGCGCCTGGGGATCGGAGAAGGCCTCGCGCAGCGCGGGAATGGAGGAGAGGGTCACGATCGATGCGTTGTTGAGGAAGTGCATGAGAACCCCCACCCAGATGGACCCCGTCCGCAGCACCGCCCAGGCGATGAGCATGCCTAGAATGGCCGTGGGGAGGAAGCGGATTACGGTCTCGAACGAGAGGTGGAAGGCTCCGAAGACGACGCCGTTCAGGACGACGACGCGCCACGGCTCCAGGGTTCGGGTCGCGCCCAAGAGAACCCCCCGGAAGACCGCCTCCTCACACAGTGCGGGCGTGACCGCGAGCACCGTCACGAGCCAGAGGTAGCGGCCCAGCGTGTCCGCCGTGACCAGCTCCTCGAGCCCCTCGAGCAGGTCCCAGGGGATCGGGAGCACGAAGCTCTGTAGCCAGCCCACGAGCCAGACGAGCGGGAGGGCGCCCGCGATGAGCACGGCCCCGCCGAGAGCCCCGCGCGCGGCGGGCCTGGTGAGCGAGAAGGTGCGCACGAAGTCGTAGCGACCGAGGACGACGAAGAGCACCGCGGGCAGGAAGAGGAGCAACCACTCGGCCGCGACGAGCCCCCCCTCTCCGAGGGCAAGCTGGAATCGGACGCCTCCGTAGAAGAAGAGCACCGCCACCAGGGCGACGAAGCCAATCGCCGCAGCGGGCTCGGGCACCGCGCCCACCCGACCCCTCCACCCGCGGCCCGGCTCGTTCGCCGACGTACCGCCCGACGCGTCTCCCGCTCCGAAGAGCACGCGCTCGCTTCCGAACGCACCGGCGGCGAAGACGAGCGCCAGGACCGCGTAGAGGGACGTCGACGCGAGGACCAGCGCGCCGAG
>JBFGFY010000029.1:0-22604 GCA_041579355.1 Longimicrobiales bacterium | reverse complement strand
CCTCCATCGGCACGGCGTCCGTGGGCTGGTCGTCGCCGCCCTCGAGGAACGAGTCCCAGGCGATGTCGCGTCCTACGTGCAGCGACATGGGCGCCGACGCCCGCTGCAGCACGACGACGTGCCGCACCAGTCCCCCGACCGACCTGAGCGCGTCGTCCACGAGCGGCTTGAGCGGGACCTCGCTCCCCCGTCGAAACGTCACGTCCGCCGTGAAGACGACCTTCGACCCGCTCGCGGAGATGCGATCGGCCAGGGCCTGCGCACCGAAGCCCGCAAAGACCACGGAGTGGATCGCGCCGATGCGCATGCAGGCGAGCATCAGCGTGATGGCCTCGGGGCACGTCGGCATGGACAGCGTCACCCGGTCGCCCTTCCGCACGCCCAGGCCTCCGAGCGCGGCCGCGACCCGGCGCACCTGGGCCAAGAGCTCCGCGTAGGTGAAGGAGGTCCGGTCCCCGCGCTCGTTGAAGTAGATCAGCGCCGTGCGTTCGCCCCTGCCCATGGCCACGTGACGGTCGAGCGCGTTGTGCGCGAGGTTCGTCTCGGCACCGACGAACCACCGAAAGGACGGGGGATCGGGCTCGTAGACACGCTCCCATTTCTTGAACCAGGGCAGCTCTTCCGCGGCCTGTGCCCAGAAGGCTTCCGGATCGCGCAGACCGTCGTCGATCCACTTCCTGACGGTTGGCGTGGCCAGATCCAAGCGGCGCTCCGGAACGGGGAAAGGGAGGGCAAGGATCGAGGCCGGTGGTGGCCTTCGCAAGTCGGATCCCACGCACCTTTGCCGGCGCGGGCTGCTCCCCGCAGAATGACGGAGTCGGAGCTTGACGTAGCTCGCGGATGAAGGAGGCCCAGCATGCGCCGCTCCCGCTCGACCCGACCCGGGGCCCTGAGCCTCACCCTCGTCGCCGTCGCCTCGCGCGCCGGCGGCTGCGCGCCGCCGGACGCCTCGGACGCGGCGAGTCGGCCCGCGGGCCCCTCCGGGGTGAGCGGTGACGTGCAGGACCTCTACCTCCAGTGGCCACTCCCACGGGGGGCGCAGCGCTACGCCGACATCGAAGGGCGGCGCATGCTCGCCTGGGTCGAGGAGCAAGCCGCGATCTCGCGCCGCCACCGCGACGAGATCCATCCCAAGTTCTGGGGACGGATCATCGGGACCGAGTCGGATCGTTGGAGCGCCGAGTGGCTCGAGCAGAAGTTCCGCGCGGTCGGCCTCTCGGACGTGCGCGTCCAGCCGTTCGACCTGCTGCCGCAGTGGATGCCGGGGCAGTACGAGGTCACGGTGCAGTCCGGTAACGAGACACTCGAGCTCGTCTCCGCGCAGCCGGTGTATCGGTCCCCCGGCACGCCGCCCGTGGGCCTGGAGCTCGAGGCTGTGTACGTGGGTCTCGGGCGAGAGGCCGACTTCCGGGGGCGCGACGTCACGGGCAAGGCCGTGTTCACATACAGCATGTTCGGGATGATCGACCACGGAGCCGTCGACCGCGCCGCCGCGGCCGGCGCGGCGGTGATCTTCGACGCACACATGCTGCCGGGCAACATGCGCTACCAGGCGTACCCCGCGCGCACCGGGGTGCCGACGTTCACGCTCGGGGGCGACGACGGCTTCGCGGTGGAACGGCTCATCGCCAGTGCCCCCCCGGGCGAGCCCGTGCAGGTCCGCGTTCGCCTCGACGTCGAGATGGTGCCGGACCTACGGACTTCGATCGTGTGGGGCTCCCTTCCCGGCTTGACCGATGAGACCATCTACGTGATGGCGCACCGGGACGGCTGGTTCGAGGCATCGGGCGACAACGCTTCCGGCGTCGCCTCGATGCTCGCGCTCGCCGAGCACTACGCGAGGATCCCTCCGGCAGATCGGCGCCGTACGCTCCTCTTCCTCGGGCTCGACGGGCACCACAACTCGGGAGAGGGCTCGAGCGTGGGCGGCCGCTGGCTCGCCGACAACCGAGCCGAGCTGTTCGCGAAGACCGCGCTCGTCATCAACGCCGAGCACCCCTCGACGGTGCAGACTACCACGCACCCCCGCTGGGCATCCCGGACGGAGAACCTCGGCCAGGGGGAGGACATCTTCTGGGCGAACACGTACACCGCGCAGCAGTGGTACGCCGGTGGGCCGTTGCGGCCCGAGCTCCAGAGGATCGCCCTGGACGCGTTCCGGGAGTTCGGCGTGGCGCTCTACCTGGAGCCGCAGCCCAGGCCGCCGGCAGGAGACCTCAGCCGCGTATTCCGCTTCGTGCCGGGTGTGGCAACGAGCGACTTCTACCATTACTTCCACACCGACCTCGAGTCCCCGGCGACGGTCCCTTGGACGGGGCTGGAGGCCTCGACACGCGCTTACGCGCGTATCATCGACGAGGTCAACGAGCGCGACCTGAGCGTCTTCCAGCGCCCCGAGGAGAGCCAGTAGCGCCGCTCAGGCGCGCCCGCGGCTCCGGCTGCGCAGCACGAGCTGCTCTCCTGCGGCGCGGTAGCCCTCGTCGATCGCGGCGTCCGTGTGCGGCGTCGCGGCCGCGTCCGAGTTCGCGATCGAGATGCGGCCGAAGCGCCGCCGGCCGATCACACACGGCCGGTCGTCCGCCTCGAAGAGCGCCCACTCGATCGGGTCCTCGAGCGTGTCGTAGGAGTACGCGTACCCGTGCGGCCAGCGGTTCACGGTGATGGCGACGATGTCGCGCGCCGGGTCGAAGCCGCCCGCAGCGAGCGCCCGCCCGATCTGGTCGCGGATGTTGCGCTCGAACGTCTCGAAGCTGGCCTCGAGCAGGTCGCGCCGCCCGCGCCGGTGCTGCTCCTTCTTGGGGAGCCCGGGCGCACACGGCGTGCGCGTCATGTGCAGGACCATCGGGTCCTCGGGCGAGCGCGGCGGATCGTAGCCGCCGATCTCGGCGGCGCGGCCGAGGTTGAAGCCGGTGTGGTACATGCCCGGGCAGTTCACGCTGCGCACGCCGAGGTTGGTGAAGGCGGTCCAGTTACGGATCAGTACGTTCGTGTAGACGATGGGCATCCGCTCTCCGTAGCCGAGCGCGTCTTTCTGCTCGGGCGGCATCTCCGGGCAGATGTAGGGGATCATGTCGTTGTGGCACGCCATGATCACGTGGCTCGCCCGCACCGTGCGCGCGGCTCCGTCGCGAGTGACGTAGGTGATCTCGACCTCCGAGGCGTTCTCGGGGCTGCCGCCAAGGTGCCGCACGCGCACGACCGTGCTGTTGAGGCGGATGCGCGCGGGTGAGCCCTCGCGGTCGAGGTGCGAGTAGTCGAGCCGCGCCATGATCGAGTCCTCGAGCGTCGATCCGGGCAGCGCCTCCGGGATCATCGCACGCACGAGCAGGCGAGCGAGCGTGGCGTTGCCGTCCGGAAGCTCGATCGTCGGGCCGCCGGCGAACTCGCGCTCACGGCCGTGCTGCCCGCCGCCGACGTGCGTGAGCGGCCCCACGCGGGAGAGCGGGCGCAGGTCCAGCTGCTGGAAGCCCGGGTAGCCCATGGCCCAAGCATAGAGCGCGGGCAGCGCGTCGATGCCCACGCAGAAGAGGCCCTTGGGACGGTCGTCGTAGAAGGCGAGCACCTCGGGCCCCACGCCCGCGTGGTCGCGCAGGAACGCCTCGTAGCTCATCTGCGCGAGACGGATCTTCCGCTCCTCGTCGGAGAGGGGAAGCCAGCCGTCGACGGAGACGCCGCGCTCCTGGAGACGGACGATATCGCGGCGGGCGCCCTCCGAGAGGGGTGTGCGCGCGAGCCACGCCGCCCACGCCGCCGGCGAGTCTCCACCGCCGGGGGACTCGGTCACGAGCCGGTCTTCCCGGAAGGCCTCACGGCGGAAGAAGGTTGCGGTGCCCAGCCCTAGCGAGCGGTAGAAGCTCCGGCTCGTGCCGTCGGCGGCCTCCGCCCGCTCGAGGTCCAGTCCGACCGCGGCGAGCAGCGTGCGCGCGACGGTGGAGTAGTGGTCGATGGACTCGAAGTTCGAGGTACCGCCGTTCAGCAAGAGCGTGCGGCCGGCGTACGTGAACTCGTTGCGCTTGGCGTGCCCACCGAAGTCGTCGTGGTTGTCGAGGATCAGGAGCCTCGAGCCGGGTCCCGCCGTGTCGTGGAAGAAGAAACCCGCCGAGAGGCCGCTCAGCCCCGCGCCCACGACGACCATGTCGTAACGCTCACCCGTGTCGACGCCGGTCCACGTGCGGCCGTCGCGGAAGCCGTGTGCGATCTCGAAGGAGCCTTCGTGGCTCCCCCGCATGCCCGTGAGCGCCGGCGGATAGTACGCCTCCTGCCTCGCCCACCTGGAGGGCCCGTCGGCCGACCCCCGCGGCCACGCTGTCGTCGGAATCAGCGAGCCGCCAACCGACAGCGCGACGCCGTTCAAGAAGTCACGGCGCGTGATCGCCCGGTGCATCCCGAGGTCGCGGTCCTCGCCTCTCGACATTGGGTCGCCTCCCATCGCAGGGTGATGCGCGGTTGGGCGTCCGTCGGCCCAGGACGCGGGGTCCACGCTCCCGGCAGTTTGGGGACCCGACGTCGGCGGGGCGAGGGGGAGCGCCCCGGACTCGTCCCCGACCACACGCACCTGCGCCGCCCTCGTGGACCGCACGGGATGCGACACGTATTCTCTGCCCTCGGTTCGCTACGCCTTGGAGGAAGAGCCGCCATGAGATTCCGGCCTCGCAGGATCGGCCTCGTCGTCACCTCCGCCGTCACGCTCGTCGGGTGCGGCGGGGAGGGGGCGCCGGCCAACGGTGCCTCCGCCTCGTCAGCGCTCATCAAAGGCGGGGACGAGCGCACCGGTGCGTACGATGCGGTCCCGGGCTGGTGGAAGCCGGCACCCGATCACATCGGCCCCTGGACGTGGGGGGAAGTGTCGGGAGTCGCCGTCGACAACCCGAACCGGATCATCGTCGCGGTGTGGGGCGACCGCGACGGCCAGCGGGAGGAGCGGCCCAACAGCACGAACTATCTGGTCGTGGTCGACCGCGACGGGAACATCATAGAGAACTGGTCCCAGTGGGACTCGCTCTTCAACCGACCGCACCAGGTCTACATCAGTCCGTACGACCCGGAGCGTCACGTCTGGGTGGTCGAGCGGGGCGGCCGCGGCGTGAACATGCAGATCCTCAAGTTCACGAACGACGGCAGCGAGCTCGTGATGCGGCTGTACGATCCGAACCATCCCACAAGCCGCGCGGAAGCACGCGCGAACCCGAACCCTGCTCCGTACTCCTACGGTGACCCCGCCGTGCTCGCCTTTCTACCGGACGGCTCCTTCCTGCTCGGCGACGGCTACTGGCACTCGCGTATCGTGAAGTACGACGCCGAGGGTAACTACCTGATGGAGTGGGGTGAGCTCGGCACCGGCCCCGGCCAGTTCGACCTCGTGCACGGCCTGGCCGTGGACCGCGACCGGCGCGTCTACGTGGGAGACCGCAACAACAACCGCATCCAGATCTTCACCGAGAACGGCGAGTACCTCGACGAGTGGCCCAACGTCTCCGACCCCGTCGGCATCTTCATCGACGAGCGGGACGCCGTCTGGGTCGTTTCGGGCCGCCTGAACCGCATCCTCAAGTACGACAGGCAGGGGCGGCTGGAATACCACTGGGGCGCGTACGGCGGCACGATGGGCGGTTTCCCGGGCGGTCTGTCACGGCCGCACCAGATCGACGTCGACCAGGAGGGCAACGCCTACGTGGCCAGTTGGGACGGCGGGTGGCTCGACAAGTTCGTGCCCAAGCCCGGCGCCGACCCGAGCCGACTGGTCGGCCGGGCGCTGGTGCTGCCCAGGTGACGCGGCGCCTCGGTTCCGCCTAGTTCCCCCGATTGGGGGGCTCGTAGTCGTCTCCCGCCGTCTGCACGAAGGGCGGCACACCCGAGGCCTCGCACCAGTCTCCCGTGTCGAGGAAGTGGGTGTGCAAGCAGGAGTACGGCGCGCCCAGGCTGAGCAGGAGCTGCTCTGTCTCGGGGAAGGCGACCCGCGTGAAGAAGCCTGCCCGGCCACCGCGGGTCATGTCGACCGTCGACTGACCCAGACGGGTGAGCCTGGTCACGTCGGCCCCCTTCTCCACGAGGTACGAGATCAGCTCGTTGTCCCCACGCGAGGCGGCGTAGTGTAGCGGTGTGTAGCCCCACGAGTCGGCGAGGTTGACGTCGGCTCCGAGCTCCTCCACCAAATAGCGGACGGCGGGCAGGAACTGATCCGGCATGTTCCGCACGCTGAACGCGCCGAGACCGAGGTAGCCACCCCCCGCGGCGGCATGGATCGGCCACGCGTTCGGCGCTCCCGCCGGCTCGAGCTGCACGCCCGAGTCTTCCTGCTGCCGACCGTCGGTCTGCCGCCGGTCGCGCATCCCGATCGCCGGCCAGATCGTCGGGATGCTCGGGTCGGCCCCGTGCGCGACGAGCAGCTTCATCGCGCCGAGGTCCTGCGCGAACGCGGCGCGCCAGAACGGCGTCGCACCCCGAAGCTCGACGCCCATCTTGTTGAGCCCGTATTCCCAGTACCACAGGTGGGTGTTCAAGGCCGGGTTCGGGTCCGCACCCGCTTCGAGCAGGGCCCTCAGCACGTCCATGTAGCTCGCGGCCTGGGTGTCGTGCCCACGGGGCTGCGGGTAGTTCGATTTGGGCGCCCACTGCGTCTGCAGCGCGGCGAAGAGCGGAGTCACTCCGTCCGTCGAGGCCGCGATATCCGGATCGGCACCCCGTTCGACGAGCCGCAGCGCGAGGTCGAAGCGACCGTTCAGCGTCGCGATGAGCAGCGGGCTCGTGCCGTCGGCGCTCATCTGGTCGATGTCGGCCCCGCCGTCGAGGAGCGCCAGAGCCGCCTCGATGTGTCCCTCTCTGGCCGCGTGAAGCAGCGCGGTCATGCCCCCCGTCTTCCCCACGAGCGTCTCGGTCATGGGCGGACGCACCACGTCCGGTCCGCCCGGGTAGTCGGGCCGCACCGAAGCGAGCGAAACGGGATCGTGTGGGCCGACATCGGGCTTCGACTGCACGAAAGCGCGCTGCGCGCGGACGGCCTCTTGGGCCTGAGCGGGACTCGGCGACCAGTCCCGCCCCCCGCCCGCGACCCGCCGCATCGCCTGCAACCGCTCGTCGACGAGCCGATCCGCTGCACGGTCCACCGCGAGGCTGTAGAGCACGTCGACAGATTCGGTCGTGAGCGACGGATCCGCACCGTGCCGGAGCAGCACTTCGATTGCGGCCGCGCGATTCTCGGCGGCCGCGAACATGAGGGGCGTCTGTCCAGCCGACAGCTCGCGCGCGTTC
Source organism: Longimicrobiales bacterium (assembly GCA_041579355.1). Classification (GTDB taxonomy): domain Bacteria; phylum Gemmatimonadota; class Gemmatimonadetes; order Longimicrobiales; family Gaopeijiaceae; genus UBA2982. Next base: position 15,356 of record JBFGFY010000029.1, on the reverse strand, counting down.
GGCTCGGCACCGCGCTCGAGCAGCGCCGATACCGCGTCCTTGCCGCCGAGCGACGCGGCTGCGAGGTGGAGCGGGGTCACTCCGCTGTTCGTGGTCACGGCGTTGGGGTTCGCCCCGGCGCCGAGCAAGAGGCGCACGACCTGGGCGTCGCCGCGGCGCGCGGCGAGGTGGAGCGGCGTGTACGCCCCGATGCGGGTCGCCGCGTCGACTCGGGCACCCCGCTCGAGTAGCAAGCGCACGACGTCCGCGTTCCCGCGCTCGGCAGCACCGTGCAGCGCCGTCAGCCCGTCGCCGCGCGTGGCGTTCACGTCGCTTCCCTGCCCAACCAGGGCACGCACCGTAACGACGTCGCCCGCTCGCGCCGCCTCGATGAGCCCGCTCTGAGCACTCGCGGTGACCGGCGCGAGGCCGACGATCAACAGCGAGGCGAGACCGGCCGTGCCGAGCCTACTCACGCCCCAACTCCTCCCGCCCCTGCGGCATCTCCGCGCGGGAAGCTGAGCGCGAACTCACCCGTGCTGTCGCCGAACGCCTTCATCTCGTCGTGACCGATGCCCTGCATGAGGCTCAAGAACACGTTGGCCATCGGCGTGCCCTCGGGCGCCTGGAGGTGGAGGCCGCCCTCGAGCACCCCGTTCGCCTTACCCATGAGGAGCAGTGGGCAGCGGCGATGGTTGTGCAGGTTGGGGTCGCCCATGGGGGAGCCCCAGATCACGGCGGTCTTGTCGAGCAGCGACTGATCCCCGTCCATCGTGGTCCTCATCTTCTCGAGGAAGTACGTCATCTGCCCGAGTCGATGCCGATTGATCGTGTTGAAGTCCATGATGTCTGCCTCGGCGTTGCCGTGGTGCGAGACACCGTGGATCGAGCGGTTCACCCCGCTCTGCGGGAAGGTGCGGTTCGACTGGTCGAAGCCGGTCTTGAAGGTGATGACCCGCGTCATGTCGGTCTGCAGGGCGAGCACTTGTAGGTCGAACATCAGCTGCATGTGCTCCTCGAAGGAGTCCGGCACGCCGGAGGGCGCGTTCGGCATCTCGCGCTCCTCTCCGCTCGCGTTCCGGGCCTCGACGAGCTGGATCCGCCGCTCGAGCTCGCGGATGTGTGTGAGATACTCGTCGAGGGCCGCGCGGTCGGCGGCTCCCAGCTCGACACGCAGGCGCGCGACCTCCGTCGCGATCCAGTCGATCACGCTCCGCTCCGTGCGGCGACGCGCGGCCCGGTCCTCGGGTGAGTGTCCCGCTCCGAAGAGCCGCTCGAAGACGACCCTCGGCTCACGGATCGGTGGCAGAGGCTGGTTCGGCGAGGCCCAAGAGAGTGTCGTCGTATACGCGCAGTGGTAGTTGTACGCACAGCCACCCCCGCGATCGATACCCTCGATGCAGAGCTCGAGCGAGGGGAGCGCCGTTTCGCGACCGAACTTGCGAGCGTGGAGCTGGTCGAGTGAGGTCCCCAAGAAGATGTCCGAGCCCTGGGTCTGCTTCGGGTGTGCCTGTGTCAGGAAGACGGCCGTGGAGCGGTCGTGGTCGCCGCCGATCTCCTCGGGACGGAACGCCTCTGCCATCCGGCAGTCCGTGTTGCTCACGATCGTGAGGTAGTCGCGGTACGGGGCGAGAGGGGCGAGCTGGCTGTTCACCTCCAGGTCCCACTCGCGTCCCACGCCCGCCGGCGCGAAGAGGTGCCGCGCCGCACCCCAATCGCTGCATCCCGCCGCGCCCATCGACTCCTCCACGCACACCAGGCGCGTGAAGCCCTGTTCCGGCGCGACGCGGGCCCTGCGCCACGTCTGTCCCGCGGGAACCATGGCGTCGAGGAAGGGGAGCGCGACGCTCACGCCCATCCCGCGGACGAAGGTACGACGCGAGACGTGCTTGCCGGTGATGTACTCCATGGCTTTACGCTCCTTGGGCCGACTCGGCCGCGGCAGGTGCCTGGTACTTCGCCATCCTGAACGGATCACTCATGACAACACCGAGGATGAACGACGAGAGGCGGTAGTCGTCCTCGGCCGCCTCGCTCGCGATCGCTCGGATCGTGGGCTGGTCGTAGTGCTCGACGCGTCGGCCCATCGCGAACGCGAGCATGTTCGCCGCGAAACCCCGCGCGATGGGGGTCGGACGCTTGAGTAGGATCTGGCTCAGCTCCTGCGGCGTCCCGACCGGCGTGTCGTCGTAGAACGTGCCGCGTGTGTCGAGCGGCATACCGTGCTCGCGGATGCGCCACTTGCCCGTCACATCGAAGTTGTCGAGCGCGAGGCCGATCGGATCCATGAGACGGTGGCACGCGTTGCACGTGGGGTTCGAGCGGTGCTCTTCCAGCTTCTCACGCGTGGTCAGGACGCGGCCCTCGACGGCGTCCTCGGCGCTCTCGAGGCTGGGGACGTCCGGGGGCGGCGGGGGGGGCGGGGCGCCCATGATCACCTCCATCACCCACTTGCCGCGTAGCACGGGTGAGGTCCTGTCCGACATCGAGGTGAGGAGCAGCACGCTGCCGTGCCCGAGGACGCCACGGCGGCGGTCGTTCGGATACTGCACGCGGCGAAACTCGGGCCCGGCGACGCCCGGGATCCCATAGTGCCGCGCGAGGCGCTCGTTGATGAAGGTGTAGTCGGCGGTGAGCAGCTCGAGGAGGCTGCGGTCCTCACGGACGAGGTGATCGAAGAGGAGCTGCGTCTCCCGGATCATGTCCTCCCGAAGTTGCCCGCTGAAGTCCGGATAGAGGTATGGCTCGGGGCTGTTCTTGTCCGCGTCCTGGAGACGTAGCCACTGCGACGCGAAGCGGGAGGCCAGCGCCTCCGAGCGGGAGTCGCCGAGCATCCGGCGAACCTGTCCCTCGAGCACCCGTGGCTCCGAGAGCCTTCCCTCGGCGGCGACCCGAATCAGCTCCTCGTCCGGGACCGTTCCCCACAGGAAGAAGGAGAGCCGCGACGCGAGGTCCGTGTCCGAGAGCAGGTAGCTCTCGCCCGCCCCGACTTCAGCCGGCACGCGCTCGAGGCGGAAGAGGAAAGCGGGACTCGCCAAGATCCCCTGTAGCGCGGTACGCACACCGACCTCGAAGCCTGCCTCGGCGGCCCCGCGGTCATAGAGTGACATCGGCCCCGCCACGTCATCGGGTGTCGCAGGGCGGCGGTACGCCTGCGTCGCGAGCCGAGCGACGATGGTCTCGGCGCACGCGCGCTCCTCGGCCGGCGCACTGGGATAACACGTGAAGATCCGATCCCGTGTCCGGTTCGTGGACACGCCCCTCACCTCCTGCGGCCCGCTGACCATCAGGTCCGCCAAGTGCGGCAGGACGGTGATTCCGTAGTTGGCCCACGCGCGCGAGTCCTCGCCTCCCGTGAACGACCAGCGGTGCGGGCTCAGGCGGTCCTCGTACGGGCCTTCGATGCGCCGGACGAACGCGGCCGCGACACGGCGCTGGCCGGCTCGCACGAAGATCGGCTCGGTCCGGATCGGTGCCGCCCCGCCCTCACCGTTTTCGAGGGCGAGCCGGGCCACCCCTTCGCCGTCGATCGAGATGTCGAGATCCTCGCCCCCGGTGCCGCGTCCGAAAAGCGTGGCGACCTCGAACTGGTAGAGCCCGTCCGCGGGGAAGTCGTGTGTCACCACGACGCCCCCACGGGTCCCGAAGGGCGTGCCCTCGATATGGTCCCAGGCGTGCTGCGAGACTTCGATCGGCACCGTGTACTTGCGCGTCGTCGGGACAGCCGTGGGGTCGCCGATCGCGATCCGGCTCACCTCGGTGGCGGCCCGCAGGTACGCCTCGAGCAGCGTCGGCGAGAGCCCTTGAGCGGCGGAGAGATTGTCGAAGTTGCCCAGGTACGTGTCGGCTGGAAGCCAACGCGCGGGATCTACTTCGAGGTCGAGCAGCTCTTTGATGACTCGCCGGTACTCGGCACGATTCAGCCGCTGAAAGCGTCGCGTCCCCGGATTCGGGTCCGCGAGCGCGGCCTCGTCAATGACAGCCTCCAGCCCCTCGACCAGAGCCAGCAAGGAATCGGCGGGGGGGCGGCGCCCTCCGGGGGGCGGCATCATCTCCGCGCGCAGCTTCAGGATCATCTTCTCGGCCGTCTCGGCCCGAGAGGGAGCCCCGGCGACGTCGAAGTGCTCGAGCGACAGGTTGCCGGTGAGTCGCTCGTCGCTGTGGCACCGCACGCAGTACCGCTGGATGACCGCGTTCAGCTCGGGTGAGTCGACCACACGAGGCGGCACTGGAGCGAGCGGGGCAGCCGGGCTGGGCGAGTCGCTCGCGGCGACGAGCCACGCCCCGACGGCCAGGGCAGCTGTGGCGAGTGCCTTCATACCCGTTTCTCCGGCGCCGAACGGTCCGCGGCCGAATGTAGGGGCCGAGGTCGCGCCCTGCCATATCGGGGCCGGTCCAGCGGCTCGGGCGGCGGGCGTCTACGCGCCGCGCCAAAAGAAAAGCCCCCGGGAAGCCTGCGCTCCCGGGGGCCCTTCGTGTGTGGCTGGACTCGCGGGGCTTAGTTGCCCACTTGCTCCCGCTCGGCCGAGGAGAGCTGCGCGTTCGTGAGCGCGCGCAGCATCATCTGGGTCCGCATGCGCTCGGCGGGCGTGAGGTCCGCCACGAAGCGCTCCGCCGCGCCGAGCCACGCATTCAGGTTGTTCGCACGGGCCGCCGCATCCAGGTCGGCCAGAATCGCCTCACGGTTCGGAGTCGACTCCTCGGTCGCCTCCGGAGCCGCCGCGGCGCGGTCGCCGAGCACGGCGCGCTCTACCGGACTACCGCGCCGGACGAGCCCGAAGGAGACGCCCTGGATGAGGTTCGCGATCTCGGGGTCGCTCAACCAGCACGAGCTGGGCGGCGTGATCCCCCGGTTCTCGAACGGGAGCCAGAAGTTCAAGCCGGCGAAGGGACCGTGCGAGGACGGTACGAACCAGACGTGCAGCATGTGCAGGGTCTGCCCGTCCGGCGCGAACTCCGGGTGGTCGTGCCAGCGCGCGAGGTCGCTGTCGAAGGGGATCGGCTCCGTGGTGTCCGGCACGTCGATGAAGGCGTACGCGGCGCCCACCAGGGTGAGCTCCCCTCCGATCTCCGAGAAGAGGAGGTGATCGGGCTCACCGGGCCGCACGCCGTTCCGGCCGCGCTCACTATGCACGAAGTGCACGCCCATGCCGGGGATGTCCCCGAGCGCGGGGCGGAAGCCCGCGGACTGCGCCGCGTCCGGCGTGGCGAGGTGCTCCACCGAGGCGCGCAGCGCCGCGACACGCTCGCGGTCGGCCGTGGGCAGCCCGTTCCACGGCGGCGCGGCGAGATCCGTGCAGCTCACGATCGGTCCGGCGTGGTCGTGCCCGGCCGCAGCGTGATCATGGTCCGCCGGGTGATCGGCGGCCCCGTGATCGCCGTGCTGGTGGTCCTGCGCGACTGCGGCCCGCGGAGCCAGCACACCCGCGGCGATCATGAGCCCAACGACCAAGAACCTGCGAGACATCCATCCTCCTGGGTGCGACGAGTCCCAACCGCGACGACGTGCTCCTTGTACGCATGAGACCCCGGTCGGGTGCCAAACGTTAGGTTGTGCCGATCCCCGACGCGAGCCCGACGTCCGCCCGATGGGGCCGGAGACCATGACCCGAAGCCGACGACCCACCGCCCTGGCCGCCGCCCTGGCCCTGGCGTCCCTCCTGGGGTGTGAGCCTGTGCCCGAGGGTGGACCTGCCGCCCCCGTTCGCGCCGTCACGGAGTGCGAGGTCACCCGGATCGCCGACGGAGACAGCATCGACTGCGCGCCCCTCGGGCGGATCCGGCTGGTCGGGATCGACACCCCCGAGCTGAGCCAGGACCCCATCGGGCGCGTCGCGGCCGACGTCCTCCGGTCGCACATCCCGATCGGCAGCCGCGTCGGGGTGGAGCTCGACGTCGAGGAGCGCGACCGGAACGGCCGCCTCCTCGGCTACGTATGGGCGGAGGGGCAGCTCGTGAACTGGCTCATGGTGCGCTCGGGCCACGCGGTGACGCTGACCTATCCGCCGAACGTCCAGTACGTCGATGCGCTCGAGGCGGCGCAGGGGGCCGCGAGGTCCGAGCGGTCGGGGCTCTGGGCGGCCGACGGCTTCGACTGTCTGCCGATCGAGCGGCGCCGCGGGAGCTGCTAGGCAAGACCTGCCGGGGGCGCTCGCAGCGCCGCCCCCGGCAGGTCAGCGTGTTAGTTCCGTGCCGCCTGCGACTCCTCGTAGCGGGCGCCGCTCAGCACACCCGGCAGCGAGTAGTTGCCCTCGTGGCAGGCGTACTCGTAGAGCTCGGCGTGCAGCCGGAAGATCGGAATCTCCCCCCCCCACGGCTGGGTGAACGTCTTCGGGTCATCGACCGTGAACTCGTAGAGGATCGTCTCCTCGTCGACGCGCGTGAACCGCTCGGTCACCTTCGCGTCCTCCGAGAGCGGCCCCCCCGCGATCGACTGCTCGGGGCTGATGTTCGTGGTCTCCACCACCAGCACGTTTCCGTCCCAGCGGCCCCACGAGTCGCCGAAGTACGGCCGCACGTTCTTGGGCAGCGGCTTCGGCTCACCGAGCCGGATGACCCGCACGTCGTGGATCATCTCGGATTGGATCATGACCGCGTCGGCCGTCTGTGTGATGACGTAGTTCGAGTTGTAGGCACCCACGGGGATCATGGGCGGGCCCAGCGGGGACCCGAAGAGGATGCAGCGCTCGGCGAACGGGCGCAGCTCGGGGTGATCGTACTGGCCGAACTGGCTCCGGAAGGCGGAGCGCTCCTCGAGCGCACGCCGCGCCGCGGGCGTGAGGTCGGGAATCCGCCCGTTCGCGGGGCGCGTCACCAGCGACGTGCGGGGCTGGCCGCGCACTACGGCGACCTTCGTGCCCCGCTCCCAGTACACCTCGTTGTACTCGTTGCCGGAAAGCCGCGCCTCGTTGCTGTCGCCCGCCCGCTGCGCCCGGCCGCAGGCGACCGTGCCCGGGTTCGGCGGGCACTCCTCGGTGCCTGCCTCGATCCGGGCGACCTCGTCCCAGGAATAGACCGGACCGTCGCCGTCGCGCCGCTCGAACGGCGTCAGCGTCGAGTTCGTCCAGTTCCCCTGGAGATCGGGATGACCGTGCACCGTGCGCGGGACCTGCCACGCGGCGCGGTCCCGCGGCGCCTGCGCGTCGGCGTCCGAGGCGAAGGTCAGGAGCGCGGGCGCGGCGACGAGCGCCGCGACGACGAGGACCGAGCCCCGCGTGGCGGGGCGAAGTTCCGGAGCGAGGCGAGGCATGTGCACCTCCATCGAGAGGGCCCACGGAAACAGTACCGTCATTATATAGTGTGCGCCCGGCCGCGCGAGGGTCGCCGCGTCGGCGACCCGGCAGGCAACCCTCCCTAACGCCCCCCGCATCTGTATCGTCACGTGATACATCCTGAGGTGATGCAACGCGGACGACGGGAGAGGAGGGGACCGTGGGCGAGCACCGGCCGGTGAGTGATCAGGTCTTCCACATCCTTCTTTCCCTGGTCGACGAACCGAAGCACGGGTACGGCATCATCCAGGATGTGGAGCGGCGCACGGACGGCGCGCTCAAGCTGGGCGCCAGCACCCTCTACGCGGCCATCAAGCGGATTCGCGCGTGGGGATGGGTGGAGGAGGTCGACCTCGGCACGGAGGGCGACGATCCGAGGCGTCGCTACTACGGCCTGACTGCGGAGGGGCGGCGCGTGGTCCGGGAGGAGGCCCGGCGGCTCGAGGCGCTGGTGCGCTATGCCCGCGCCAAGGACGTGATCGGCGGTACGGCCCGATGACACGTGCCCCGTTGGCGGTGTACCGGGCCTGCGCGCGTATCCTCCTGCCGCGCGCCTTTCGGGAGGAGTACGGCGCCGAGCTCGACGCGACCGTCGCGGCCCGGCTGGCCGGGAGCGACGGTGCCGTGAAACGGTGGTTCGCGCTCCTCTTCGAGCTGGGGGACCTGAGCCGTACCGCGGCGCGCGTGCTCCTCGCGGTGAGCGTCGCCGCGTGCCTGGCGCCGGCGCGTCGGGCGACGGCGATCGATCCGGTGCGCGTCTTGAGCGCGGACTGAGGGCCGGGGGGTCCGCCGTAGATTGCGCTATGCGTACCCCCTACGCATATTCGATCCATGAGACTGCCCCCCGAAGTCCTCACGGAGTTCCGGCGACACGGCCGCCGCGGAGGGAGGATCCGCGCGACCCGCATGTCGGCAGAGGCTCGCCGGGCGGGTGCCCGGCGAGCGGCCACCGCGCGTTGGATCCGTGAGCGATTCGGCGCCCCCGAGTTCACGCCCTTGGGGCTGCCGGGCGGCGAGCTGGTCGACAAGGGCCTCGCGGATCTGACGGGAGGCGCGACTTCGCGGGAGAGCCTGCTCGTCTCCCTCGCCGCGCCTCGGCTCCGACGCGAGGGCGTACCGGTGGGCTCCGCGGAGCCGGACGCGGACCACCGGCTGTACGAGCTCCTCTCGCGCACCGAAGGCGACCTCGCGCACGCCCGCTACAACGCCCTCCGCGCACGCGTGGTTTCCTTCGCCAACGCATGTCCGTTGGCCCGGGCGGCTCGCTGACATGCGTGCGCCCTTGGATCGCGACAAGCTCCGCGCGTTCATGGCGGAGCTCGCGCGCGGCGCACGCGGGATCGGCACCGGCCGCGTCTACCTGGTCGGCGGCGGGACGGCCGTTTGGCTCGGCTGGAGGCCCTCCACGATCGACGTGGACCTGCACGGCGAGCCGGAGCAGCTCTTCTCCGACATCCAGGGCCTCAAGGAGCGCCTTTCGGTGAACGTGGAGTTCGCCCGCCCTGAGGATTTCGTCCCCGAGCTCCCCGGGAGCGGGGACCGGCACGTCTTCGTCGAGAAGATCGGCGCCGTGTCTTACTATCACCACGACCCCTACGCGCAGACCTTCTCCAAGGTCGCGCGCGGGTTCGAGCGCGACCTGGAGGACGCCGAACGCTTCGTCGGGAGCGGCATGGTCGATCCGGTGCGGCTCAGCGAGCTCGTCGGCTCGATCGCTGCGGAGTCGTGGGCGAAGTACCCGGCGCTCTCGCCCGCCGGCACGGTCGCGGCCGTCGAGGAGTTCGTGAAGCGCCTACGGAAGGGCCCGTCCCGGTAGACGAGCACCTGCGTCGCGCGCTCCGCACACCGTCCCTACGTTGTCTCCCCTCCCGACGACCCTGACGCAGTGCGGGCTCCCGAGCCCGCATCGCATCCCTCGACGGTGGAGGTAGACAGATGACACGCACCTTCCGCTTCGCCCCTGCCTTGGTGGCTCTAGCGCTCCTGGCGCTCCCGCTCGACGCGAGTGCGCAGCAGAACCAGCAGCCCGAGCCGATGGGCTTCTTCATCACGAGCGTGGGCCCCGGCAATGGTGGTAACCTCGGTGGACTCGCAGGCGCCGACGCACACTGCCAGCGGCTGGCCGCCGCGGTCGGATCCGGCAATCGGACGTGGCGCGCGTACCTGAGCACACAGGCCAGGCCCGACGCTACCGCCGTGAACGCGCGGGACCGCATCGGCAGCGGGCCTTGGGCGAACGCGGCCGGCCTGAGGATCGCCTCGAACGTCGACGACCTGCATTACAACAACGCCAACATCCGCTACGAGCACGCGCTCAACGAGCGCGGCCAGCCGGTGAACTCGGGGGCGAACGGGGACTCGCCGAACATGCACGACGTCCTCACCGGCTCCCAGCTCGACGGCACCGCGTTCCCTCCGGGCCAGGACCGCACGTGCAACAACTGGACGAGTAGCGGCGACGGGAACGCCATGGTCGGGCACCACGACCGCTTCACCTTCCAGACCCCGGGGAGCCCGTGGAACGCGGCGCATCCCTCTCAAGGGTGCAGCCAGCAGTCGCTCGTGAACACCGGGGGAGCCGGGCTCTTCTACTGCTTCGCCGCGATGTGACGTAGCGCACGCGGCTGGCGAGCGGGGGCCTCCCCGAGGGAGGCCCCCGTAGCCCTCACATGCCGGCGATGGAGTACTTCGTGAACGCCGACCCCGCGTCGGCGAGCGACGCCGGCCCTTCCGCGACGTACACGTTCCCTTCGGCGTCGACGGCTACGCCCTCCCCGGCCACGCCGTTGTGCGGGCGGCTCGCCGACTGCCAGGGCGGAATGAAGCCCACGATCCAGTCGCGATCGACGGGCCCGATGCGGACGCCGTTCACCCAGTGGATGTGCCGCGTCTCGTTCGACTCGGAGTCGATCGCGTACACCATCTGGTCGTCGGTGATGAAGAGGTCGCTGATGCGCCCGTACAGGTAGCGCGACTCGAGGTAGTTGCCCTGCTGGTCGAAGATCTCCAGGCGGTGGTTGCCGCGGTCGGCGACCCAGAGGCGCCCCTGCCCGTCGAACGCCATGGCGTGCGGCGTGCGGAACTCGCCGTGCTCGGTCCCGATCCGGCCCCACTCCATGAGGTACTGGCCGTCGGCGGAGAACTTCACGATGCGACCCGTGAGCCCGGCCGCGCGTCCCTCGGCGATCGCCTCGAGCGTAGTCATGTTCTGACCGCTATGCCCGTCCGCGACGTAGACACTGCCGTCCGGTCCGACGATCACGTCGTTAGGCTGGTTGAGCTGACCCTGCTGGTTCCCGGCACGGCCCGCCACGCCGATCGACATCAGGAGCTGGCCGCTCGGGCTGAACTTGTGCACCTGGTGACCCTTGGTACGGGCTGCGTTCCCGGCGAAGTCCGTCACCCAGACGTTGCCCTGCTCGTCCACGGAGATGCCGTGCGGGGTCACGAAGACACCGGCGCCGAAGTTGGCGAGGACGCGACCGGTGTTGCGGTCGAACTTGAAGATCGGGTCGACCCGGTTGGTATCGCAGTTGACGCCCGGTCCACCGGCCGAGCCGGAGGCGCATCGCTCGTACGCCCAGATGTGCCCGTCGGTCGGGTCGATGTCGATGCCCGCCGTCGACCCCCACTGGCGGCCCTGTGGGAGCTCCGCCCAGCTCCCCATGCGGTCGGGGTTCGGGTTCGGGAACCCCTCCCCGGTGATCACGTTCGGGAAGTAGTTCTGGCCCGCGACCATTCCTGTGCTCGCGGAATCCGCGCTCTCGCAGCCCGCGACCGCGAGCGACGCGAGGGCGACGAGGGCGGGAACCAGGGTGCGTGTGCGTGACATGTCTCTCCTCCTTGGCAAGGGCAGACGCCCGCGCCTCAAATCCCTTCCTTCAGGAACGCCACCAACGGCGGCAGCGTTTGCTCCGGATCCTCGATGTGCGGCACGTGGCCGAGGCCCGGGATCAGATGCAGCCGCCCGTTCGGGACGGTCTCGGCGACCCGCCGCATGAGGAGCTGGAAGTTCTGCGGCGTGCCCGCGAGATAGTCTTCCGCTCCTCCGAAAACGAGCGTGGGCGCCTGAATGTGCGGCCAGTCGTAGACGACGGGGTCCGAGTAGTTGATGCTGCTGATGAGCGTCTGCACCATCGCCAGCCGCGGCCAATCCGCGCCCAGCGTCCATCCGTAGCGGATCTCGGCGTAGCGCTCGAAGGTGTCGTTCCAGGCCGACGGGTCATGGGCTACGTACCGCATGAGGCTGCCCTTGATCGACTGGAAGTCGGAGCCCTCGAGGTTCCGGCGGTAGCTCTCCTGGATGTCGCCGGCCGGCCGGTTGAAGCGGCCGTCCGAGAGACCGATCGGGTTGTAGATGACGACCTTCTCGGTCATGTCGGCGTGCTGCGTCGCGAAGCGCGCGGCCAGCATGCCGCCCATCGAGTGGCCGACGATCATCGCTCGCTCGACGCCCTCGGCCTCGAGCACGGCGCGGGTGTTGCGGGCGAAGTCGCTGAAGCCGTAGGGGATGATCGGCTTCGACGAGCGGCCGTATCCCATCTGGTCGGGAATGATCACCCGGAAGCCCTCGGCGCGCAGAGCCTCGGCGATGTTTCCGAAGTAGAACCCGGCGAAGTTGTTGCCGTGGAAGATCACGACGGTGCGCCCGTTCGGAGTCCCTCGCGGGGAGACGTCCATGTACGCCATGCGCACGTCCTGCCCGTAGAGCGTGAGCGGCAGGTACTTGCTCGGGTACGGGTACGGACACTCCTCGCATGTGATGCTGACGGGGGCGACGTCCGGAGTGGGCCAGTTCGGCTGCTGCCGCCCCTGCGCGACGACGCTACCGGCCGTCAGCGCGAGGAGGCTCACAGTGAGAAGTGATGTGTTTTTCATGGGCGACATCCTACCACGCCGCGTCGGGTCTGTCAGGTAGTCCGGCGCGCGCGCGGGGCGGTGGCGAAGCTTCCGCTCGAACGGAGCGTTCCACTATCATGGCGCGCCGCACACGCATGCTGCGGCCGGCCCCACCCCCCTGCGACCCGGAGCGTCCATTGACGTCCGACCCCGTCAGCCGATTGAACACTGCCCTTTCGGGCCGCTACCGCATCGAGCGCCAGCTCGGCGAAGGGGGCATGGCGACGGTGTACCTGGCCGAGGACCTCCGGCACCAACGCCAGGTCGCTCTCAAGGTCCTCAAGCCCGAGCTCGCGGCGGTCGTCGGAGCGGAGCGCTTCCTCTCCGAGATCAAGACGACGGCCAATCTGCAGCACCCCCACATCCTCCCGCTCTACGACTCGGGTGAGGCAGACTCGTTCCTGTTCTACGTGATGCCGTACGTGGAGGGCGAGACGTTGCGCGAGCGCATCGACCGGGAGAAGCAGCTCCCCGTCGACGAGGCGGTGCGCATCGCCGTCGCGGTAGCCGGGGCCCTGGCGTACGCGCACGAGCGCGGCATCGTGCACCGGGACATCAAGCCGGGCAACGTGCTCATGCAGGCCGGCCAGCCCATGGTCGGCGACTTCGGCATCGCGCTCGCGGTGGGCGCGGCGGGGGGGGCGCGCCTCACCGAGACGGGGCTCAGCGTCGGCACGCCGTACTACATGAGCCCTGAGCAGGCGACGGGGGACGTCATGGTCGGCCCCGCGAGCGATATCTACGCGCTGGGCGCGGTGCTCTACGAGCTTCTCACCGGAGATCCACCGTACACCGGCAGCACGGCGCAGGCGGTGCTCGGCAAGATCCTCCAGGGCGGGCCCGTCTCCGCGACGGCGGTGCGGCGCTCCATTCCGGTTCATGTCGACTCGGCCATCCGCAAGTCGCTCGAGAAGCTCCCCGCCGATCGCTTCACGACGGCACATGCCTTCGCCAAGGCGCTCGCCGATCCGAGCTTCCGTCACGGCGACGAGGCGACGGCCGTGGGCCGCCACGGCCTCTGGAACCCTCTTTCGATCGGGGCGACGGCGACTGCGGCCGTCTTCGCCATGGTCGCGGGCTGGTCGCTCACCCGACCCGAGCCCCCCCGCCCCGTCGCACGCTTCTCGCTGCGCACCGCCGAAACGCAGTTCCCGAGCGAGTGGATCGCGTTGTCGCCCGACGGCGGCACGGCAGTCATGACCTACCCCGACGCCGACGGCAATTGGAGGCTATGGCTCCGCCGCTGGTCGGAGTTCGACGCCACGCCCATTCCCGGCGTCGAGCGCCGGGTGAACGACCCGTTCATCTCACCGGACGGGGCCGAGGTGGCGTTCTTCGAGGATCCGAGCACGCTCAGGGTGGCGCCGCTCGCCGGCGGGCTGATCCGCACGCTCACGGACGACGCCTCGTGCTGCGGACGCTGGGGCCCCGACGGCTACATCTACTACACGGCGAACGGGAACTTCATCCGGCGCATCCCCGTCGCGGGCGGGACGCCGGAAGACGTCACGACGCTCGAGACCAGCGACGTGCAGCACGCCTACTTCGAGGTCCTGCCGGGCGGCGACGCGGCGCTCTTCAGCGTGTTCTCGAGCCCTCCCCGTATCGAGTCGATGCGTCTCTCGACCGGGGAGCGGAGACTCGTCACCCCCGGCATTCGGCAGTACGTCACTTCGACGGGCCACCTCGTGTTCGCCTCCCCGGACGGGCGCATCCTGGCAGCTCGGTTCGACGAGGATGCGCTCGAGCTCCGGGGCACGCCCGTACCTTTGGTCGACGAGGTCAGCATTCCGGGCGCGGACCCCGCGTACGCTCTCTCTGCGAATGGGACGCTCCTCTACTGGCGCGGCGCGGCCTCCGGCGGTCAGGCGGAGTTCGTGTGGGTGAGCCGGGAGGGGTCGGTGTCCCCCGTGGATCCGGGTTGGACGTTCACGCCCGGCCAGGCCAACGCCGGCTGGGCCCTCTCCCCGGACGGGACCCGCCTCGCGTTCCGGGACGTGAGCGGCGGCGATGGCGAGATCTGGATCAAGGAGCTCGACCGGGGGCCGCTCTCACGCCTCACGTTCAGCCCCAGTGAAGACTACCAGCCCCGTTGGAGCTCCGACGGGCGCACGGTCCTCTTTCCGTCGGACCGCTCCGGCCCGAGCATGGACGTGTGGGGCCGCCTCGCCGACGGCACCGGCGAGGAGTATCTCGTGCTCGACACCGAGCGCTCCGTGGCGGAGATCGAGCCGAGCCCGGACGGCGAGTGGCTCGTGCTCCGGGTGGCGAACCCACCCTCGCGTGACATCCTCGCGCAGCGGCTCGCAGGGGATGCGCCGGCGATCGAGCTCATGGCGTCGCCGACCTTCGACGAGGTCGCACCGGCGCTCTCCCCCGACGGTCGCTGGCTGGCCTACGTGTCGTTCGAGACCGGCGGCCCCCAGGTGTACGTGCGACCCTTCCCCGAAGTAGGCGGCGGTCGCTGGCAGGTCTCAACCGGCGAAGGAGGGATCGCGCCCCGGTGGTCACACCGGGGCGGCGAGCTGTTCTACGCGACGCTGACGGGGTGGATCGTCGCCCAGATCGAAACCGCGCCGGGCTTCCGCGTCACCGGACGCACGACGATCCCGCGCGGGTCGCTCACCAACCTCTCCGCCACGTTGAATGGCACCTGGTACGACATCTCCGCCGATGATCGGCGAATCCTCGTCGCTCGTCCCGCGAGCAGCGGCACGGCCGCGCGCGCGCCCGAGCTGATCCTCGTGCAGAACTTCTTCGAGGAGCTCACGGCGCGCGTGCCGCGCTGACCGCCCTGCGGCCCACCCCTCACGTCTGCGGCGCCCGGTCCCGGAAGACGCTCAGGTAGGCTTCCCAGGGGCCTACGCTCATCTTGAGCTGGGTGGCGAGGACGCGGCAGATCTGGCGTGTGTGCGAGAGGTCGTGCACCACCCACGTGGCGAGCAGCTGAGCCGCCGTGACGCTTCCGAACTCGGGATGGCGCCCGCGCTCCTGGAGGCGCTCACCGAGCGAAGGAATCTCCCTGAGCTTTTCGAGGCTCGCCTCCCGTGCGTCGCTGAAGCGCCCGAGCAGCTCGTCGGCAGACCTGCCTCGGAACCAGGCGCGGTGCGCGAACCGGTCGAAGTCCTTGAACGTCGCCTCCTCCCCGTGCTCGAGAATGCTGCGCAAGCGAGGGATCCAGAGAGACTCCTCTGCCTGCGCGAGGTG
>JBFGFY010000028.1:0-23392 GCA_041579355.1 Longimicrobiales bacterium | reverse complement strand
GCGGCGGCCGCAGCCGCCAAGGGCACCGCGGAAGCCGTGAGGAACTCCCTCCGGTCCACCGGCCCGCTACCCGGGTCCGAGGCGGAAGACGTACAGGGCGTTGGCCTGCGGGCGGCTCACGAACTCGGTCGCCAGGAAGGTGGCCACACGCCACGGGCTGCCGCCCTCCCGCGCCGCGGTCATCGCGACGTACTGGACGCCGTCGACCTCGAAGGTCATCGGGAATCCTTGGACCGAGGTGCCGAGCCGCGTCTCCCACAGGACCTGTCCGTTCGAGATGTCGTGCGCGCGGAACCAGCGGTCGTAGTCGCCGGCGAACACCAGGCCTCCCGCGGTGGTCAGCGCCGCGGTCAGGAAGGGCGCGCGCTGCTCGACGCTCCAGATCTGGCGCATGTTCAGCGGATCGAACGCCGCGAGCTTCCCGTAGTTGCCGCCCGTGCCGGGCATCTCCATCCAGGCGCGGTCGCCCCCGCTTCCTCCTCCGCCGGGCTCGAGCACCACCTCGCGCCCCACCATCTCCATGCAGCTCTGGCTGAGGGGCGCGACGAGCAGGCGCGCGTCGGGCGAGTAGCTCGTGGCCTGCCAATTGTGACCGCCCGCGGTGGACGGGCAGACGGACAGCCACTGTCCGATCTCGGCGTTCTGGATGTCCTCCCGGTACTGCACGTTCCCCGTTTCGGGATCGATGTACAGGATGTTCTGGTACACCGTCTCGAGGTGGCCGAGGAACTCACCCGTGCGGCGGTCCAGCTTCCACATGACGCCGTGCTTTCCGATCGCGAGCAGCGCCGGCACGCCCGCGATGTCCGCGAGCACTTGCTCGTAGGCCTCGTCCATGTCGAACGACTCACCCGGCACGTGCTGCCGGTGCCAGACGATCCGTCCGGTCTGCGCGTCGAGCGCGAGTGTCGAGCTCGTGTAGAGCGCCGAGTCGGCCACGGAGAGCCCGCGGCTCCAAGCCATCCAGGGCTTCGCCTGGGCGACGCCCCAGTAGACGAGGCCGAGCTGGGGGTCCCAGCTGCCACCGTTCCACACGTCCCCGCCTCCGCGCAGCTCGAGCGACAGGCCTCCCCACGTGTCGCCGCCCGGCTCACCCGGCCTGGCGATCGTGTAGGTGCGCCAGAGCTCGCGTCCCGTGCGCGCGTCGTGCCCCGTGATGAAGCACTTCTCTTCGTTGAAGCGGGTGCAGCCGTTGATCCCGTTCACGATGACGTCGCCCGCGACGACCGGGCCCGCGGTGTTGCCGAATCCCAGCTCCGGGTCCGCGACCTGAGTGTCCCACTGCACGCGTCCGTTGCGCGCGTCGAGCGCGACCATGGCCGCGTCGGGCGTGGCGACGATCACGAGATCCTCCCACAGCGCGACGCTCTGGACCCGCTCTCCCGAGCTCACCCCTTTTCTGCGGTACTCCCAGAGGAGCGTGCCGTCCCGCGCGTCGAGCGCCTGGACCATACCGCCCGCCGTCGTGAGGAAGAGCACCCCGTCTCGCTCGACCGGGGCGGTGCGGTAGCGGCTGTCGTCGGGCAGCGCCCACACCCACGCGAGCTGGAGACGGTGCACGTTCTCGCGGTTGATCTGCGCGAGCGGGCTGTGCCCGAGGGCGCCCGGGCTTCCCCGCCAGTGCAGCCAATCCCCCGGCGGCGGCGAGGCGAGCTCGGCGGGAGAGACGGGCTGGTACGAGCGCACCGGCCGGAAGATCTCCGTGACGCTCGTGGGTGTCTCACTGAGGGTGCCCAGGACCGTCGGGGGCCGCATGACGCTCTCCGCCGAGCGGGCCGTGCCTGGCCGCCCGGGCACCGGAGGTACGCCGCCGCCGCCCGACGCGACGGCCATGCCGGGCACGACTGAAGCCGTAGAGGCCATGGTGAGAGGTGTGCCGTTCGATCGAATCTCGTTGGCACGCAAGATATACGCGATCACCGCGGTCGTCTCCTGCGGACTCATCGTGCCCGCCTCGTCTGGCGGCATCGTAGCCGAGACGAGCTCGAGGAGCTCCGAGAGCGGGCGGGATCCCCACGTATTGCGGAAGTTGGGGCCGGCGAGCTCCGGCGCCTCGAACGACCCTTGGAAGTTCCCGCGGTGACAGACGGCGCAGCGTCCTCGGTAGACGGCTTCGCCCGCGTCCGCCTGCGCGGTGGTGTAGGGCGAGGCCCCAGGCTGCGCTTGTTGCGCGGGCAGCGGGGCCGAGGCGATCAAGGCGACGGCGAGGCCCGCCAAGCCGATTCGGCGAGCGGGGAGGGAAGCCACCACGACACCGTTCATCCCGGTTCTCCTCTGTGCGGGGCGACGAGCATAGTGCGCGGCTTCGAGCCCAGCCGTCAACGGCACGCCGGCGCCCCAGACCGCAGCCTTGCGGATCCGGGCTCGGGCCGTAGGATTGCGATGGGCCCTTGTACTCACCCATCGGGTGGAGGATAAGCCGCATGAACAGCGCCCTCTGGAAGCCTGGCGTCCTTCTTCTCGCCGGCCTCGCACTGCTGGCTCCCGCTCCCCTCGCCGCGCAGGCGGCGAACGTCGACGGTCAGGGAGCCTACCCGGCGACGGTGACGCTCATCCCGAACCCGCGCACGGACGTGACGTACGCGCGTGACGTCGCTCCGATCATCCAGGAGAACTGCGTCAAGTGCCACCGGCCGGGAAGCGTCGCGCCGATGGGGCTCGAGACGTACCAGGAGGTGCGTCGGTACGCGACGCGGATCGCCGAGCGGGTCGTGAAGCGACAGATGCCGCCGTGGCCGGTCGACATGACCCTCGGCGTCACGGAGTTCAAGAACGACCCCTCCCTCACCGACGAGGAGATCCGCACGATCGCCGACTGGGTGATGGCCGGAGCCCCGATGGGTGATGTCGCCGACTTGCCCGACCCGATCGAGTGGCCCGAGGGCAACGAGTGGGAGTTCCAGGACGAGCTCGGCCCGCCCGACATGATCCTGCAGTCGCCGATCTACAACGTGGTGGCGAACGGCATGGACCAGTGGCCCACGCCGATCACGCCGCTCGAGCAGGTCCAGATCGGGGGCACGCCGCTCACGCAGGAGCGCTGGATCCGTGCTGTGGCCGTGCGGCCGCACACCTACGAGGCCCGCTACGTCTTCCACCACGCCAACCCCGGGCTGATCATGCCGGGTGAGCGCGTCGATCCGATGGAGTCGGAGTCCGGCCGCGTGAAGCTCATCGACTCCGCGGTCGGGACCGAAGGCCGCGTCTTCCCCGAGGACCAGGGCCGGCTGATCCGCCCGGGCTCCGAGGTGAGCTGGTCGCTCCACTACCATCCGTACGGCCACGACATCGAGGCCGCGCTGCAGGTGGCCATCTGGCTCTATCCTGAGGGCTTCGAGCCGAAGTACTACAGCATGGGCGACGTGCAGATGCAGACGAGCTTCACGACGCACACGGGTGAGTTCAACCCGCGCAGCGGCGCGCGTGACTCCAGCGGGCGGCTGCACGACCACTCGGACATCCTGATCCCGCCGAACAGTGTCACGACCGTGAAGGGAGTGCACATCCTCGATCGCCCCGCGATGCTGCACAGTATCCGCGGCCATATGCACCTGCGCGGCAAGTACGAGATCCTGGAAGCGATCTATCCCGACGGCCGCTGGGAGGTCATCAACAAGCTCAACTGGGACCACGCGTGGCACACGCTTTTCCTCTACGAGGACCACGCGATGCCGCTGCTGCCGAAGGGCACGGTCCTGCTCATGACGTCGACCTTCGACAACACCTCGGAGAATCCGCACAACCCGGATCCGGACCAGTGGGTCTACGGGGGTGACCGGAGCATCGACGAGATGGGCCACATCCGCCTCGGCCTGACCTACTTCGACGACGAGACGGAATTTGAGGAGATCGTCGCCGAGCGCGAGCGACTCCTGCGCCAACGGGCGGTCGCGTCGAGGCAGGACCAGGAGGATTGATGGGCTCCCGGACGTGGTGCCCGGCCGCGAGCGTGCTCGCGGCCGGACTCGCCGTGCTCGCTGCCGACACGCTCCACGCACAGCAGTGGGACGAGCGGATCCCCGGCAACGCCGGGGAGTTGAACGTGCGACCGATCCGCGCACGCGGTCAGCCGGTGATCCCGACCTTCGACGGGTGGACGCTCGAGGCCGACGGCAGCGCCACGCTCTGCCTGGGTTACTACAACCTCAACCTCGAGGAGGCGCTCGAGATCCCGATCGGCCCGAACAACTGGATCGAGCCCGAGCGGTACAACGGCCTCCAGCCGACGTACTTCAACCCGGTCCCGATGGAGGCGCGCAACAAGCTCAAGCACTACTGCGTGCTGCCGATCAACATTCCCGCGGGGAGCGACGAGCGCATCGTCTGGCACCTCAGGCGCAACTACAACGAGGACCTCTCGGTGCCGGCGCACTCCGGATCGCAGTACTACCGGATCGACGACATCTTCTTCCCGACCGACCGGGCGGAGCGGGGCGGCTCGATGGCGCCGATCGTGACCTTCGTCGAGCCGCCCGGGCCGACGGGCATCGGCAAGGGGCTTCGCGGTAACCTCCGCGTCGGCCCCGTGCAGGCCCGCGTCGGCCAGCCGCTCACCCTCAGCCTCGACGTGAGGCAGCCGACGGCCCAGGAGTACCCCGAGGTGGCGCCCTACACGGGGGATCCCAAGACCTTCGAGGTGAGCTGGGCGAAGTACTCGGGCCCCCCGGACGTGGTCGGCATCGTACGCTTCAGCCGGAACGAGTTCGACGTCGGGCCGGGGCAGGGTCGCGCGACCACGACCGCGACGTTCACCGAGCCCGGACGCTACGTGCTGATCACGCAGGTGCTCGGCGGCGCGTACGACATGCAGTGCTGCTGGACGAACGGGTACGTGGAGGTGAACGTCGTCCGGTAGGCATCGCGCCGAAGGAGGCGGTGGGAGACAGTCCAGTGATCCGGACTCCATGAAGCCCCGCCGGGCCGACGGCCGGCGGGGCTTCTTCGTCGCGCCGACCCGACCCGAGTGGCTCCTGCTCGGGGCATGCCTGGCGCTCGCGGCCGTGACCGCGGCGACGCGGGAGCCACCGTTGGACGAGGCGCTCGCGCGGGCCCTCCCGGGGGACCGCAGCGGCCCGGGTTACGTCACTTCCGGCACCTGCCAAGCGTGCCATCCGTCGGAGTACGCCACCTGGCGCGGCTCGTATCACCGGACCATGACGCAGGTCGCGACGCCGGACGCCGCGCTCGCGCCGTTCGAGGACGTCGTGCTCGAGAGCCGGGGCTTCGAATGGCGCCTCGAGCGGCGGGGCGACGAGCTGTGGGCTCGCATGCCCGACCCCGTCTGGTTCGAGCAGCCCGTGTGGCTGATGCAGGCCCTCGACGAGCGCTGGCCGGACCAGCCTCCCGTCATCGAGGCCCGCGTGGTGATGAGCACGGGTTCACACCACATGCAGACGTACTGGGTGCGGCGCCCGGGAACGGCCACGCTTGCCGACGACGACGGCAGCTTGATCCAGCTGCCCTGGGTGTGGTTGATCGACGAGGGGCGCTGGGTCCCGAACCAGGACTCTTTCCTGACACCGCCGAGCCCGTCCGTGGGGGGCGTCGCGAGCTGGAACGCGAACTGCTCGCAGTGCCATTCGGTGGGGACGGCGCCGGGACCGACTTCCGGAGGCGAGCGCTTCGAGACACGTACCGCCGAGCTGGGCATCGCGTGCGAGGCCTGCCACGGTCCGGCGGAGCGGCACGTAGAGCACTACCGTGCCCCCTGGCGACGGTACCTTCGATACCTCCGCCTCGCGCGTGGGGACGACCCGCCCGACCCGACCGTCGTGAACCCGGCGAAGCTGACGGCTCGCCGCACGAACGAAGTCTGCGGGCAGTGCCACAGCTTCGGCGAGTGGCGTGACCAGGAGGGCTATCTGGCGGGCGGCATCCCGTTCCATCCCGGTGAGGACCTCGAGGCGTACCGGCGGGTGTTCCGCTACGGTGAAGACCTCGAGGACGCCATGCAGCGCTCTCTCCTCGATGGAGACTCTCTGGCGCTCGACAGCCGCTTCTGGCGGGACGGTACCAATCGCGTGGCGGGTCGCGAGTACAATGCGGTCATCGCATCCACCCATCACGGCCGGAGCGAACTCACCTGCCTGTCCTGCCACTCCATGCACGGGTATGCCGACCGCGATGCGCAGCTCCTGCCCGGAGCCGACGGTGACGGCGCTTGTCTCGGATGCCATGAAGACTTCGGGGGAGCGTCGGCCGTCGAGCAGCACACGCGCCACGCGCCGGGCTCTCCGGGCGCGGCCTGCATGAACTGCCACATGCCCCGCACGACGTACGGGCTGTTCACCGCCATGCGTAGCCACAGGATCGACAGCCCGAGCCTCACCGCGTCGCTCGCGAGCGGCCGGCCGAACGCCTGCAACTTGTGCCACCTCGACCGCACGCTTGCCTGGACGGACGACTACTTGCGGGAGTGGTACGAGGCGCCGCCGGCCCCACTCGGACCGGACGAGCGCTCGGTGGCTGCGGCCCCACTCTGGATGCTGCGCGGCGACGCAGCGGAGCGGACCATCGTGGCGTGGCACCTCGGCTGGGAGGGTGCTCGGGAGGCCTCGGGGGAGGATTGGATGCCCCCCTTCCTGGCGCAGCTCCTCACCGATCCCTACGCCGCCACGCGGCAGGTGGCGTACCGGTCCCTGAAGTCGCTCGACGGCTACGCGGATTTCAGCTACGACTACGTCGGCTCCGCGGTGGTGCGCGGAGGACAGGCCGATCAGCTGGTCGGACGGTGGCTCGCCGCGGGTGGCGCGGGGGGTACGGAGCCGGCTCTCCTCTTCCGGCCCGACGGCGCTCCCGACACGGAAGCCTGGCTGAGGCTCCTCGCGCGGCGTGACCAGCGGCCCGTGACGATCCGGGAATGAGTCGACGCTCGAAGCGCGCCGAGAATGAGGCGTCGGAGACCCCGGCGGCGGATCCGGCGGCCGATCCTGGCGAGCACGTCTCCCGGCTCCACCTGCGTGTCGGTTGGTGGGCGCTCCTCGTCTTCGTTTCCCTCGGCGCCGTGCTCGAGACGCTGAGCGGCTTCAAGGTCGGGGTCTATCTCGACGTCGCGAACAGCACGCGTCGACTCATGTGGACGCTCGCGCACGCTCACGGCACCCTCCTCTCGATCCTCAACATCGTCTTCGCTCTGACCGTTCGGCACGCTCCCGGATGGGACGCCGGCAGCCGGCTCCTCGCGAGCCGATGCCTCCGCGCCGCGCTGGTGCTCATGCCGCTGGGGTTCTTCCTGGGAGGCGTCCGCATCCACGGCGGGGACCCGGGGCTCGGCATCCTCCTCGTCCCGCCCGGGGCGCTCCTCCTCTTCGTCGCGGTGCTGCTGACCGCGCGCACCGTAAGCGCGGAAAGCTCGAGCTCGCACTGAGCCCGACTTGACGCCGACCGCGCCGAGTGCCATGACACCCGGCGGGAGTCGATTCCTTTCGATCGGCCGAAGCGGTCGATGGAGGGGCGCATGCCACCGAGGCGCGTCGCGCTCTCGAGCTTGTTGCGGCGCATACGTCGCGCTCCGTCGCGGAGACCCGGCACGGCGTCTTCCGTGCTGGTGCTGTCGCTCGCAATCTCGCTGGCCCTGACCGGCTGCACCTCCCGCAGCGCCCCTGCGTCGGCGGCGGTGGTGACCGCCGCGGGATCGTCCGCGTACTACCGGAGCGGCCTGCCCGTAGGCGACGTCTCCGCCGCCCTGGAGCAGCTCCTCGAGGCCGTCGTGCGCATTGAGGTACAGGCCTTCTACGACGTGTACCTCTTCGCCGAGGCGAACGCGCCGACCGACACCGAGCTCGCGGGGGGACGGGAGGTCCTCCGGAGGGCCGCCCGGGTGGAGTCGTCGAACACGGGACGCGCGGCTACCGCGATCGTCCTAGCGGCCAGGGGAACGCGCGGAACGCTGCTCACCACCGACCACGGTCTCCTGCTGCCGGACACGACGTTCCAGTACTACGCCTCCCCGCCGGATCATCGCGGCCCCGCGAGGGTCGAGCGGGTCGCGATCAAGAGGCGGCAGCGCAACACGGTCGTAGGGAGCTCGTTCGTGGAGGACTTCCGCATCCTCATCCGCAGCCCGCGCCACGACCTCGCGCTCATCGGCGTGGAGATGCGCGGGGGCCGCGGAGCGACCGTGCTCAGCCCCATTCGCGTCGCCATGGGTGAGCCGCGGCGACTGGGTTGGGGCGCGCTCGTCTACGTTCTGGGCTATCCCGCAGGGTACAAGATGGTCACACGAGCGCTCGTGAGTCGCTCGGAGCTCGGCCCGGCAGACGCTTTCCTCACCGACGCGCTGGTCAACGAGGGCTCGAGCGGCTCCATCATACTCGGGCTGCGGAGTGCGACGGAGGAGCTGGAGTGGGTGGGCGTCACGCGCGCGGCCGCGACGCGCCGCGATGCGCGACTCGTGCCCGGGGTGGGCGCTCCCACGTCCCCCGACCGCCCGTACGACGGGCCCCTGTATCTCCGCGAGCTCGAGGAGATCCGGTACGGCATCATGCTCCCCGTGCCCATCACCACGGTTCGGGACTTCCTGCGCGACCAACGCGGGGGACTCGCGAGCCTCGGCTTCCCAGCGCCCGAGCTCTGAGGGGCTCCCGCCCATCGCGGGCGGCGAAGCGGGGCACCTTCAGCCCCTGGCCGGTCTTTTTCGCAGGTTCTACGCCGTACCCGGACCCGGTTCTTACGGGCCCCTCTTGCGGACGGCGCTCCGGGCCTCCGTATATTGCCGTCGACCCGGCTTGCCACCGGGTCGTTGAGGGTTGCCAGAGCGCAACCGAGTGGCCACGGAAGTCGACGCCCCCCCTTTCGGGTGAGAGGGGGGGCGAAGCTATAGAGGCCTGGTCCGAATGGGCGGGGACTCGGGAAGTGCGGCCGAGCGCCGGACGATTTCGACTGGGCAAAGGGCTGCAGCCACGTACGCGTGGCGGCTGGAAGTACCCACTCGACCCAGGAGGCCCTATGCCAGGAGCATTGTCCGACGTGCGCTCCCATGGCCGCAACCTGCTCTTCACCTCGTCCTTCCTGCTTGCCGCGCTCTTCGCGGTCGAGCCTGCGGGGGCGCAACAGACCGGCACCATCGCCGGCCAGGTGTCGAGCGCTCAAGGTGGGCAGGCGCTCGCCGCAGCCCAGGTCTACATCTCGAACCTCGACATCGGGGTCCTGACGCAGGCCAACGGGCGCTTCATTCTTCTCAACGTGCCCGCGGGCCGGCACACCGTGACGGCCGAGCGCATCGGCTACCGTGTGGCGACCATCGAGGTCCTGATCGAGCCCGGCCAGACGGTGGTGCAGAACTTCATGCTGACCGAGGAGGCGCTGCAGCTCGACGAGGTGATCGTGACGGGCACAGCGGGCGGCTCTCAGCGCCGCGCGATCGGCAACGTCGTGGCCGCGGTCGACGTGAGTCAGATCAGCGCCTCCGCGCCGATCGTCCAGATCGAGGACGCGCTCATCGGCCGGACACCCGGCGTCCACCTCATGCCGCCGAACGGTGCAGGAGGTGGGTCCAAGATCCGCATCCGCGGGCACTCGAGCTTGGCGCTCGCCGGCGACCCGATCATCTACGTCGACGGCGTCAGGCTGAACGACAACCGCACGGACGTGGGTCGATACTCCAACATGTCGAGGCTCGCCGACTTCGATCCCAACGCGATCCAGAGCATCGAGATCATCAAGGGGCCGGCGGCCGCGACACTGTACGGCACCGAGGCCTCGAGCGGTGTGATCCAGATCGTGACCAAGCGCGGGCAGGCAGGCGCGCCCGTCTTCGAGTTCAGCACCGAGCTGGGCCAGAACTGGTGGCCAGACTGGGAGGGCTACAACCGCGTCTCGTGGGCGCCTGACCCGAACCAGGGGTGCACGGTCCTTACGCTGCCCTGCGCGAGTGAAGACCAACTCATCGCGGTTCGCTACGCGGACAATAACCAGGAGCTGGGCTTCCGAGACGTGTGGCAGAACGGGCTCGTGCAGCGCTACAGCGCTTCGGTGCGCGGTGGGACGGACGTGGTCCGCTATTCCATCTCGCTCAACCGGAGCGACCAGGACGGCATCGTCTTCTGGAACTCCGACGTCCGCAACTCCGTTCAGGCGAACATCGGCGTAACGGCCTCCGAGAAGGTCAGCTTCCAGCTGAGCGGTGGCTTCTTCAACGGGATGTACCACCCGCCGGAGGCGTTCTGGGGCGGTGAGTACGGATGGGGCGGTATTCCCACCGGTTACTTCCGGTCCGACGGCTCGCGCGCCGTGTGCGGCGACCGCACTCCCCAGGACCCCGGGTGCGCGGGTCCGGAGAACCGTGGGTGGCGTAACGGCGGTCCGGAGCGCTACGACCCGAGGCGGTACAACCACTTCACGGCGTCGACCCGGAGCACTTGGAGCCTCCAGACGACTTTCGAGGCCACGGAGTGGCTCACGCATCGCCTGACGGTCGGGCTCGACCACGTCGACGAGCGGGAGGAGACGTTCTTCTCGCGCGAGGCGACGACCTTCTGGTGGGGCAACAGCGGCCTCGAAGGGCTCAAGCTCGTCGAGAACCTCGAGGCGCCCGTCTACACGGTCGACTTCTCGGGCACCGCGACCTTCCGTCTCATGGACGGGGCACTGGGCACCGCCACCTCCTACGGCGTGCAGTACTACACCAAGTCGCAGCGGCGCAGCTCGGCCCGCGGGGAGTTCTTCGTGGTGCCGACGCTGTCGACCGTCGGGGCGGCCTCGTCCGACTTCGGCGACGAGACCTTCGTCGAGAACACCACGCTCGGCCTGTACGTCCAGGAGCAGCTCGACTGGGAGAACCGGATCTTCCTGACCGCCGCCGTGCGCGGCGACGACAATAGCGCCTTCGGCACGAACTACGACGCGGCGATCTATCCGAAGGTCAGCGCGACTTGGGTCGTGCATGAGGAGGCGTTCTGGAATTTCGACTGGATCGACCAGTTCCGGCTCCGGGGTGCGTGGGGGCAGGCGGGCAAGCAGCCCGACGCCTTCGCCGCCACCAGGCTCTTTACGCCCGAGTCGGGGCCTCGGGCGCAGCCCATCCTCACGCCCGACCAGTTCGGCAACCCGAGCCTCGGTCCCGAGCGCGGTGAGGAGATCGAGCTCGGGTTCGACGCCTCGGTGCTCGACGGGAGGATCGGCGGTAGCTTCACCTATTACCGGCGCTGGACGAAGGACGCGATCGTCGGGCAGACGATCCCCGCGTCGCTGTGGCCGGGTCAACCCAACAACCCGACCGGTCCGGTGCAGTTCGTCAACATCGGGCAAATCAGCAACTGGGGCACGGAGACCAGCCTCAGCATCCAGGCGATCGCGGAGGGACCCGTCCGCCTCGACCTCGATCTCGCGTTCACCACGCAGGCGAACCGGATCGACGACATGGGTGGGATCTTCCGCATTCAGGAAGGTCGTTCGCGGGCCCACTACGAGGGCTTCCCGATCGCTGCGGCGTCGGACAAGCGCGTCGTGTCGGCGGACTGGGTGGACCCTGTCGCCGGCCGTGGCCGTGTGACGAACCACATGTGCGACGGCGGTACCGGCAAGCAGGGTCTCGAGCTGGGTGGTGCACCCGTGCCGTGCGCCGACGCGCCCGAGCTCGTCTGGGGTCCGACGGACCCGACCCGGCTCCTCAACCTGACGCCGACGCTCACGATCTTCGACAATTGGCGGCTGTCGGCGAACCTGGACGCGCAGTGGGGTCATTGGGTCGCTGCCGACTACGCTACGGCGCGCTACACGAGCCATCCGAGCACGAAGCTCAATTGGCTTCAGGACGACCCCATCGGTATGGCGTACATCGACGTGAGCCGGAACGGCTTCGGCTTCCACGAGGCGGGCTTCATCAAGCTTCGCGAGATCTCGGTGAGCTACAACGTGTCGCCGTCGATCGCGCAGCGGTTCGGGGCGACGGCGGCCAACGTGCGCATCGGGGCGCGCAACGTGTGGCGCTGGCTGCAGCAGGACTGCGTGGGGGACCCGGTCCTGAAGCATTGCGAGCTGCAGTCCGACCCGGAGGTCACCCGCGGCGAGTACATCTTCGCCGGCGAGGACGGGGGAGGCTGGCCACCGGTTCCACAGTGGACAGTTCGTTTCGGCGTGACGTTCTGACGATCAAGGAGATCGAAATGAGACACTTACAGACGACACGCCGGCGCTGGCTTCCGGTCACGGTGACCGTGATGCTGTTCGCGCTCACACTGGGTGCGTGTCAGGACTTGTTGGAGGTGGAGCTGCCAGGCAGTGTGACGGCGGACGCGCTGAACAACCCGCTTCTCGCGGAGGTGTTGGTGAACTCCGCGGAGGGCGATTTCGAATGCGGGTTCGTCGATTACATGCGTTTCGCGGGCCAGTGGTTCGAGGAGTTCCAGAACACGAGCCAGAGCCGGCCCGACGCGCTCGTCGGGCTCCGCTCGGCGCTCGTAGGGGTCTACGCCGATCCGTGCGCGTCAGGCACGGGGCCCATCTGGACGACCGTCCAGCTCCCGCGGCAACAGGCTGAGCGGGCGATCAGCTTCGTACGGCAATGGGCGGCGAATCCCAACCTGACGCCGGCGGAGGTTGCCGCGATCGCAGACAGCTCCTTCCTCATCGCCAAGGCGCGGCTGTACGAGGCGTACTCGATACAGCTCCTCGGAGAGCAGTTCTGCGGGGTCACCTTCAACGGGGGACCGGAGGTGTCGCGCGACCAGGCCTACGACTCGGCGGGGGTGAAGTTCACCGAGGCGATCGCCAAGGCGACCGAGTCGATCACGGCGAACCGCCGCACGACGGAGGCGACGGCGGTTCGGAATGCAGCGTACGTCGGTCGCGCGCGTTCGAAGCTGCTCCGCGGCAACGACATGCCGGGCGTCGTCGCCGACGCTTTGCTGGTGACGGCGGGCTTCCAGTACGTGGCCACGTACGACGGCAGCCCCGCGCGGCGGAGGAATCGGATCCATCGCATCAACAACCGCGGCAACGCGATGATGCCGTATCGGCATTACACGGGACTCACACTCAACACCACGACTGGGCTGCATGCGGTTGGCAGCGGCAGGGCCGACCCACGCGTAGTGGTGCGGATCGAGACCTTCGATGAGCCGCGCGGTACGACTAGGTACCGCACGCAGCGGAAGTACATCGGCGACAACGCTCCGATCCCGTTCGCGACGTGGCGAGAGGCCCGGCTCATGATCGCGGAGGCCGATCCCACGCAAGCGCTGGCCATCATCAACCAGCTGCGCACGAGCACCCAGGGCCTTCCGGCAGGCGTGGCCGCGTCCCAGTGGCCCCTGCCTACCATCTCGCAGGCCACCTGGGATGCGCTGACCCCGGCGCAGCAGATCACGGCTGTCCGGGAGGAGCGTCTCAGGGAGCTGTGGATGCAGGGCACCCAGGCGGGTGACAAGATCCGCTGGGGCTACCCCGCGTGGGAGGCCGTAGACGAGTACGGGCAACAGGTGGGGCCGGGCGGGTGCATCCCGATCCCGTTCCTGGAGACTGCCGCGAACAAGCCGCTCGGCTGAGATCTCCACGTCCGGATTGCGGGGACGGCGGCCACACGACGGCGCCGTCCCCGCTCTTTTCTTATCGAGGTCTTCACGCGTGCCGGAGGCCGTCCGGGCGCGACGCGGGGCGCCCCGGAGCGGGCCGGAAATCTGCCGATGCGCTCAGCCTATCCGCGGAGCCTCCCTACCCCTTGCCCCCTTGCGGATCGGCGGCGCGCAGCGTAAAACGGCCGTGAAGGTCCGTGAGGACCCTGGTGTGGGGCGCAATCCCTCGCCCTTAGGCGGGGGTTAGCCATAGATGCTCGATCCGGCCCTTCTGGGGCGACGTGCATCTGCCGTTCCTTGAAAACAAGGAGGCCCCATGTCACCACGTGCGTACGGTACGCGCGCGTCCCTCTCGACCCTCCTCTTATTCGGGCTCTGGGCGGTAGCTCTACCGCTTTCGGCCCAACAGACCGGCACCATCGCGGGCCAGGTCCAGAGCGCGCAGGGAGGGCAGCTGCTCTCGGCAGCGCAGGTCTACATCGCCGACCTCGACATCGGCGTGCTGACCCAGGCCAACGGCCGGTACATCCTCCTCAACGTGCCCGCGGGCACGCACACGGTGACGGCGGAGCGCATCGGCTACCGCGTGGCGACGGCCCAGATCACGGTCGTGCCCGGCGAGACGGTGGTGAACGACTTCCGCCTCTCCGAGGAGGCGCTGCAGCTCGACGAAGTCATCGTAACGGGCACCGCCGGAGGCTCCCAGCGGAGGGCGATCGGCAACGTCGTCGCCGCCTTGGACGTCTCCGAGATCGCCGCCGGCGCCCCCATCACGCAGTTCGAGGACGCGCTGATCGGGCGCACGCCGGGCGTGCACCTCCAGCCCCCCACGGGGGCCGGCGGTGGCTCGAAGATCCGGATCCGAGGCCACTCGAGCCTGGGTCTGGCGGGTGATCCGATCATCTACGTGGACGGCGTGCGCCTGAACGACAACCGCACGAACGTCGGGCGCTACTACAACCAGTCGCGCCTCGCGGACTTCGATCCGAACAACATCGAGAGCATCGAGATCATCAAGGGCCCGGCAGCCGCCACGCTGTACGGCACGGAGGCCTCGAACGGGGTGATCCAGATCGTCACGAAGCGCGGTCAAACGGGTGCCCCGGTCTACGAGTTCAGCGCCGAGCTGGGTCAGAACTACTGGCCGGACTGGGAAGGCTACAACCGGCTCACGTGGGCACCCAACCCGAACGCCGGGTGCACGCCGGCGACGGTCCCCTGCACGAGCGAAGACCAGCTGATCGGCTTCAACCTCGCGGACCACTCGCGGGAGCAGGGCTTCATGTACCCGTGGCAGAACGGCCTGGTGCAGCGCTACAACGCCGCGGTGCGCGGCGGCACGGACGTGGTGCGCTACTCGTTCTCGCTGGCTCGGAGCGACCAGGACGGCATCGTCTTCTGGAACAAAGACGAGCGGAACACGGTGCAGGCGAACATCGGCGTGACGCCGAACGATCGCATCAGCATCCAGCTCACCGGGCTGTACGCCCAGGGCCTGAACCGCGACCCCAGCTTCTTCTGGGGCGGGGAGTACGGCTGGGGCGGTGTGCCGACCGGCTACTTCAACGCCAACGGCACGGTGGCGTCGTGCGGTGACAGCAGCGACCCGAGCGTGTGCCCGAACGGCCCCCAGAACCGAGGCTGGCGGGACGGCGGCCCCGAACGGTACCTACCCGACCGCTACAACCAGTTCACGCGCTCGAAGCGCAGCACCTGGAGCCTCCAGACGACCCTGAACGCCACCGAGTGGCTGAGCCACCGCCTCACGGTCGGTCTGGACCAGGTCTACGAGCGTGAGGAGACCTTCTTCGCCGCCGAGGGCACCACCTTCTGGTGGGGCTCGAACGGAAGGGACGGCGACAAGACGGTTTCCGTTCGGGATCACCCGGTGTGGACCGTCGACTTCTCCGGCACGGCGAACCTCCGCCTCTTGGAGCAGCGACTCGGCACGTCGACGTCCTACGGGATCCAGTTCTACAACAAAGCGCAATACAACACGAGCAGCCACGGCGAGCAGTTCTCCGTGCGGTCGCTCTCGACGGTCTCCGCGGCTTCGCAGAGGGACGCCAGCGAGACCTTCGTCGAGAACACGACGGTCGGTGTCTACATCCAGGAGCAGTTCGACTGGGAGAACCGCATCTTCCTGACGGCCGCGGTGCGCGGAGACGACAACAGCGCGTTCGGAAAGAACTACGAGGCGGCGATCTACCCGAAGCTGAGCGCCACGTGGGTCCTACACGAGGAGAGCTTCTGGAACGTGAACTGGGTCGATCAGCTGCGCGTGCGTGGCGCGTGGGGTAAGGCGGGCCAGCAGCCGGACGCCTTCGCGGCCACCCAGCTCTTCTTCCCCTCGACGGGACCCGGTGGGGCGCCGATCCTGACGCCCGACCCGTCGGCAGCCAACCAGGCGGGCACGTTCGGCAACGCGGACCTGGGTCCCGAGGTGGGTGAGGAGATCGAGCTCGGGTTCGACGCTTCGGTCCTCAATGGTCGCATCGGCGGCAGCTTCACCTACTACCGACGGTGGACGAAGGACGCGATCATCCCGAAGACGATCCCACCGTCACTCTGGGCGCCAGAGAACAACGAGCCGTCCAGCCCGGTCCAGTTCGTGAACATCGGGCAGGTCAGCAACTGGGGGACCGAGACGAGCCTGAGCATCCAGGCGATCGATGA
This sequence comes from Longimicrobiales bacterium, assembly GCA_041579355.1. Classification (GTDB taxonomy): domain Bacteria; phylum Gemmatimonadota; class Gemmatimonadetes; order Longimicrobiales; family Gaopeijiaceae; genus UBA2982. The sequence goes on along the minus strand of JBFGFY010000028.1, from coordinate 7,205 downwards.
AGGACCCGTGCGCCTCGATCTGGACCTCGCGTTCACGACGCAGGGGAACCGGATCGACGACATGGGCGGCATCGAGCGGATCCAGGAAGGTCGGGCGCGGGCCCATTACGAGGGCTTCCCCATCGCGGTCGCCTCGGACAAGCGCGTCCTCTCGGCCGACTTCGTGAGCGGCAACCGCGGTCGTGTGACGAACATCATGTGCGACGGCGGAACGGGCAGGCAGATCACGCGCGCCGACGGCTCGACGTACGGCGTCGATTTCGGCGGTGCCCCGGTGCCCTGCGATCAGGCGCCGCGCCTGGTATGGGGGGGGACCGATCCGACACGGCTCCTCAACGTGACGCCTACGGTCACGATCTTCGACGACATCCGCGTGTCGGCGAACTTCGACGCGCAGTGGGGGCATTGGATGGCGCACGACTACCTCACCGCGCGCTACACGAGCCACCCCAGCGCGAAAGCCGTCTGGCTGCAGGACGACCCTCTCGCGATGGCCTACATCGGGGTCACGCGTAACGGGTTCGGATTCGCACAGGCGGGCTTCTTGAAGCTGCGCGAGATCTCGCTCAGCTACAACGTGCCGACCTCCATCGCGGAGCAGATCGGCGCGAGCGCAGCGAACATCCGCGTCGGGGCCCGCAACGTGGCGCGGCTCTGGCTGCAGCAGGAGGTCGCAGGCGACCCGAGGCTCAAGTACCCCGAGTTGATTTCAGATCCCGAGATCGGCCGCTCGAACTACATCTTCGGCGGCGAGGACGGAGGCGGTTGGCCTCCCGTTCCCCAGTGGACGGTCCGTTTGGGCGTGACGTTCTGACGATGTCCCGACGACCACTCGCAACGGAATCAACGACTCGACGGAGGTTCGAGATGAGGTACTACAGAATGCAGCGGGCAGCGGGAAGCCGGCGAAGCCGCCGCTTCCTGGGTGTCCTCATGGTTCCCCTCCTCGTCGCCGGCTTGGCGGCGTGCGAGGGCCTGCTCGAGGTGGACGTGCCGGGGTTCGTGACCTCGGACGCATTGAACGATCCGCGCTTGGCGGAAACCCTCGTGCTCTCTGCTCAGGCCGACTTCGAGTGCGGCCTGGTGGACTACATCCGGTTCCCCGGACAGTGGTACGAGGAGTTCCTGAACACGAGCCAGAGCCGTCCGGACGCCCTCTCGGGGCTCCGGTCGACGCTCGTGAACGTGTATGCCGACCCGTGTGACTCTGGCACGGGCCCGGTGTGGAGCACGATGCAGCTGCCCAGGCAGCAGGGGGCGAGGGCGGTCGACAAGCTCCTCAACACGTACCCGGCCGGGAGTGTGCAAGCGCTCGACTTCCTCGTCGCGAAGGCGAGGTTGTACGAGGGGTACGCGATCCAGCTCCTGGGCGAGCAGTTCTGCGCGGTGACGATCGACGGGGGTCCCCTGATGTCCCGCGCGGCGACGTACGCCGAGGCGGCGACGCGCTTCTCGGAGGCGATGACACGCGCGAACGCGGCGATCAACGCTGGGTCGCGCGTGTCCGAGGCGACGGCGGTGCTCAACGCGGCGCGCGTCGGCCGCGCCCGAGCCAACCTGTACATGGGCAACAACGCCAACGTGCTCACGTACGCGGGCGCCGTGACGCAGGGCTTCCAGTACCTGGCGACGTACGACAACTCGCCGGGTCGTCGCAACAATCGGATCTACGAGTCCGACAACATCGGCGACAACATCATGCCGCACGTGCACTACGCCAAGCTGACGCTCGCGCCGAACGGTACCCATACCGTCGACAACGGCATCGCCGACCCGCGCGTGCCGATCCTCGAGCCGCCGGGCGTGCTCGACGAGCGGGGGCTCCTGCAGCGGCGCATCCAGATGAAGTACGGCGGGGAGGACTCCGAGATTCCCTTCTCGACGTGGCGCGAGGCGCAGCTCATGATCGCGGAGGCGGATCCGGCGCAGGCTCTGGCCATCATCAACACGCTCCGCACGAGCACGGCCGGCCTGCACTCGGAGCTCAATACGAGCGCATGGCCGCTGCCAACGATCAGCGCCGCGACGTGGGCCGGCCTGACGGCCGCGCAGCAGCTGACCGCGGTGCGCGAGGAGCGCCGCCGGGAGCTGTGGATGCAGGGCACACAGGCGGGCGACAAGCTCCGGTGGGGATATCCGGCCTGGGAGAGCACCGACGAGTACGGCCAGGTCCAAGCGACCGGCCGGTCGTGGCCCGTCCCGTTCCTCGAGGTCACGGCAAACCGGAACCTCGGAACGGATCCGGCTTACGCCGGCAACATGATCGATTGCTCGTAGCGGCCGGGTCAGGGCGCGCGGGGCCGGTCCGCCAGGGCCGGCCCCGCGCCATCTGTTTATGAGCCCTCGACCATGGAACGATGGGCACCCTTGCGGGGTGTCCCTCCCCTAACGCATATGAAGGTTGCGTATCCTCGAGTAGTGCTGAGGGATTGCGGATGAGCCTCGATGGGCGCCTAGGCCGCACAGGCGGGACGGAACTGACACGAACGAGTCGCTCGCTCGTGGGGTGGGCGATCCTCGCCCTCGCGACTGCGGTTGCGGCCGCCCCCGTTACGTCCCAGGAGAGCGTCTTCGGAGGGCAGGAGCGCCAGTTCGGCGGCCTGTGGAGCGACTGGCCCAACGGGTACGTGGCGTCCACGCTTTCGGACCGCGGCCAACCCCTCATCCCCATCTTCGAGGGGTGGTACCCGAACGAAGTGGGGACACACGACCTCTCGTTCAGCTACATGAACCTGAACTTCGGGGAGACGTTCCACATCCCGATCGGCCCGGACAACTTCCTGGAGCCGAGCCAGTACAACGGGATGCAGCCGACGTTCTTCATGCCCGCGCCTCCGCGTGGGCGCGAGGGCGAGCAACGGCACTACCGCCATCAGGCCGTGTTCACGGTGCGGCTCGCGCCGGGCTGGGACCCGGCGCAGGATGTCGTTTGGACGCTCCGCTACGACGGCAAGACGGTGAAGGTGCCCGGGCGCATCCGCGTGGAGACGTACCGCGTCGAGAACCTCGAGGCGTTCACGAGCGCGCCGGCCGCGTCCGTCGTGCGCCTCTCGCCCTCTGGGGTCGAGGGGCGGGGGCGGAGCGGCCCCGTGCAGTCCGAGCCGCTGCGGGCACGGGTCGGCGTCCCGATCGAGTTGGCGGCGACCGTGCAGCCCCTCAACCAGGAGCGGCACCTCGTCTTCTGGTTCGACCACCAGGGCCCCGCGGCGGTCTCCTTCGAGCCACAGCAGGCTCAAGTGGCCGGCGAGGGCGGCGAGACGCGGACACGCGCGACGTTCGCGGAGCCCGGCGAGTACATGGTGCGTATCACCGCGCTGCAGACGCTTTCGGCGCTGGTGCAGCACTGCTGCTATACCAACGGCTACGTGAGGGTCACGGTAGCCCCCTGACGGAGTAGGAGGATCGGAAAGATGGCCACGAACGGACTAGGCATCGGACGGGTGGCGGTAGCTCTCGCGGCGGCGGTCCTCCTTCTCGGCGCGCAGCCGACGGCATCGGTCGCCCAGGAGGTCACGTGGGCGGGCGACGTGGCGCCGATCTTCTACAAGAGCTGCGTCGAGTGTCACCAGCCCGAGGGGATCGCGCCCTTCTCGTTGATCGACTACCAGTCCGCGCGGCGGTATTCGCGTCGCATCTCCGAGATGGTGGCGTCGCGCGAGATGCCGCCGTGGCACATCGACCGGGACATCGGCATCCAGGACTTCAAGAACGACGTTTCGCTGTCCGACGCCGAGATCGCCACGGTCGTGGCCTGGGCGGAGAGTGGCGCGGCCCAGGGTGATCCGGCACGGGCTCCGCAGCCTCCCGTGCTCCCCTCGGGCTCCGAGTGGCGCCTCGAGGCGCAGTTCGGTCCCCCGGACCTGATCATCCGCTCCGCTCCGATCGACATCCCCGAGAGCGGCCTGGACATCTGGTGGACGCCCGAGGTCATGGTCGAGGGTCTCCCGGGTCCGCGTTGGGTGATGGCGAACGAGACGAAGCCTTCGTATCCGCTGGGCAGGAAGGTCGTGCACCACGCCAACAGCAACCTGGTCCCGGCCGGGTCCGACGGGCGCGGGAGCGGCTTCTCCAACTTCGGTGTGGGTAAGCCGTTCGACATCTACCCGGCGAACACCGGTCAGCGCGTCGCCCCGGGCGACAAGCTCAGCTTCAACATCCACTACTACCCGTACGGCGCGGCGGTCGACGACGACGTGGTGGAGGTGGGACTGTGGTTCTACCCGGAGGGTGAGGAGCCCCGCTTCAAGACCGAAGGAGACGTGAACTGGAGCTCCCAGAGGGAGATCATGGTGGACGGAGCTTCGCAGACGCTCCAGCAGCTCGTCCTCCCGCCGCACGGGCGCCAAGTGACCCAGGGTGTGCAGGTGCTCCAGGAGAACACGCGCATCCATAGCTGCCGCGGGCACATGCACCTGCGCGGCTCGTCGCAGCAGCTCGAGGCCATCTATCCGGACGGCCGGACGGAGGTTCTCTGCAAGGTCAACTGGAACGGGCTCTGGCACATCACGTACCTCATCGAGGACCAGGCGATGCCGCTGCTTCCCAAGGGCACGGTCCTGCTCCTCACCGCCTGGTACGACAACACGGCGAACAACCCGGTCAACCCTGACCCGGACCAATGGGTCATCTATGGGAGGCGCAGCGGCGACGAGATGTCGCACATGTGGATCGGGGTCACGCACATGAGCGACGAGGACTTCGAGTTCCTCAAGCGCCAACGCGACAATCGCATCGCCCAGGCGAACCAGCAGGACGGGTGAACAGGAGGAGTCGGTGACGGCCAAAACGCGGTGGACCCGGTGGGTCGCGGCGCTGGCCGTCGCCTGGCTCCTTTCTGCGGCGCTGACGCCCCTCGAGGCCCAGCGGATCCCATTCGAGCGGCGCTATTTCAATGAGCAGGTGCTGCGCTCGTTCGCCCAGCCCATCGTCCCGATCTACGAGGGGTGGTACCGGAACGCGGACGGCACCAACGAAATCTGCTTCGGCTACTTCAACCTGAACCTGGACGAGGCGGTGGACATCCCGCTCGGTGAGCGCAACTTCATCGAGCCCAGGCAGTACGACGGGCGGCAGCCCACGCACTTCACGCCCGTGCCGGGCATGAGCGAGGCTTCGCCGTTCAGCTCGCGGTTCCGCCGCGTCTGGTGTGCCTTCACGGTGACCGTCCCGGCCTCCTTCTCCGAGAACGACCAGATCTGGTGGACGCTCCACCGGGACGGCGAGGACGGCCCAGTCCGGACCCCGGGCACCATCAAGATCGAATACGTGCTCGACGAGCCGCGCTCCGACGGCATGGGAGAGCTCGCGCCGACCGTGCGGTTCACCGAGGGAGGCCCGGCATTCCAAGGGCGGAAGGGCATGGTCTCCCAGCCGCGGACGGCGCGTGTGGGCCAGCCGCTCGAGCTCAGCGTCTTGCTCGAGCATCCGTTCGAGGAGCAGCTTTGGGTCGGGTGGATCCACTACAAGGGGCCGGGAGCCGTGACCTTCCGGCCGGCCGAGCAGATGATCTCCCTGCAGAACAACAGGGGTGCCGCCCGGACCAGCGTGACCTTCAGCCAGCCGGGCGAATATGAGATCTTGGTGCAGTCCCTGGACCGCACTGCGAACTTCGAGTTCCACTGTTGCTGGACCAACGGGTACATCCCGGTTACGGTGAGCCGTTAGCAGCGACGTAGCAGCGTTCGAGGGTGGGGTGGGGCAACCGCGTGACTTTCCCTCCGGGGAAAAGGAGTAGGGAACAGATGACGGCCAAATCCGGAAGCATCGGGATCGGCTTGGGGCTCGCGTACACCGCGCTGGCCGTGCTCGTGGGTGGCGCCGCACAGCCGCTCGCAGCCCAGGACGTGACGTTCACCAAGGACGTGGCGCCGATCCTCTACGAGAACTGCGTAGAGTGCCACCGCCCGGGGTCGTTCGCCCCGATGTCCCTGCTCACCTACGAAGACGCGAGACGCTACGCCCCGCGGATCCGGAACCGCGTCGCGACCCGGCAGATGCCGCCCTGGCACGCCGAGAGGACGCTGGGCATCCAGGAGTTCGCCAACGGGGTGTCGCTCTCCGACCAGCAGATCCAGACGATCGTAGCCTGGGTCGACGCCGGGCTGCCGCGGGGCAACCAGGCCGACCTGCCGCCCGCACCCGTCCTCCCCGAGGGCGGCGCATGGCAGGCCGAGCGGATCATCGGCCGGGCGCCGGACATCGTGGTCCAGTCCACTCCCTACTCGGTCGAGGCGTACGGCCAGGACCAGTGGTGGAATCCGGTCGTCGACTGGCAGCCGCTCGGTGAAGAGCGCTACATGTTCGCGTACGAGTTCAAGCCCCGTTATCCGGACGGCCTGCTCGTCGTGCACCATGGTCACGCGACCCTGATCTTCGAGAACGACGAGAACGGCCGGCGCGACGGCGTGGGCATCGCTCACTACGGCGTCGGCAAGGGCTACGAGGTCTTCCCCGAGGGCGTGGGCATGAAGCTCCCGGCCGGGCCGGGCACCGTGGACTGGAACATCCATTACTCCGCGCTGTCCGTCGATCACGACGTGCCGAACGACGTGGTCGACATCGGCATCTGGCTCATGCCGCGCGGCGAGACGCCGGATCTCGAGACGGAAGGAGAGGTCCTCTTCCGGGTCGATCGCCACAACGGGCACGACCGGCCCATGAGCCGCGCCAACGACATCCTCATCCCGCCGCACGGCTACCAGGTGCTGCAGGGCGTGCACGTGCTCGAGGAGAACACGCTCATCAGCAGCTTCCGGCCGCACATGCACACGCGCGGCAAGGAGATGGGGATGGAGGCGATTACGCCCGACGGGCAGCGGATCATGATCGGCAAGGTCGAGGACTACAAGCACATCTGGCAGCTCGGCTACGAGTTCGAGGCGGACGCCAAGCCGCTCCTCCCGAAGGGCACCGTGCTGCTGTTCAGCGCGGTCTTCGACAACACGGCCGACAACCCGCTCAATCCGGACCCGAACCAGTGGGTCGTGTTCGGGCGGCGCGGACCCGACGAGATGTCGCACATGTGGGTGAACATCACCTACCTCAGCGACGAGCAGTTCGAGGCGATCAAGAAGCAGAGAGAGGCAACGCCGATCGCTCAGGCGAACCGGTAACGCTTCCCACGCGGGAGCTCCAAACGCGGCGGGCCCGGCTTTGCAGCCGGGCCCGCTCGTGCATCCGGGCCGTGACGACCTCACCGACTTTGG